>JAJZXJ010000007.1:0-76593 GCA_021802425.1 bacterium | reverse complement strand
ACAAGGGAAGTTTGGAGATATATTTTTCAACGGGCGCGAACCATACCCCCGTATATCTTGTTACAAATGTTCGCATCGGTTTTATGACGGCAATATTAACCAAGAAAAAAGTTTTTTAACCGCCGTCTCCGCATTATGCAATAATCCAATCCCGATTTAGGATTTTATTTTCTGGATTTGGGAATAATAAGGCGTTTGCATTTTGCATTAAAAAGAGATAACCTAATTTAGAAGAATAAGAATAAAAAAAGGAGTTAAAAGAAAAGTGATAATAGCCGTGATAATAAACAAATAATAAGACCTTACGAAAATTATTTAAAACTTGAGGGGGTGTTGCATGCAGTACATAAGACTTGGAAATACGGGACTTAAGGTTTCAAGACTCTGCCTTGGAGCTATGACATTCGGGTTCAAATTTAGAAATATCGGCGCGGTCGGGCAGGATGACGCAAATATTATGGTTAAAAAGGCTTATGAATCCGGTATAAATTTTTTTGACACGGCGGATATATATTCATTCGGGCAATCGGAAGAAATCCTTGGAAACGCATTAAAAGAGCTTAACGCGCCGAGAGAAAAATTCGTCATCGCCACAAAGGTTCGTTCGCCTTTAAGCGAAGAAGCTATGAAAAGAACAGGCGATATAAACAATGCCGGACTTTCAAGAAAGCACATAATGGAAGCCTGCAATAACAGCTTAAAAAGATTAAAGACGGACTATATCGACCTTTATCAGGTGCACGGCTGGGACTCGTCCTGCGAAATGGAAGAAACGCTGGAGGCGTTAAACGACTTAGTAAGGCAGGGAAAAGTGTTGTATCCGGGCGTTTCAAACTGGAGCGCAAGGCACATAATGAAAGCCCTGTATTTAGCCAAAGCCAAAAATTTCAGCCGTTTTGTTTCTCTTCAGGCTTATTATTCTTTAGCGGGAAGAGACTTGGAACACGAACTTCTTCCTTTGTGCAACGAGGAAGGACTCGGCGTTCTTCCGTGGTCTCCGTTATCGGGAGGCTTTTTGACCGGCAAATATACCCGCCAAAACCCGAAACCGGCCGGAGCAAGGAGAAGCGAGTTTAATTTTCCGCCCATAGATGAGAGGAGTTATGATACAATAGATGTATTGTCCGAAATAGCTAAACATAAAAATATCTCGATTCCTCAGGCATCGCTTGCATGGCTTTTGGCTCAAAAAGGCGTTACATCGGTTATTATAGGCGCCAACAAAATGTCCCAGCTTGAAGATAATCTTAAATCCTTAGAAGTAAGCATGACGAACGAAGAAATTACAAAACTTTCGGATACAACGAAGCCCAAAAAACTATACCCGCAATGGATGATTGAATGGCAGAATGAAAGAAGATCGCTGAATCCCGATGAATTAAATATGAATTAAATAAAAATATTTAAATTTTTAATCGATATTAATGGAAACGCATAATTTTTCGATAAAAACCGGTAAAAGAACCGAACTAATCGATATTACAGGAGCAATCGAAGGCTTTGTTTTAAAATCTTCAAATGCCGCCGGATTATGCCTGATTTATTCTCCCCACACGACTACGGGCATTATTATTAATGAGGCGTACGACCCCGATGTCGCTTTCGATATAAATCATTTTTTAGATAATTTAGTGCCGAAAAATCTTAATTACCGCCATAGCGAAGGAAATTCGGACGCACATATAAAATCGTCGATAATAGGAAATTCAAGGATTATACCCTATTCTGACAATAAACTAAATCTCGGAAGATGGGAAGGGATTTTTTTCTGCGAATTTGACGGGCCAAGGCAAAGAAATATAAATTTAACTTTTGTTTAAAAAATTTGAAATAAAAAAACATCGCCGCTTAATTACATCGATAAAATAATAAAATGGAGGTGCGGATAATGATTAATGGCCTATACCCCGTTGCAATATCGACCGTTTATGTTATCCACCTGCTCTACGCGCTTGTAATCGTCATCGGCTTTATATTGATAATAATCGGCTTTTTTGCGGGTTGGCTCTGGATCAGGAATTTTACCTTCAGGTTGATTCATCTCTTAATGATTGGGATTGTTGCGGTCGAATCCATGTTTAATGTCGAATGCCCTCTAACATGGCTTGAATATAAGCTGATGTCGTTAGACCATATGAAACACGGCTCCATGCCGTTTATTGCGGGCATGGCGGACAAGGTTTTATATTACAATTTTCCAATCTGGTTATTTAATGCAATATATATAATATTTGGGCTGATCGTTGTTATTACATGGTTTATAATACCGCCTGTTCTTTCAAGAAACAATTAGAATTTCCCTCTACAATTTTGAGAGTACGATTTATGAAATTCTTAAAACTTTCGCCCCAAAATCTTTTATTCTAATTTCAATTTCATCCCTGATTTTTCTAAAAAAATTAAGTTTTTCTTCTTCGCTTCCCTCGGCATTCGCAGGGTCCAATAAATCCCAGTGAAGATTTTTAGTTTTTGCCCCAACATATGGGCAGTTATCTTTAGCATCTCCGCATAAGGTAATTATATAATCGGCATTTGTTAAATCAATATCGTCCAAAGATTTTGATTTATGTCCGGTTAAGTCGATGCCTTTTTCAGCCATAACCTTTATAGATAAGGGATTTACCGGCTTAGGGGATACCCCCGCGCTTAAAATTACCAAATCCTTATCTTTATAGACCTTTTCTTTTAAATCTTCGGCAAATCCTTCTGCCATTTGACTTCTTGCAGAATTTCCCGTGCATAAAAATATGATTTTCATTGTCCCCTCCCCCCCCCATTTAAAATTTCACCAGCATTCCCAAATAAAGACCCAAAAGCGTAACAAATAATACGGGAATGGTTAAAACTATACCGACCTTAAAATAATAACCCCAGCTTATTTTGATTCCTTTTCTTTCCAATACATTAAGCCATAATAAAGTTGCTAAAGACCCTATCGGCGTAATTTTAGGTCCCAAATCGCACCCTATAACATTAGCATATACGGCAGGTTTCAGCATTATGCTTTTAAGATTTGCCGAATGAATCGCAAGAGAGTTTATCATTACCGTCGGCATGTTATTCATAATCGAAGACGCAAAAGCAGCCAAATACCCGGTATAAATCGTTAAAACAAAACCGCCGAAACGGGAAAAATAGGAAATGGATCTGCCGAGCAACTCGGTTAAGCCCGCATTCTTTAAACCAAAAACAACAAGATACATTCCGACTGAAAATATCACTATGCTCCACGGGGCGTTTTTAAACACACTTTTTAAATTAACGGCAGGGCTCTTAATGCCCATAAAAGAAAATATAATGGCAAACATTATTGCAAAAAGCGAAACGGGAAGGTTAAGAAACTCGCTTGCAAAATAACCCCCTAAAAGCAAAACCAGAATTAAAAAAGAATATTTAAAAAGTTTTTCGTCTTTTACGGCATCTTTGGGTATTTTTAATGAACCGACATCGTAACGGGCGGGAATATCTTTCCTGAAAAAAAGATAAAGCGCGCAAGCCGAAATTAAAATAGAAAAAATATCGGGTGTAAACATATTTATAAAATATGTAAAAAAACCTATATTGAAATAATCCGTTGATACGATATTTACAAGGTTTGAAGTTTTTAACGGAAGCGATGCCGTATCGGCAATAAATCCTCCCGCTATAATAAACGGAAGCATATTTTTCTTGTTAAATTTAAGCGCCTTCATTTTTTCATATACTATAGGCGTGATAATAAGCGCGGCTCCGTCATTAGCAAACAAAGCGGCAACTAATGCTCCAAGAAGTATCACATATATAAATAATTTTCTGCCGCTTCCTCCCGCAAATCTTGCAATATGCAGTGCCGCCCATTCAAAAAAACCGACTTCGTCAAGTATTAAAGAAATAATTATCGTGGCCACGAAAGTAAATGTCGCATCCCATACAATATCAATAACTTTGAAAATATCGATATATTGTATTATGCCGAAAATAAAGGCTAAAACCGCGCCTATTACGGCGCTATAACCTATTCCTATATTGTAAGGCTTTTTTATAACAAGAAAAAGCGTGAATAGAAAAATGGCTATGGCAAAAATAATTTTATATTCATGAGATAATAGTAAATCCATAGTATATATGCACCTTTATCGTAAAGATTAAAATAAATATTGCAAAAATCTATTTAGTTAAAATACGCTGGAATAAAGTGCGTCCAAAGTTTTTTGATTATTAATCTCGCCTGAATATTGCGGTATCGTAAAAAGAGGAATGCCAAATTTTTGCTTTACCTGCTCAAGATAAGTTTCCTGCATTTTCTTCCTGCCGTTAAAAAAACTGTCGTTAAAATTACCGCCGAGAATATAATTTACAATCAAAAAGGAGGTATTAATCCCTGCCGCTTTTAAATCGTCGTATGCCCTTTTGGCTTCCTCAATCGGACTGTATTCGGGATAAAGGCAGAGCGAAAATATGGTTTTATTTGTATCTTTAAGCATTTTAACAAATTCTTCAAGCCTTGCATCTTTCTTGTCCATTTTTGCGTATTCCAAACTGATATATAAAAGCCTTAAGGCATGACCGGTGGGCGCGGCATCGAAAATTATAACATCGTAATCTTTATACCCAAAAAAGAAACTGCTGAATTTTTTAAAAACGGCAACCTCTTCGGTGCAGGGGGAGTTTAACTCTTCTTCTAAAACTTTAAGCGATTGTTCATTATTTGAATAAGATTTAAAATATTCGACGGTATTTTTCTTATATTCATCCAGAGCCGAATCGGGGGAAATTCCGGCAAAATAGAGATTATCGTCATCCTTCGACTTTGAAGGAATCCCGCCGATATTTTCTAATCCGGTTATTTTTGCGATATGCTCAGAATAATCGGCGGAAACCACTAATGTTTTTATTCCTTTGTCCGCAAAATATTTCCCAAACAAAAGCGAAGACACGGTTTTACCTGTCCCCCCTTTACCCGTGAAAAACAGGTAAAACGGCGTCTTTTGAGGCGTTATCTTTTTAATAAGCTCATTATTTTTTTGTTTAATGCCTACATTATTTGTAAAGGCAATTTTATCTTCCTCCGAATTATCGATTAGATTGGAAAAAAAGACGGCCAGCGACCTTAATCCCTTTACCTCATTCTTTTTTAAATTTATCTTTAAGGTTTTAAACCCCATTGAATCTATTTGTTTTAAAATTTTTCTCTGGTCGGCAATAATATCTTTAAATTCCGCCTTGCGATATAATTCATCCGGTAAAATAGCATTTGCTATAATTTCGATATTTGTTATACCGAATTTTTTTACTTCTTCGGCTGAATTTTTAATTTCGAGTAAATCGAGTTCTTTTGGATGCATCACAAATACGAAGGTTGTAAGTTCCGGATCTTTTAATCCGTTTAGGGCAATTTTATATTGATTATAATATCCGTCAATATTTACGACAGGACCCATACAGGTCTGTCCTGCGCCTTTTTTAACTTCGTCTATATATGCCGTCCATTCCATAGGCAGTTCAAGGAGTCTTAAAGTGTGGGCGGAAGGAGCCGTGTCAAATATAATATTGTCATAATCTTTCTTAAGAAAAAGCTCGGTAAAACTGTTAAAAAAAGCTATCTCGGAGGTGCATGGGCTTTTAAATTCTTCTTCGATAGAATTTAAAACCTCTTCGGGCAGGAACTCTGCGCTGTCCCCAAGAACTTTTTGTTTATACTTTAAAACCTCCGCATCGGAATCCATTTCTACCGCGTAAAGATTTTCAAATCCTTCAATCTTTTTTTCAGTACTTCCTATTTTTTGTTCAAAAACATCGCTCAGGTTAGAAGCCGGGTCGGTCGAAACAATCAATGTTTTTTTCCCTTCAATCGCGAATCTCACGGCAAATGCCGATGATATGGTCGTCTTGCCGACGCCTCCCTTGCCGTGAAAAAAATAATAATGCATGTTTTATTCCTCCGGTTTATCTTAAGATAAGTTAAATTTACGAAGATAACGAAGAAATATAACTATAAACCTCTTTTTCTTCGGGGTATCTCCCGTATGTTATGACCTTTCCGTTTAAGATGCAAACCGGCAGGGCGGCTTTGCCTTCATTTTTAATCAAAAGTTGAACCGAAGGATTTTCAAGGAATTTCTTTGGTTCTTGCGATATTGTCTGTCTTTTGATTTCAATATATTCGCCGAAATCGGATTTCAATTTGTCGATTAAATTCCTTACTTTTATAAGTTTTTCATCTGGATTTGGACCGCAAACGCCGGTGGAACAACAAAGCGCCGGGTCAAAAATCTCAAAAACAATCTTATTCATACAGCCTCCTGCCCCCTTTTTAAAAAATTTAATTAATCCGGTTTAAGTAACACATATTTTGCCATCACAATTACCGCTTTCGATTTCTTTTAAATTTTTAATTCCAAATGAATTATCATAAAGATTTTCAATTTCTTTAAATGCTTCTTTATTAATGGAATAATAAACCCACTTCCCTGCTTTCCTTCCGTTAATTAACCCCGCCTTTTTTAATGCGGATAAATGATGCGAAACTAATGTCTGTTCCAGACCAAGTTCTTTATAAATAACGCATACGCATTTTTCTCCGTTTTTTAATTCGGAAATGATTTTAAATTTACTTTCGTCGCCAAGCAGCTTGAAAAATTTTTTGAGTATCAACTCATCCTTTGTCATAAATTTACACTATATTAAAAATTAAAAAATAATGAAAAATTTAATGTATGAATTATAATTCATACATTTATGATATAACTTTTTATTTTATATTGTCAATAAATAATTTGACATTAACCTTCCAAAATTATTAAATTAATTTAGAATGGGGGATTGTAAAATGAAAAAGATATTAGTTTTGTTTGCTATATTTTTTTTATTTAGCACAGTGAACGTATATGCGCAAACTATGTCAAAATACGGGTATCCGGCAAGCCATAAATATAATGCGGGCGTTTCTAAGTTGATCAATTCTTTCGATTTATATTTTTCGGAAGATTATATGCATTATGCCGAACATTCCGTTAACGGTACCGACGCTCCTTATTATCCGGCGGGTTCGACCTACGACAACGAAGCGGCTAAATTACCCGGGTGGGGTATCGGCATTTCGTACTTTAGCAAAAAACTGCCGATCTATTACGAGCTCAATCTTTCGAGCAACGCCGGCAAATCCAATTATTCGGGCGGTCTTACCTGCGGCGGCGTTCCCTGCGGATATTCTTCGAGCATCGACGGACTTATGTATATAAATTACGGGGCAAAATTAGGATATGTGTTTTTGTTTAATGACGACCAGTTAGCTTTAATCCCAAACGCCGGTTACGAATATATTGACTGGAATAGAAATGTAATAAATCCTGATGGTTCTTCAAATGTTGAGCATTATAAACTTGACCACTGGCTATTCGGCATCCTTGCTTTCGTAAAACCGTTAGATTCCAACTTTTGGACTCAAGTTTATGGCTATTATACACTTAATTATAATAATTCGATGAATAGGTATTCTAATACCTTAGGGCAATCGATTACTTATAACTTGGGCAGCGGTAACGGTTATATATTTGGCGGCAAAATTGGCTACGAAGCCTATAAAAATAATAACCTTATGATAAGCCCTTATGTCGGAATCGATTATATTCAAAATAAAGAAGGACGTTCTAACAATATTTATTATCCGAACGGCTCATATACTTGGGAGCCGCAAGACCAATCTAACCAGCTTATTTTTAATTTAGGCATTAAAGTAAGTTTTTTTTAATCTCGTTCAATTTTTTTATAGTTTCTTTTAAAAAAACCGGAATATCGGACGGCTGTCTCGATGTTATAAGATTGCCGTCAACCACGACATCCTTATCGATATATAAAGCCCCCGCTTCTTTAAGTTCGGGGGCGACAGTCTTGTATGATGTCGCGTGTCTGCCTTTTAAAAGTCCCGCCGTAATTAAGGTCTGCGGTCCGTGACATATTGCGGCAACGGGTTTTTCTTTTTCAAAAAAAGATTTGGCGATTCTAACCGCGTCTTTATCCTTTCTGACGGTTTCGGGGGCTTTTCCTCCCGGAAGTATAAGGATGTCGTAATCGTCGGGGTTTATTTCGCCAAGGGCTTTATTTGCCTCTACCTCATATCCGTGCTTGCCTTTTATCCTGCCCTTTTTCATCCCCGCAATATCTATTTGGACGCCTTCTTCCTTTAAACGGTAATACGGAACCAGAAGCTCGGTATCTTCAAAATCGTCGGCGCTAATGATTAATGCTTTTAATAATTTTGCCACGGTTTCCCTCCTTCTTTTACCAAAGTTCCTTTATCTTTAGTTTATCTCTTGATTTGTCTTTTTTATGTGCTATATTAAATTATATCAACAAAATAAGAAAAATATACAATATACATTTATTTTTATTTGATTATACTTTAAAACTTTGAACTTTAAAGAGGAACGCCATATCAGTATTGCCGGGGCAGGACCCGCCGGTTTGACCTCTGCCATAGTCCTTGCAAAACACGGCTACAAGGCAAGGGTTTACGAAATGTCCCCCGATGTCGGCCATCGTAGGAATGTCGGCTTTCAAGGGCTGGAAAACTGGAGCTCCGATAAAGATATAACCGCGCTGTTAAAGGATATAGGCATAGATGTTAATTTTTTATGCGTTCCTTATTACGGAGGCGATATATACGCTCCCGGAATAGCCCCGCTGGAAATAAAATCCGGAAAACCCATTTTCTATCTTGTAAAAAGAGGCGTGGGCGAAGGTTCGCTCGATGAGGGGCTAAAGAAACAGGCTATTGCGCTTGGGATTGAAATACTTTTTAACCGCCGCATAGCTTCATCCCCTGAAGAAACCGTAATAATAGGCACAGGTCCAAAAACTGCGGATTTTATAGCGGCGGGCATAACATTCGATACGGAAATGAATGACCAGGCGGCTGTGATTTTCGATGACGAAATAGCTCCGAAAGGATATGCGTACCTGCTTGTCAATAACGGTCAGGGAACGGCGGCAACCGTAATCTATAACGATTGCAAAAATGAAAAAAAATATTTTAAAAATTTGATTAATTTTTTCCAAAATGAAAAAAATATCGATATTAAAAATGAAAAAAGGTTTGGCGGCTGCGGAAATTTTTTTATCGGGAATACCCAAGTATATCATAATAAAATATATATAGGTGAAGCGGCCGGGTTTCAGGACTACCTTTGGGGATTTGGAATGAGGTATGCGATTCTATCCGGTTATATGGCCGCAAATAGTATAATTTCAGGTTTGAATTACGATTTACTTTGGAAAAAGGAATTAAAACCTATGTTGGAAACATCCCTCGTTAACAGATATTTATTCGAAAAATTCGGCAATACGGGATATAGATACCTCGCCAAGAGATTTGCGAAAGGCGATCCGAGCGATTTTCTTAAACGCAATTACAATCAATCTTTTTTAAAAAATCTTCTTTTGCCCATTGCAAAAAGAAGGTATAAAGCAGGATAAAATAAAAACTGCAAGTACAAAAACTGTCTGTGTGTATGATGCGGATGTGAATACAAGAAGAGGGCTATGAAAGTTCAGGAAAAAGGTCAAAGTTCCGAAAAAATCCGATATGATACATACATCTGTCCGATGCATCCGGAGGTAAGCCGGCCGGTACCCGGCTTCTGTCCTATATGCGGGATGGCTCTCGAACCTGTGTTTCCGTCCGCTCCCAAACCTAAAACGGAATGGGTATGCCCCATGCATCCGCAGATTATTCGCAATGCGCCGGGAAATTGTCCTATATGCGGGATGGCCCTCGAACCGCGCTCCGGCTCTTTAGAAGAAGAAAAGAATACCGAGCTTTTAAATATGACAAGGCGTTTTTGGGTTAGTCTCATCCTAACCGTTCCGCTTCTGTTGATTGCCATGAGCGTTTATGCTCCGGCAATATCTATTGAAAGCCTTCTCCCTCCTAAAATATCGGAATGGATTGAACTTATACTTGCCACGCCTGTGGTTTTATGGGGAGGATGGCCGTTTTTTGTCAGGGGGGTCAATTCTATAAAAAACCGCAGCCTAAACATGTTTACGCTGATAAGCTTAGGTGTCGGAGTCGCATATTTATACAGCCTTATAGCTGCGCTTATGCCGCAGGTATTTCCTGCATCTTTTCGGGGTAAAGGCGGGCAGGTGGATACGTATTTCGAAGCAGCCGCTTTTATAGTAACGCTTGTGCTTCTCGGTCAGATGCTTGAACTTAAGGCTCGCAGCAAAACTGGAGCGGCGATTAAAGCCTTGCTCGGTCTATCTCCTAAAACGGCAAGGCTTATAAAGGGGGAAAAAGAGGAAGATATTCCTCTTGACGAGGTTAATCCAGGCGACTTGCTTCGCGTCCGTCCGGGCGAAAAAATTCCCGTTGACGGCATAGTAACGGAGGGAACAAGTTCGGTTGACGAATCTATGATTACGGGGGAATCCATCCCCGTGGAAAAACATAAAGGAGACAAAATAATAGGCGCAACTCTAAACGGCACGGGGTCTCTTATAATGAAGGCAGAAAAAGTAGGCGCCGATACCCTGCTTTTCAGGATCGTTCAAATGGTTGCCGAAGCGCAAAGAAGCCGCGCTCCTATCCAGAAACTCGCCGATATTGTAGCCGGTTACTTTGTTCAGATAGTAGTTGCTATCGCCGTTTTAACCTTTATTATCTGGTCATTAATCGGCCCGGAACCAAGAATGGCGCTTGCGCTTGTCAATGCCGTAGCGGTACTGATAATTGCATGTCCCTGCGCCCTTGGGCTTGCAACGCCTATGTCGATAATGGTAGCCACGGGAAAGGGGGCTATGGAAGGCGTACTTTTCAAAAATGCCGAGGCAATCGAGATTATGAAAAAAGTGGATACCCTTGTGGTGGATAAGACGGGAACACTCACGATAGGCAAGCCTAAACTTACCTCCGTAGTTCCGGCGGCAGGATTTGACGAAAATAAAATATTGTTTTTTGCGGCCGGCATCGAAAAAG
Organism: bacterium; assembly: GCA_021802425.1. Taxonomy (GTDB): domain Bacteria; phylum SZUA-79; class SZUA-79; order Acidulodesulfobacterales; family Acidulodesulfobacteraceae; genus Acidulodesulfobacterium. The sequence continues at coordinate 65,636 of JAJZXJ010000007.1, read as the reverse complement.
GAAGCGAACATCCGCTTGCGGCGGCTATCGTTTCCGGGGCTGGCGAAAGAGGGATAACGCCGGGAAAAACCGGGTCTTTTGAATCATTGACAGGTAAAGGGGTTATAGGCAATATAGAAGGACGCCGTATAGCGCTGGGTAACCATATACTCTTAGATGACCTAAAAATAGACCATAAAAATTTGGACTTAAAAGCCGAGGAAATGAGGCGGGACGGAAAAACGGCAATGTTCGTGGCGGTTGATGAAAAAGCCGCCGGACTCATCGGCGTGGCAGACCCCATAAAAGATACTACTTTTGAGGCAGTTAGACAGCTCCATGAAGAAGGTATCCGCATAGTTATGCTTACGGGAGATAACCGCACCACCGCCGAGGCTGTTTCTAAGAAACTTGGTCTCGATGAGGTGATTAGCGAGGTATTGCCCGATCAGAAGGCTTTGATGGTAAAAAAATTGCAGGATGAGGGAAGAACCGTTGCAATGGCAGGAGACGGGGTAAATGACGCACCTGCTCTCGCACAGGCTCATGTCGGTATAGCCATGGGAACAGGTACCGATGTTGCAATGGAAAGCGCCGGCGTAACTTTGGTTAAAGGCGACTTAAGAGGAATAGTGCGGGCAAGGCGCTTAAGCAGATTAACGATGCGCAACATCAAACAGAACCTTTTTTTTGCTTTTATTTACAATACGGTGGGTATTCCTATTGCCGCAGGCATTCTTTATCCCTTTTTTGGGATTTTACTCAGTCCGGCTATCGCGGCCGCGGCAATGAGCTTTAGTTCGGTATCGGTGGTAAGCAACGCTTTAAGGTTGCGAAGGGTTGAATAAAATGTTCCGCTTTTTCCGCTTTAGCGGTTCAGTTTTTAATCTTCCGGTTTCAGGATATCTTTCATCTCTTTTACATCTCTCACGATTACCTTCCACCACCAGTTAAAAACTTCGACCTTATCGCTTAATTCGCTGACTTTACGCTCAATATATGTTTCATTTTCATAATTCACAAAAAGTTTTTTTATATCTCCGTCATAACTATATATTTCTTCCAGATAGTCTTTAATATTTTCTATTTCTATTATCAAACTTTGAATGGTATCTTGAAAATCTTCATTTTGTTCCATTTTTACTCCTTGTTATATAATAATTTCTCATTAAGCATTCAGGACAATTGTCGTCTTAAACCGCCGGCCACGCCGTAAAAATCTGTCCGGTATCCATATATAAGTACGCAAACATCCCAACCGTGATTATGAAAGACAGGAAAAAAACTAGCTTGCTTAAATTAAGCGTGCTTTTTGCCTCGCAATCGCATTCAGTGAAAGGTGCGCTTTTTTTTAACGATATTTTCGGCATTATATAAATGAAGGAAAAGGACAAAAGGATGCCGATAATATTTAATATCAAAAAATAATTTCTGTAAGGCGCAATAACTCCCAGAAAAGAGGCAGTAGAACCGAGAACTCCCCCTGTGCTTGCACCTATTCCAAGTACGCTGAAAACTAACGGTCCCCAGCAGCAAGCCCCGCCCAAAATTGCAAACAGGGCAGCGGAACCGGAAGCGGCATTGGAAGCTGCGTTAGATATATCTTTTACTTGACCGCTCTGCTCTCGGGCTTTGCCCTCGCGAAGTTGAGCTTCGCTGAACTTCGTTTGCTTTGAAACTTTCATAGCCTTTTCCCCCTTGTTTCTTTACATTTATTTTATATAATGAGCGCTGTAATGAAACATGGCGTTGGATGCGCCGTCTATTGCCTTTATAAAGGTTTCGGGCGGAATGTTTCCGTGAAATTTAACGATCGCCTCCTGATTTTCCATATCAACTTTTGCCGAAATAACCCCTTTTATCCTATATAACGCATTCTGAATAGAGGTTATGCAAAATGTATCCCCGCACACAAGCCCGTAAACTTTAAATTTATCCGTATTAAGGGCATTTGCATTCTTAAAGGCGGCGGATATAACCGCCCCCGAAACAGCGTTTTTTTTATAGACGAATGCGGATGTCAACAATACCTGCGAAGCTAAAATCAAAACAGCGAAAATACCTGCAATAACATTTTTCCAATTTAAATAACTTTTCATAAAAACCCCCAAATCGTTTATTTTTTATAATTTTTCTTTTTTTATTCCAAGTTTATCTCAATTTTATATTTTACACCTTATACTTTGGTATAATGTCAAGCCTTTTTTAATACCCCAAATTATTTTCTCAATCGGGATTTGGAATAATATAAAATATATGTTAAAAATAACTTGACATTATACTTAACTATAAGGTGTAAAATGATATTATGAGGCAAAAATAAAAACATATGACTATCGGACAGTTAGCTAAAGCGGTTCATTTAAACACCCAAACCATCAGATATTACGAGCGTATAGGGTTAATTGATAAACCCGATACAAATGAAGCGGGGTACAGGATATATCCGGAAAAAGCCGCCGATGTTTTGCGTTTTATAAAACATGCAAAGGTTATCGGTTTTTCCTTAAAGCAAATATCCGAAATTTTTTCATTAGATAACAATAAATATAATACCTGCTCGAATGTGAAAAAGTTGGCCGAAGAAAAAGTCTATGAAATAGATAAGAAACTTAATTCTTTAAAGCTGATGCGCAAAGAGCTTTTAAATCTTATATCGTTATGCGAAGAAAAAACCGACAGCCAGAAGTGCCCGATTTTAGATATTTTAAAGTTCGAAAGTTAGTGATAGAAAATAAAAATAATATTAAAGGGGAAAGAGCACTCATGAAAAAAATCAATATTGAAGTAAACGGAATGACATGCGAGCATTGCGTTGCAAGGGTTAATAAATTTATCTTGTCCGTGCCGGGGGTTAAAAATATCGATACCGTTTTGAAAGAAAATAAGTCATATATAGTTGCGGATAACAATGTAAATGTAGAAACTATTATCGCATCCATTAAAGACGCAGGCTATAAGCCCGGCAAGTATGGCGTTTCGGAAGCGGAAGGGTTGGATGAAAGCCATGATAGAACCTCATCTAAAGGCGTTTCCGAAGCCGATAATAAAAACGGCGCCGTCGGCTATGATTACGATCTTATTATTATAGGGGGCGGTTCCGCCGCTTTTTCGTCAGCTATCTATGCCGCAGAAAAGAATTTGAGAGTATGCGTTATCGAAAATTGGGTTATAGGCGGCACCTGCCTTAACAGGGGCTGCGTTCCGTCTAAGCACTTTCTCGAAGCCGGCCGGATATTTTATGAACCTTTAAATAATAAATATCAAGGTATTAAGGTAGAACAAAAGTCGATTGATATGAAGACGCTTGTTAAGGAAAAGAATATTCTTTTAACGGCTTTAAGGCAGGTAAAATATTACAATGTGCTTGAAGGCTATCCGCAAATAAAGTTTATTAACGGAACCGGCAGATTTATATCAAAAAATGCGGTTGAGATAATTCCTTTAGGTAGGACCGAACAACCTTACGTGATTTCATCCGAAAAATTTATTATCGCAACCGGTTCTAAAAATAAAATACTCGATATTCCCGGCCTTGGAGATACGGGTTACATGACAAATACCGAACTTTTGGATACCTTCTATATTCCAAAGACGCTTTTAATACAGGGAACAAGGGCCCTGGCTCTTGAGTTTGCGCAGATGTTTAGCAGGTTTGGTTCAAAGGTTGTTATAGTTGGCAGGGCAAACAGGGTAGCGTTGAACGAGGAGCCCGAAATATCCGAGGAACTTGAAAATATTTTAAGAAGGGAGAGTATTGAAATATTATTGGGCTCCGAAATTAAGAAATTGTATAAGAAAGAAGGTAAAAAATATGCCGAAATAGAAACGGAAGACGGTATTAAAGTTATTGAATTCGACGAATTTTTAATGGCAACCGGCATTATCGGAAATTCTATGGAACTTAATCTGGATGCGGCAGGCGTTGAAACGGATAAAAACGGTTTTGTTGTCGTAAACGACGAATTAAAAACCTCGGAAGATAATATTTATGCCGCGGGCGATATCACGGGAAAGTGGTTTTTTGTGACCGTTGCAGCCTACGAAGGCAAGATTGCCGCAAGCAATCTTTTGGATGGAACACATATAAAAACCGATTATTCCGCTGTTGCCCATACTACTTTTACCGACCCGGAAGTTTCTTCAGTCGGACTTACGGAGGAACAGGCCGTAAAAGCCGGATACGATATTGAAAAAGCGGTATTCCCGATTAGCTATACACCCAAGGCTCAGGCTATATTTAAAACCGAAGGGCTTGTCAAGATGATAGCGGAAAAAGAAACGGGCAAAGTCTTAGGAATACATATGCTTGCCCACAATTCTTCCGAGACTATCCAGCAGGCATCCGTATATATACAAAATAATTACACCGTTGAAAGAATAGGTCAGGAAATAGGGGTTTATCCGACTATGGCGGAGAGCTTGAAACTTTGCGCCCAGACATTTACAAAAGATATAAGCAAACTTAGCTGCTGCGCGTAATCCTTTTTCGGCAAAGGCAATTTTATTTATTCAGATAATTCCTTATTTCATCTATAAAGTTTATAAAATCGACTAAATGGTTCTTGAAGATTTCGTAAACAATAGAATCATCAACATCATCGTAAGAGTGGATTATGAAATTTCTAAATTTAGCCATAGATTCATAGATTTTAAAATTTTTTGCCGATATTATGCCGCTTGACGAAATAATTTCGAAACATTCCCCGTAGGATTCCGGTTCCTTAAGATCTAGTCCTCCTACTAAGTGTTTACAGACGTCTATCATCTGCTCTATACACAATTCGATATTTCTTTCTATAAACCTTTTTGCCATCACATTATTTTTAAATTCCTCCAACGAATCTACTTTAACAGGTTCAATCTCGTTCAAAAATTCTTTTATTTTGCGCAGTTTTTTTTCTATTAACACTTTATCTATCATATTTGTCCATCCCTGAGATATATTTATATTCGTCATATTGAGATATTACGTTTTCCCTGAATTTCCCAAAAAATTTTTCGTCTTTTATAACGAGGTTTATCTTGTTTTTCATAACCTGATGCTTAAAAAGCGGCGAGCCGGCGTTAAGAATGGCCAAGTGCGTTTCCATTCCGACAATTTTAGATAGTTTATCGATTTCGCGAAGAATTTCAAATCCGGTCGGAGGGTTTTCGTATAGAACGGCAATATCTAAATCGCTGTTCTTACCCAGCCTTTTAGCGGCAAAAGAACCAAATATAAAAGCAAGCATTATATTGTCATCTTTATATAAAAAGTCCTTTAATTTTAATATGTTATCATTGCTTATTGTATTAATATTAGTTGGATTAGTATTTATATTATTATTCATAATATAAAAATTTAATTTTGTTAATAAAATTATTTATTCAATGCCGTTTCGCACCTGTTTTTACGCCTTAATTATATATACTACTATTCCGGAAATAAATCAAATTGATGTATAAGTCAAATACATGTATTTGACTTTAAGATTAATTGCGTGTATATTCCAAATTAAGAGCGATGCGCCGTAAACTATCCGGCGTACAATAGAATGGAGAAAAGTAACGGGCAAGGGAGATTAAGGAAATGGAAAAGAATGACAGCTCGTTTCCTATACGCAAAGAGATTGTAATTAAGATAAAAGGCAAAGATATTGCGGGAAGCATGGAAATTCCCGCAAAAGCTAAGGGGCTTGTCATTTTTGCGCACGGAAGCGGCAGCAGCAGGTTCAGCCCGAGAAACAGGTATGTGGCGGGAATTTTAAACAAAAATAATCTCGGCACGCTTCTGTTTGACTTGCTCACCGCCGAAGAAGAAAAGATAGATGAATATACCGCCGAGTACCGTTTTAATATACAGCTTCTTGCGGAAAGGCTTGAGGGTGTTACCGATTGGCTGCTTAAGGAACCGTCCTTAAAGGGTTTAAAATTAGGCTATTTTGGGGCAAGCACCGGAGCTGCGGCGGCCCTGATAGCGGCCGCCAAAAGATCAAACATTATCTATGCCGTCGTTTCAAGGGGCGGCCGCCCCGACCTTGCCATGGAGAGTTTGCCCGGGGTTAAAGCGCCCACGCTGTTAATAGTCGGGGGAGAAGATTTTGAGGTTATCGAATTAAATAAGACCGCGTATGAAAATATTTCGGCTAAAAAAAGGCTTGAAATTATACAGGGAGCCACCCATCTATTCGAAGAACCCGGAGCGCTGGAAGAGGTTGCCCTAATTACGGCAAAGTGGTTTACCGAAAATTTGTAGTTCGGAATTTTTAATATCTTTAATATATTATATCTTTTATATCGATTTCTATATCTCCGGGTTCAAGCATGGAATTGATTAAAGATATTTTTTGAAAATCCTTTAAACCCCTAACGGAAACCATTCCTTCTTCAATAATTCCGCAATCTAAAAGATAACGCCTTTTTACCCCGTTTAACAAAAATGCGTTCGGCGTAATCCATTTCTTGCCGTCGAATAAAATAACATTGGAAAATGAGGTATCGGTTATTAAACCGTTTTTTGCAATAAGTATATCGGTCGTATCATCCAATCCTTTTAATAATGAATTTATGAAACTTCTGTCTTCATATTTAAACGAATAATCAAATAGCCCGCCGGGGTGTAAAAACGGGTAAGTATCTAAATTAACTATTTTTAATCTTTTAATTTTCCTTTTAAAATAAGGGGTAATTTCAATACCTTCGGTATTGCTTGAATAAACTACCCTGCATTTGTAAATCCCCTGTTGATATTTTTTAACATCGGGCAAAAAATCCGCAAGCGATTTCCCGCAATCTATATTAAAAAAATGTGCAATGGTTGCGTTCATTCTCTTATCGTGATAATCGATTAACTTATAATTTCCGTCCGCCAATTTAATCGTTTCAATAAATCGGAACATAAATTTTTTCCACCATTTCGTCATATTCCTTTTTTGCGTCGCTATAAACCGTTATCCCGCCGCCGCTTCTATAAAAACAATCATCCCCTTTCTTTTCTATAAATCTTATCATAACCGAGCTTTTAAGATTTTTTCCGTCATATATGCCGAAAACACCGGTATAATAGCCCCTTTTATAAAGTTCCGTCTCTTTAATAATCTCTAAAGTTTGCCTTTTTGGCGCCCCGCAGATAGACCCTGCGGGAAGCATATTAAAGAGAATATCGCCGAAACGACACATTAAATTCGGTTTGACCCTGCCCTCAATCTCGGAAACCATCTGTAATAACTCTCCAAAGTTTGTCTTAATTTTGTAAGTAAAACAAAATCTGTTGACCTTTACATCTTTACATACGATATTTAAATCATTCCTTAAAAGATCCACGACCGTTAAATGCTCCGCTTTTTCTTTTTTATCATTTAAAAGGATTTCTTCCGCACAGGGAATATTTGCGTCGATTGTTCCTTTAATCGGATAAGTAAAAATCCTTCCTTCCGTTATGTTGATAAAAGTCTCCGGAGAAAACAATACAAATTCATTTTCTTCATCCTTAAAGTAAAGCTTGTATCTTGACGAGCTTTTATAAAATATTTCTTCCAAGCCGAAATTAATCTCGACAGGGGTTTTAAAGGTTAGGTTTAAAAGGTACGAATTACCGTTTTTCTGGTTTAGGGTGACATTATTAAAAGCTTTTTTATAAACTTCGAAGGAAATGGGGCGCTTTTGAATATTTAATTCTTTTTTATCAAAAATATTGCCAATATTGTCATCATAGTTTTTTACTCCGTCTATAAAATACTTAATACAAAAATCGTTTAATTCGGATAACCTTAGAACTATGGGGAATTCCATCTCATAATCGATAATAAAAAGAAATTGAATCCCTTTTCCCGTATAAAAATTCATTTTTTTAATAAAATCAGGTTCCGAAGCCATATCCTATTATTCCCTATTTATGGATTTGAGTCAAGATGCAGTGCCGGGACGCAATATTGAATTTTAAAAACAAAGGGGTTATAATAATATAAACTAAACTGCCGATAAGCAAGTAATTTCAAAAAATGCCCGTTATCTCCCCTTTTGACATAATCATAGGAATTATTATCGTTTTAATCGCTTTTTTTGTCAGGGCGGCAATAGGTTTCGGTTCGGGACTGATTTCCGTATCTTTGCTGACGATATTCCTTCCGATAAGAATAACCGTCCCCGCTGTTTTTATTCTCGATTTTTTAGGCAGTATCATGCTTGGAGCATACGATTTTAAAGAAGTAAAATGGAACGACCTTTCATATTTGCTTCCGGCAACAGTTTTTGGCCTTTTATCCGGCGCATATATTTTAAAATACGCAAACCCTCAAAAGCTGACCATTTTCCTTGGAATTTTTATTTTAACATATATAATATACGCTTTAAAGGTTAAGCAGGATAAGCTGCCTTATGTGAAAAATAGCGTGGGAGCTCCTCTGGGATTTTTGGGCGGGTTAATCGGCAGCTTATACGGCGGAGGCGGACCTCCGATAGTAGCATATCTGCAAATGAAGCACCACGGCAAACGCACATTTAGGGCTACATTTCAAATAGTCGCAATTACGGACAGCATTTTTAGGGCCGTAATTTATACATCCTTCGGTCTTTTAACGATTGAGGTGTTAAAATTCTCCACAATTTTAATACCCTCTTTGCTGGCGGGACTTTTTTTGGGAAATAAACTCCATTTTGTTATAAATCAAAAAACATTTTATTATTTAGTGATTATAATATTAACAATAGCCGCTTTGGGATTAATATTTCACTCTATATTTTAGCAAAAATATAAACACAAGAACGAATAACACCCCCCCCCAAAAAAAAATCTAAAAAGGGGATATTATTCCTTTACGATGAAGTTTTTAATATATCCATAAAGTTTAAAAACCCGGATATTATTGCTTCGGGTTCGGGCGGACATCCCTTTATGTGCATTGCAACCTTTAAATATTTTGAAACGGGGCCGCATACGGCATAGGAATTCTTAAAAGGTCCGCCGGTTTCGGGACAATCGCCCGCCGTAATTACAAACTTAGGCGCTGGAATATTTTCATAAGTCTTTAACAGCGGATTAAGCATATTTCTTGTTACGCAACCCGTTACTATAATGACATCCGCATGCTTTGGGGAAGCAACGAATTTTATGCCGAATCTTTCTAAATCGTAATAAGGGTTGGAAAGGGCGGCAAGCTCGGTTTCGCAGGCGTTGCAGGAACCCGTATCGACAAGCCTTACAAATAAACTCCTGCCGAATATCCTGTCAACCGAGCGTTTTAATTCATCCCCTTTGATTGAAACAGAATCAATATTGCCGCTGACAATATCCTGCGTCTTATTTTTAAATAATAATTTGCTTAAAAAGCTCATATATTACCACCCGTTATAAATATAGAAATTTCTTATTATGGATTACCGCTTCGCTCTCGTCAGACACATATTTTCGCCCGCACGATTGTTTTTGCATGTCGAAAACGCGGGCGAAGATGGCGAAGCGGTAATCCAGTGTTATTTTATTTAGCCTTGAAACATATTTCATAATTTCTACCTGCAATTTTAAAGCTAAAATCACATATCGTTACCTGAATAAGATAAATTCAGGCTTTTGTTTATCAATGGAAAATCCGCAATGATATTGCCCAATACGCCGTACTGAATGGAAGGCCATATCCTGAAAGACGGGTCTATATATTTAAGCCTGAAAATTTTTCCGTCGTCATCCGCCATTATATAGAAAAACGCGTTGCCTCTCGGGGTTTCCGCATTGCCTACGGCATATTTATATGCCTCTGCCCTGTTTTCGCAAGGCGATATAATTTCCCCCTCCGGCAAGTTAAACAAAAGCCCGCCTATGATTTTTACGGAAAGCATAATTTCTTTAATCCTCAAAGCCGTCCTTGCAAAAACATCCCCGCTCCCCCGCAAAACAGGTTTTAGGTTAAACTTCTCGTATATAAGATAGGGAAATTCCACTCTGGAATCTCTCGGCAGTCCCGACGCCCGCGCGCTTATGCCGCATAACGAAAGCTCTTCCGCCGTCTTTTTGTTAATTTTTCCCGTAAATTCCAGCCTGTCTAAAACAGTCGATGAATTTAAAATAAATGCCTCACACTCTTTTATTGCCTTTTCGACCTTTTTAATAATATTATCTATCGTAAACAGCTTGGAAGAATCAAAATCTACGCTCACGCCGCCCGGTATAAGCGCGTTAAACATAAACCTGTGTCCGGTTAAACTTTTGTTGAGCCTCATTAATTCTTCCTGCAAAGCAAACAGGTTTTGAGCGGGCAATGCAAAACCTATATCCATAAAAATCCATGCTATGTCCTTGACATAATTCCAAATACGCTCAAGTTCGGCAAGTATTACCCTGATATGTTTTGCTCTTTCGGGAATTTCGATATTTAAAATATTTTCGACGGCTTCAAGATAGCTTACGGCTATATTTACATTGTTATCGCCGGAAACCCGGGAAATCAAATTTAACGCTTCGTTAAAATCTTTCCCCTCGCAAATTTTTTCTATCCCTTTGTGTTTCCAAAAGTGCCTTATCTCAAGCTGTAAAACAGGCTCTCCCGCCAGCGAAAACCGGAAATGCCCGGGTTCTATAATTCCGGCGTGCACCGGTCCGACAAGAACCTCAAAAATTCCCTCCCCCGAAACCTCTTTATACTTGTAATCCCCATATTTCTTGAATTCAGGAATTAAATTGTCATAGTCCTTTCTCAAGGGGTGAACGGAAAAATCCCAATTTTCGGGATATAACATCAAGGGTCTTAAATCGGGATGTCCAAGGGGCGTAAGTCCAAATAAATCATTGATTTCCCTTTCATACATCTTGGCGGCGGGACAAATTTTAGAAACGGACTGAAAGTTTTCATCCACAGGAATGGAATATTCATCGATAATATTTTTGCCCCCGAAAAAATACCTTATGTTAAATTTTGAATTTATGCTTCTCTCGTCATTTGCAACGATGCCAAGCAAATATCTTCCGGACTCTTTAATATTATTAGCCGATTTTATAAAATCGCTTGATTTGATAATATGCTTGCTTGTCATAATTTTATTCATTAAAAAATTATCTTCCCTCCAAATTCGGCCGATGCCGATTTTACGATATGTAAAAACGGGGACGGTATATAAAATAACAATATCGAAGAAATCAGCAAAAGAATTAAAGGGGCATACAGCATAAACGGATGGACACCTATTTCTCCTCTATCTCGATTGTCTTTATCTGTCCCGCTATTAGCCCTATTTTCATTTTGCTGCCCATTTTCGTCGTCTTTAACGCCTATATACATTTTAAGAATTTTACTAAAAAGCCCCGCAAAAATAAAAATCAATAACAAGAAAACTAAAAATCCAAACCAGATATTGGTTTTAAATACGCCGAACATAATATAAATTTCTCCTAAAAACATTGCAAATGGGGGCATTCCGCTAATTCCCATCACCCCAAAAAGAAGCATAAGTCCCGTAATCGGAAAATTCTTAGACAAATTTCTTATTTTTTCGATTTTTCTTTCATGCGTAACCGCAAGAACATTACCCGAAGATAAAAACAAGGCTCCCTTATTTAAAGCATGAAATAATATCTGAAAAAGGCTCCCTATTACGGCAATTCCGCCAATACCGAAACCCAATGCTATAAGACCCATATTTTCCATGGAAGAAAATGCAAAAAGGCGCTTATAATCGGTCTGTTTTATTATTGAAAAAGCCGAAACCAGAATAGTGAAAAAGCCGAAACCTATTAAAAAGTACCTCGGGTAATATATGCCTGCCGCCCCGTTTATTTGATAAAATCTTAAAATGCCTAATAGCGCCGTGTTAAGCAAAACCCCCGACAGCAAAGCGCTAACCGGACTTGGACCCTGCGAATGGGCATCCGGAAGCCAATTATGCATAGGGGCAAACCCGACTTTCGTCCCAAACCCGACAAGCGCAAGAATAAATGCGAGCATAAGAAAATTCTTGTCTAATTCCGAACCTGCCCGCATAATATTTATAAAAGATAGAGATTTTAAGCTTTCGCCGTAAACCTGCGAAGTCGTAAAATATAGAATAACTATCGCAAAAAGCCCTATCGCTATGCCGACCGAACACATAATTACATACTTCCATGTCGCCTCGAAAGATTCTTTTGTCCTGTTGAAGGAAACCAACAAAGCTGTAGCTAAGGTAGTCGCCTCAAGCCCTGTCCAGTAAATGCCGAGGTTATTGGACATTATCGAAACCATCATGCTAAAAATGAATAAATTCTTCCAAAAATAGTAAAACTTAAATTTTCTTTTCGACAATCCGTGCTTTATTTCCGTCCTCACATATCCAAACGAATAAAACGCTACAAATAATTCAAGGGTTGAAACGGTAATAAGTATTACCAGATTGATATAATCGACAAAGAAAAGCCCCCCGAAAAATACGGAGATAGCATGGAAAGATAGAGAAATTGCAACAACCGTTAAAAAAACTAATGTAGAAATTATCAGCTGCAAATAAGACATTAATAAAACATCCGTAAAAACGGAAAAAATTAAGGCAACCGCCGGAAGTATCAATACTAATTCATACATTATATCGAATCCTTTAGTAATATACATAAAATTTATTTAAATTCATACTCATACGGCGGCATTTCTTTTCAGGTTTAGTATAAGAATAGACAATATAAGTATGCTTACAAAAAGGTCGAAAAGCACGCCTAATTCAACCAAAAGGGGCATACCGTGGGTTATGCTGTTAGCCGCTAAAAAAATAGCGTTGTCGATGGTTAAAAATCCGATAATTTGGGAGAACAAAGTTTTTCTTGTAATCATAAGCATAGCTCCAATCAAAAATGTAGCAAGGGAAATCGTGAAAACAAAAGCCCCGAATGTTATGCCTGCCGTAACAATTTTTTGAGCTATCAAATTGGAAAGCAGGGTTAAAGAACCTGCGAAAACAACGGCCTCCGGTATGCCTATATACATATCTATTTCTTTATCCATTTTAACCCTTTTAAGCGTCTTAAATAAAAAATAGGGTATTAAAATAACCTTAAAGATTACCGTAATAACAAAAGACCCGTATAAATTTATAGAATTAAAATGAACGGCGCCCATTAAAATATAAAACGCCAGCATAAGAGACTGAAAAGAATAAAGCTTTATTGCAAATTTTATAAAAGGCGAGCTTACGTTTAATACAACCGAAACAAGTATTAAAATAATAAAAAGTTCGGCTATTTTTTCCATTATCATTTTTGAAATTTCCCGCTTATCGAATTAACAAATAAATTAAAATCCCCTTATCGATAAAATCATCGCTATTAAAGACAGTATAAAAGAAACGGAAAGCACGTTCGGCACCCTGAACACCCGCATTTTAGGATTAACTATTTCGACCCCGGCAATAAGAATGCACAAAATTATCATCTTCAGAATGTAAACTATTAAAGCCATGGGAATTTGATAAATATTTACCGCCATATAAGGAAACAATATAAGGGACATTACGGTTAAAAAAACGGTAAGTTTCAAATAACTTCCGTATTCGTAAATTCCAAGATGTTTTCCGCTTGCCTCTAAAATATTTGCTTCATGAAACATCGTAAGTTCGAGATGGGTTTCGGGGTTATCTATCGGAATCCTTGCGTTTTCGGATATGCTTACTATAAAAAGCGAGATAAACAGTAAAAAGGGGATGGCTATAGATACGGCATACGAATGAACGCCGTATAAAAACGCGTTTGAGGCTCCTTTTTGGATAAAATAAAAAATATCGGTTATTCTGCCCTGCTTTGTATAAATGGCAAGAGATATAAAAATAAATATTAAAGACGGCTCCGAAAGAACGGTCAAAAACCATTCCCTGCTCGCCCCCAACCCCCCGAAAGCGCTGCCCTGATCCATTGCGTAAAGGGTCATAAAAAATGTCGCGAGCGCAAGGGAATATGCTATTAATATTACATCGGAAGATATGCCGAGCAAAGAATACCTGTAAAATGCCGGCAGCATTAATAATATTACGAGATAGGAAACAAAAACTATATAAGGGGCTATATTAGATATAAAAGTCGCGTCTTTGGACAAAACAACTTCCTTTTTTAATAATTTATTAAAATTTATATAAAACTGGAATATATTAATTCCTTTCTGTCCCCTTGCCCGCTGTTTCAATTTATGAATGAAACCCGCAAAAAAGGGTGAAAGAAGGACTATTACGAAAAATTGAACAATCCCTATTATCAAATGTTGAATATTATAATTATAAGTCATATCGTTTATATGTACCCTGACTTCGGTATAATTTTTTGTCCCAACCCGCTTCAGCGATATTTTTGTCCACGAGCTTATCAAAGTACGCCTTTGATGTGGACAAAAATGCCATTTATTACCTTATTATAAATATGTATATAATGAAGCAGACAATTAACGATAAAAATAAATACCCTAAAGAAACATTTATATTTTCCGAATTAGCCGCTTTATTAAAAATTTCCGATAATTTTAAATACAATTTTTCTGCCGGAATATAAATATATTTTTCAAAAATATCGTTAATTTCTTCGGTATAAACCGATTTAGTCCTGAAATACTTTTTTACGTCCTTTTCAAAGTTAATCTCGGAAACGGAGGAATAAAAAGAGGAAAAAACTTTCATTATGCTTGACGAAAATCCGCCGCCGGAATACTGGGCTTTTGAATTTTTTTCGTCAAGTCCGCATGCCCATGTTTCGAATATTCTTTTTTTACCGGAAGAACATATTTTTAGATATAAAAATACGGCTGACGAAGCCGCCGCAAAAGCAATTGCTATTAAAGCCGGCGCATACAAAGAAAACGGACGGGCATTTATAATATGGACCGCCGAAAACGGATTTGGGCTTACCGTTCCGCCCGTCAAATAAAATATAACGGCATTTAAAGCCGATATTATTCGATAAGGATAAATACCGATAAAAATGCATAAAAAAACTGGGATTGCTATTCCTATTCTTTCGATAACATGTGGTTCTGCCGCATTTTCGGCGTTTTCCGTCCTTGGTTTGCCCAAAAAAGTAATTCCGAACAATTTGGTAAAAGCGGCACCCGCGGCGGCTCCGGTCAGCGAAAGGAGGGCAATGGCTATAACCGAAAAATACACCATATATAAATTATTCGTTAATACCGAACCTATCAACGAAATATATAAGTACCACTCGCTCAAAAAGCCGTTTAAAGGAGGCATGGCGGAAATGGACATTACGCCGATAAGAAACAAGACAGACAACTGTCCCATTTTTTTTGAAAGGCCGCCGAGTTTTTCCATATTCCTGGTATGCGTATATTTGTCTATCAATCCCGAACCCATAAATAGCGAACTTTTGCTTAAACCGTGATTTACTACATGAAGCAAGACCGCCAGCATAGCAAGATATTCTATGGATTTGAAATTTTCGACCTTAGCCCAGTAGGATACGCCTATGCCCATAAAAATTATGCCCATGTTTTCGATTGTAGAAAATGCCAGCAATTTTTTTATATCCTTTTGCACCATTGCATACATAATGCCGAGAAGAGCGGATAAAGCGCCTATGACGAGAAGTATGATTCCAAGAAAAGAATCGGACCCCGAACTAAAGACAAATAAAAATTTTAAAATACCGTATATAGCCATATTTACCATAATACCCGACATAATGGCGGATATATTGGCGGGCGCAACAGGATGGGCATAAGGAAGCCATGTATGAAACGGCATAATACCGGCTTTAATCGAAAATCCCGTTATTGCCGCCGCCAATATCATAATCCCGGCGGCGCCTTTATAATAGTCGAAAGAAAAGGACGAGGTTTTTAAATACAGCATTATAAAGCTTGCCGTTATAAGAATGGTTCCGATATGCGTCATTAAAAAATATAAAAAGCCCGCCCTTCTCGATTCCTCGCTCCCATCGTAAATAACCAATAAAAAGGAAAATATCGACATTAATTCCCAGAAAATCAAAAAAGTCAGCATATCGTTGCTTATAACAAGGATTATCATAGACATTATAAAGAAAAAAGAATAGAAAAAGAGGGACGGTTTTTTATCGTATTTATCCCCGTATTTAATCGAAAAAATAGAAATAAATATGGAGAGGGACGATATAAATATTACGAAAAATAGGGAGAGGGCGTCAAATCTGAAAGAAAAATTTATAAAAGAGGATTTTATAATAAATTCTTGCTTAGAATCATAAAAACTCAGGGCTATAAAAAGGACAGAGATTAAAATGGACAGACATCCGAAGAAATATCTGTAAATGCCGTTATATTTAGGATTCATTTGTTATTTATCAAAACTCTTAAGCCCCTTTCTTTTAAAAATTATTTACTTATTCATCCTTAGTAAAGTAAAGGTAAATTAAAGCAAACTTTTTAGATTATAACAAAAATTAAAAAATTAGCAAGAAATATTTAATTTTTAAATAAGTTATTAATTCTTTTGTTCTTTTTGGTATATAATATTAGTGTGTAATAAGAGAATATTCAGGGAGGCATATATTATGCGTACAACATTAAATATGTCGGGCGAGCCGTCCAAAGAAGGCAAAAGCGATAAGGGCAAAGCGGAAAGAACCGCCTATCGGAATCTTTTTGAAAGGATCAAGCAGAACGAAAGGCAAAAAATTAAAGAAGAACTCGATAAAAAAGAAATAAAAGATTATAACAAAAAGAAAAAATGAAAAATAATCCACATTCACAAATAATTGGGGGACACAATATGGATATTAAAAATGCGGCTTACCCTGCTTTGCATTTATGGTGGAGATATACATGGAGAATGTGGCTGTTTCTTTTTGCGGTAGGCAGCCTGCTTGTTATCATGGGCAGCCTTTCGTTGGGTGAAAGCGGTATGATGTTTTTTGCCGAAATGATGAAAAATCATCTATACCGTTATACGCCCTATAATATGAAAGTAATGGGGATAATGACCGCGCTTATATTAATATTTTTTATTGCGGCGTTATTTTTCGGCGTATGGCTGTTTCGTTCCGTGCTTTTTAAGAAAAGCTTCATTTTTAACGATAAACCGGAAAGATTTTCTGTAAGTTACGATAATACGATTTTAAATATTCCCGTATCGTGGAATAATGCCCTGGGGCTTTGGTGGGGTGTTGTCTGGCGCGGATTTGTTTTAGGTATTATTGCGCGGCTGCTATTTTTTTGGACAGGTCCTTTAATGATGCTGATTAATATTGCCGTAAGTTATTTGGCATTTTTATGGCTTTTATTATATAATTTTGGAAAAACTAAGATAATCGTATCGGCATCAACCGATGATTTCACGAATAGGGGCATTCAATATTCCAAAAATGGATAAACGGGTTATAGGATTTATGTTTCACATGAAACAAATTTTTCGGTAAATCAGGGCTTATGGCATCTCATCAACAAAATGCTAACGGCGGCAGGCGTAATACCGGAAATCCTGCCTGCTTCGGCGATGGTTTCGGGCTTAATCTTATTAAGTTTTTCGATTACTTCGAGCGATAGACCCGGAATTGTCTTAAAATCGATGTCTTTGCTTAATTTAATGCCTTCAAATTTTTTTAACCTGCCGATTTCTTCCTTTTGCCTGTTAATATAGCCCTCGTATTTGATAAAAAGCTGAACGCGGCTTGATATATCTCTGCCGAATTTGTCGATTTCCGTCCCAAATTCACTCATAAGATTTTCCATCGCAACATCCGGCCGCTTTAACATATCGTAATATTTTCCGTTTTCATAGGATTTTAAAAAAGATAATAATTCATTGAACTTGGATAATCTGTCTTTATATATAGAGTATCTTTCCTCGTCTAACAAGCCTGCCTCTTTGCCGTATTCGCAAAGCCTGAAATCTGCATTGTCTTCCCTCAATAAAAGCCGGTATTCGGCGCGCGATGTAAACATTCTGTAAGGCTCCGCAGTTCCAAGCGTAATTAAGTCGTCGATTAAAACTCCGATATATGCCTCATCTCTTGCAAGTATTAAAGGCTTTTCGCCCTTAATCTTCAAAGCGGCGTTAATTCCGGCGATAATTCCCTGAGCCGCCGCTTCTTCATAGCCTGATGTTCCGTTAATCTGCCCTGCCAAAAAAAGGTTTTCGATATTTTTTGTTTCTAAAGAATGTTTAAGCTGGGTCGGCAGTATATAATCATATTCGATGGCGTACCCCGGCCTCATAATTTTAACATCTTCAAGCCCTTTTATCGTTCTTAAAAATTTAAGCTGGGTATCCAACGGCAGGCTTGTCGAAAGCCCGTTCGGATAGTATTCGACGGAATCAAGGCTTTCCCTTTCCAAAAATATCTGGTGTCTTTCTTTATCTTTAAACCTGACGACCTTATCCTCTATGGATGGGCAATATCTTGGCCCCACGCCCTTAATAACCCCGCAATATAAAGGGGATTTATCCAGATCGTTTAAAATTATATTGTGCGTTTTTTCGTTTGTATAGGTTATATAACAGCTAATGCTATTAGTGATATTTTTACCCGATATGGAAAAAGGTACAAAATCATCCTCGCCTTTTTGCTCCTCAAGCTCGGAAAAATCGATCGTTCTTCCGTCCAATCTTGGGGTTGTGCCTGTTTTAAGCCTTCCGAGTTCAAGACCGTTTTCGATTAAACTTAAAGAAAGCTTATCGGCGGCAAAATCCCCCGCCCTTCCAGCGCTATAATTAAAAAGGCCGATGTGGATAAGCCCCCTTAAAAATGTTCCGGTAGTTAAAATAACCGCATTCGAATAAAGCCGTTCGCCCGTCCATAAAACAACTCCCGAGGCTTTGCCGCTGGAGGCAATCAAAGAATCGGCCATAGATTGAATTATCGTCAAATTGCCTGCCGACTCCAAAGCCTTTTTCATATAAGTTTTATATTGGAACATATCGGCTTGGGCGCGGGAAGACCTGACCGCAGGACCTTTTTTGGTATTAAGCATTCTAAACTGAATGCCTGTTTTATCTATCGCCTTTCCCATTTCTCCGCCAAGGGCATCGATTTCCCTTACGAGATGTCCTTTGGCTAAGCCGCCTATCGCAGGATTGCAAGACATCTGTCCGATGTTGTCTAAATTGATCGTGATGACGGCGGTTCTTAAGCCCAATTTTGCGGCCGCCAAAGCGGCTTCTATGCCGGCATGTCCGGCGCCGACGACAATTACATCGAAAAAATTATCTTTATCTTTTTTTATAATCATTAATCGATAAACCAAAATAAGCTATTTTTATTTATTATAACATTATTGCACCCATTATATTAAATACAAAAATAATCCATCACATTTGACATATTTATTTTTGGTGATATACTCAAATTAAATTTGACATCCTAATTAATTTTTATAATTTTTCTTATAATTTTTAAGATTAAATACGGAGGGGCAAAATGCAGGTTTCAAGACGCTCGTTTATTAAAGGAGTATTGATAGCCTCAATAATCGGGGAAGCCGATTTATTCGGCCTGTCCATGGATAAAGCCATGGCGGAATCAAGAACATTAAAAATAGAAAAGGCAAAAGAAACTAAAAGCATCTGCCCGTTTTGTGCGGTAGGATGCAGTATGATAGCATATTCTACGGGGGATGGTTCCGTAAATGCGAGGCCGTCTATTATGCATATAGAAGGCGATCCCGACAGCCCGATAAATCAAGGAAGGCTCTGCGCGAAAGGTTCTGCTACTATGCAGATAACGGTAAATAAGAACAGGGTTAAAGCCCCTCTCTACAGAAGAAAGGGCTCAAAAGAATGGGAAGAGGTTTCATGGGATTTTGCATTGGATAGAATTGCATTACTTATTAAAGAAGAACGGGATAAGAATTTTATAACAAAAGATTCGCAAGGCTATGCTTTAAATCAGCTCCCGACCATTGCCGCAGTCGGAGGTTCTCCCTGCGCAAACGAAAACAACTATCTTTTTGTAAAGGCTATGAGGTCGCTTGGTCTCGTCTATATCGACGGACAGGCAAGAATATGACACGCCCCCACAGTGGTCAGTTTGGCCGCTTCCTTTGGTCGTGGGGCAATGACAAATCATTGGATAGATCTGAAAAACTCTGATGTTATAATGATAATGGGTGCAAACCCTGCTGAAAATCATCCTGTCGGCTTTAGATGGGCGCTAAAAGCGCGCGAGAAAAAAAATGCAAAAATAGTAGTAATCGATCCCCGTTTAACCCGAACCGCGGCGGTTGCCGATATTTTTATCCCTTTGAGGTCCGGAACCGACATTGCGTTTTTAGGCTGGCTCATCAATTACACCGTCTCCAACAATTTATATTTTAAAGAATATGTCGTAAATTATACCAACGCCCCGTTCCTTGTTAAAGATAATTATGGTTTTAAAGACGGACTCTTCAGCGGTTATTTGGAAGAAGAACATAAATATAATACCGAAAGCTGGGGCTTTCAGCTTGATACAAAGGGCAATGTTCTGAAAGATATTTCGCTTGAAAATCCGCAATCCGTTTTTCAAATAGTCAAAAAGCATTATTCAAGATACACCGCAGAAACGGTTTCTAAAATAACCGGAGTATCCGAAGAAAAGTTAATCGAAGCCGCGCATGTTATATGTTCCACCGGCAATCCAAATACGGTCGGAACCGTAATGTATGCCGTCGGATGGACGCAGCATACCGTCGGCTCCCAAAATATAAGGGCGGCATCAATGCTTCAGCTTCTTCTGGGCAATATCGGAAGACCGGGGGGCGGCGTTAACGCCTTAAGAGGTCATGCGAATGTGCAGGGGCAGACGGATCACGGTCTTGTTGCCACAACTCTGCCCGGCTATCTTAAAATACCTGCCAAAACGCAAATAGACCTCAAAACATATTTAAAAGAAAATACCCCTTCTAAAATAGATACGCATGCCGTAAACTACTGGTCTAATACTTCCAAATTTCTCGTCAGCCTGTTAAAGGCATGGTGGGGGGACAACGCTACGAAAGAAAACGATTTTAATTATGAATACCTCCCGAAGCTTGACAGCAATACGACATGGATGTTCGCTTTTAACGCGATGTTTTACGGAAAGATAAACGGGCTTATAGATTTCGGAATGAATCCGGCATGCGTGGGTCCAAATTCCGATAAAATGCTTGCTTCGCTCGGAAGGCTGAAGTGGCTTGTCGTCATAGACCCTTTTGCCCATGAAACCGCATGTTTCTGGAAAAGGCCGGGGAACGATTATGATTCCAAGGGGATAGCCGCTAATTCCGCAGATATCAATACGGAGGTTTTCATGCTTCCCTCTTCCGACTGGATAGAGGAGGACGGTTCCTTTACAAATAGCGGCAGGTGGGTACAATGGAAATATAAATCTTACGACCCCGCGCATAACGCAAAATCCGATACATGGATAATATCTAATATTTTCTTGAAAATCAGGAAACTGTATGAGAAAAGCGGAGGGGTATTCCCTGAACCAATTACAAAACTATCCTGGAATTATGAGGATATATATTCCCCTACAAAGGAGGAAATAGCAAAAGAGATTAACGGAAGAGACCTAAAAACGGGGAAGCTGCTTCCTTCATTTGTCGTTTTAAAAGACGACGGCAGCACTTCAAGCGGAAACTGGATATATTCAGGATCGTTTACGGAAGCGGGAAATATGATGAAAAGGAAAAAACTGACGGATAATACCAAAATGGGCATGTTCCATGAGTGGTCATGGAGCTGGCCGGTCAACAGGAGGATACTGTACAACAGGGCATCCGCCGACATTAAGGGAAATCCATGGAATGAAAAACTTCGCGCTTTATGGTGGAACGGCAAGGAATGGGTGGGCGATGTGCCTGATTATCCGCCGACAGCCCCGCCTTCAAAAGAAATCGGCCCTTTTATTATGACTAACAGCGGTTATGCCAATATATTTTCCAGCGCCCTTGTCGATGGTCCTATTGCCGAACATTATGAACCTGTCGAATCGCCCACGGTTAATATTCTTCATCCGAATGTTTCGATAAACCCGGCGGTAAAATTTTTTAAAGACAAGCTCGACATTATCGGAAAATCCTCCAAATATCCTTATGTATGCACGACTTACAGGGTTGCCGAACATGAGCATTACCTTACCCGATGGGTTCCATACCTTGTCGAAATAATGCCGGATTTTTTCGTTGAGCTTCCGTATGAACTTGCAAAAGAAAAAAATATTCAAAACGGGGGCAAGGTTAAGGTGTCTTCCGCAAGAGGCGAGGTCGTCGGCGTCGCGGTCGTTACAAAAAGAATCGAACCGCTTATCGTTAACGGTAAAAAGGTATGGCAGATAGGCGTTCCGCTTCACTGGGGGTACGAAGGATTAGTTAAGGGTCCCATTGCAAACCTGCTTACTCTTACTGTCGGAGACCCCAATGCCTTTACGCCGGAATACAAAACATTCCTTGTTAATATTTCTAAACCGTAAGGAGAGATTATTATGATTAATAATAGTATAGCCATAAAAAACGCTTCGGCCGTTTCGTCAAATTCACCTGCTATAAGAACGGAAACGCCTGCATTAGTTAAGCTTATAGACCTCTCGAGATGCACCGGGTGCAAGGCTTGCGAGGTGGCGTGCAAGGAATGGAATAACTTGCCCCCCGATAAAACCGAAAACTTCGGAAGCATGCAGCTTCACCGCTCGCTTACTCCTACGACATGGACGATGGTATATTTTAACGAAGCCGTAATAGGCGGAAATGTCAAATACCTTATGAGAAAAAACGGATGCATGCATTGCGAAAATCCGGCCTGCCTTACCGCATGCCCTTCTCCTTATGCTATCGTTCAATATGAAAACGGCATAGTGGATTTCAATCAGGATAAATGCACCGGCTGCCAATTTTGCGTCTCGGCCTGCCCGTTCAATATTCCCCAATTTGACGCCGTATCCAATAGGGTATATAAATGCACGCTTTGCATAGACAGAATAGACGCGGGGCTTCCTCCTTCGTGTGCCAAAGCCTGCCCTACTTCCGCTATAACATTCGGAGAAAAACATAAGATATTGGACAACGCAAAGACGGAAATTAAAAAACTCGTAAAAAGGGGATTTAAAAATGCAAAACTATACAGCCCCAAAGGCGTCGGCGGAACCCATGTTATGACTATCCTCCCTTACGGAAATAATACGGAAGATTACGAACTTCCAAAAAATCCGGAAGTTTCGCCGCTTACGACATTCACTAAAGGTCCGCTTGCGGTATTCGGAGGTTTATTTATGGGTCTGACCACCGCGGGTTCATTTGTCCACTTGATAACAGCCGGACCATCAAAAGCGCCGGAAGCTTTAGCCGCTAAAGAGGGCAAAGAGGAGGAAATAGACAGGCATAATCTTGCAACCAGAATTATTCACTGGACTGTGGCAATTTCCGCTGTTTTACTCGTTGTATCGGGATTATCCCTTTATTCCCCGAAACTTTTCTGGTTGTCAAATATCCTTGGAGGGCCGCAGTCTTCACGATTTCTTCACCCGTGGATAGGAGTTATATTCCTTATATCGTTCGGCCTCCTCTTTATCAGATGGTTTAAGGATATGGCGATAAAGCCGTATGATATAGATTTCATTAAAAATATATATTCATACTTGGTTCATGACGAAAAAAATATCGTTAAATCGGATAAATTTAACGGCGGACAAAAGTTGGTCTTCTGGTGTTTTTCGGCGGGGCTTGCACTGCTTTTTATCTCGGGGCTGTTTATATGGTTCCCAGGTTTTTTCGGCTCCTTTGCGGCAAGATTCGGCCTTTTTATTCACGAGTTAACGGCAATATTTTTCATAAGCGCGATAATAGCGCACTTTTATCTGAGCTTAATAGCCGTCCCCGGTTCGCTCGGAGGCATGATTACGGGAAAAGTAAAATCGTCATGGGCAAGATTCCATCACGGATTATGGCTTAACGGCAATAAATAAGGAGATGCGAAATGATGGATAGTTTTGAACAGGTAATGAAAAATATAGACCTTAAATTGTATAATTTAGATAAAAGAAAAGGGGCAGGAGCAAACCTTGAAGGCGTATCCGATATTTATAAAAACATTCTTATTTCGCAGAAGAGCCTTGTTTCAAAAATTTTAAAGGAAAATATTAAAGATATTTACAGCTTGCCTTTGCCTGTAAGGGGAAAAACTTTTGACCGCCCGCTTATCGGAAGCATGAGGATTAATGCCGGCAGGATAGCAAATCTGTTCGATTTTTTTATTAAAAATATCCCGTACGACATTTCATCCCGTTTAAATAATGATACAGAGAAATATTTGCGCAATTTCTTCAACTATAACTATGATTATTTGACACGCCTTAAATCGGACGAGATTATTTTATTTGAGGGATTTTTAAGACCATTTTTGGAGTCTATGGCTATATATCTGAAAAATAAAGATGGTCAGGGTCCCAGCGAATATAATTCCAATGATAACCTCGATAATTTTAGCAATACCTGCTCTTTTTGCGGCAGCGAGCCTTCTTACGGTTTTTTAAAATCCGATGACGAAACGCAAAATTATTTAATGCTTGAATGTTCAAAGTGCGGAAACGCATGGCGATATTACAGGGTTCAGTGTGTTTTTTGCGGCGAGGAAGACCCCTCCAGGTTAGAAATTTTCAAATCCGATGAATACGGCAATGCCTGTCTGCAATACTGCAGGATATGCAAAAATTACTTTAAGATAATTGACCTTAGAAAAGACCAGACTCTTATACCTGAAATTGAAGATATTCTTACTATCCCTCTTGATATCTGGATGCATAAAAATATGCCTTCAGAAACTTCTGTAGTGTAAAATGCGCTGTGTATATACCTATTCGGCGCCAACGCATATAATTAACGGAAAGAGTATTAAATGTTGATTTTTAGGGTTGGTTGTGATTTGATTTACTTTTAATAAGCATTTCAACAGCTTTTAAATAACTTTTTTTTAGCCTATTAAATGCAATGGCAAGCTTGCCGATTTCATCATTGGATTTAACGATAAAGTCATCGGTAGATTTTCCCAATGATATTTGGGTAGCATGTTCGGTTAGTCTTTCAATCGGCTTGATTATTCCTTTACTTAATAACGTTATAACGACAACTAATGTCAGAATAAATATTATAACCATTATAAAAATTGTCTCATTTAATGTAAGAGCTTCGTTGTTAACCGTTTTATGAATTAAAGTTATATAGCCAAATTCCGCATTGAGCATTGTTGCCAAATGCTTTCTCATGGAAATCCAGTAGTGAGCTGTAGCTAATAATTCTGTATGTATCGCCATATTTTTATTTCCAGCTCTCGCAAAGTTGACCGCTTTTGTTGTATGGGAAATAAATTGAATAAATAAACCTTTTGTAACTAATCCGCCTGGAAGATTATTTAAAATAGGATATAATTTTATAATTCCATTGGTAGCCTTAACATATTGTTTATATGGCAATTTTTTGCTTGGTATTATTATAATTTGCCTGCTTGCCGCCGCAACTTTGTACATATATCCTCTTAAATTTTGAAGCTTTCCGTAATTTAAATTGTAAGCAGCCATTTCTTTCATATCTTTTGAAATTGTAGAGGTTGTGGTATAGGTAAAAACCCAGATTATTCCAAAACCGATTATTAAAATCAGTTCAATCAATATAAGTTTAGCTTTTATAGTCATTATTAATTATTCATCCTATATTATTTGGGGCAGACAATAATACTCCTCTGCCAATTGAGCTAATATATAATTTTATTTAGGCAGTGTCAAGTTTTTTCCACTGATCCTTGATTCTGCATCAGAAAATGATTATTTCTATACCCCCCCTAACACTCCCCATAAAAGGAGGGCGGTGTTATTTAGAATGTCTAACGCAGAATCAGGGTGTCATCTTTAAACAGTATTTTATTTATTAGTTAACCAACAATTTTCGAAGTCGGTATTGCATAAACCCAACCAAAGTTACTTCCAATAAACATTGTGTGGTCAACTATAACCGCATTTTGCGGTCCGAAACCGCCATTACCCGAAACATATATATGGATAATTTTTCCGTCCGCCTTATTCACAACAAATATCTTTCCATTGCCAACAGGAAAGAACAGGTCTTGACCCTGAATGCTCGGGGCGGCTTTCATCCTGACATGCAATGGAGTTCTCCAAAGAATCCTGCCTGTTTTTACATCTAAAGCATAAGCCGTTGCCGTAACCGGACTTCCCGTATAAATAACACCTTTATAAATCATCGGAACGGCATCTTTATTTCTTGGCGGCACAATACCCTCGCCAAGATTAGTTGACCACAAAATTTTTCCGTTTTTCGCATTTAAGCCGATTTCAACGCTTGAAGAACGATGAACACCGGGGGCTTTCCGTTCAATCTGGATGACAACTATACCATTTTTTACGGAAACCGCAGGAGAACCGTCTCCCATTGAGCTGGAAAATACCTTCGGAGGCATAACTTTCCATGCGAGTTTACCCGTATTAGCATTTACGGCATAAAGATAATTTGGATGCGTTCCGCCCATAATAATGAAATTATGGTATCTTACGGCCGATGACATACTTACAAACGATTTAATATATACCCTCCATAAAAGTTTGCCGGCGGCGGCATCAAGAGCGTAAATATGCCCGTCACCGTTACCAAAAATAAATTTATTTTTATAGTAAATACCTGTCGGCATATCTTCGCCTTTTGTGTGATAAGCCCAAACAAGACGGCCGTTTTTTGCATTTAACGCATAGACTCCGCTAACATCAACTCCCCTGATAACTTGAGCGCCGGGAACGCCAAATTTTACGGCATGGGAATATGCAAAAACAGAATTACCGCCTCCTACATATACCAATTCGCCCTTTGGAGTATTTGCAACAATAGGGGTTGACATAATTTGGTTTAAAACATTAGCTTTCCAAATAAGTTGTCCATTTGCTGCGTTAATGGCATAAACATAACCGTTATCATTAGGCGCAAAGACCACGCCTTTAACAACCGCAACGCCTATCGGTATGCCGATAAGATCCCGGACATTGGTAATACCGACATACTTCTTTTTAATCTCGGATACGGGCATGCTAAAAGGTATTGCATTTTTCACCCCGAACTTCCATGAAACGGCGGCGGCTTTTTCACCGGATTTATTAAATGTAGCGGCATGTCCCGGATTTAAAGCGTACATGTGCCAGCTTGACGGGTAAACCACGCCGGCTATGCCTGGCCCGGAAGTAACGGGCGGCTTGGAAGCTTTTTTTGCGCATCCGGAAAGAAAAAACATTCCGCTGATTGCAATTAATGTAATAAGAGCAATGCCGAATAAGGTCCTTTTCATTCTTGTCCTCCACGTTAATTAAGGTTAATTTTAACTCTCCTGCGGCGCTTCGCTTAAGGTTGATAAAAACACCGCATTCCCAAATCCAGATTTACTTAGCATTGGAATATCTAAAATAGTTTCTAAATCTGGATTTGGTCATTATATTATTTCCCGATGCAAAACTCTTTGAAAAGTTTATCGAGTATATCTTCATTTGTAACGCCGCCGATTATTTCATCCAGATAACAGGCGGCCTCCCTTAAATCAATTGATATAAGTTCAAGCGGCTCGCTATTTTTATACTTCAAAATTCCTTTTTGCAATAAGTCATGGGATTTTTCCAACAGCGTCTTTTGCCTTATAGTCGTAATGCTGACATCTTCTTTAACGCCGCTTTCGATTTTTAAAATTATATCGTAAAGAGCATCTTTTAACAAATCTATTCCGATATTATTTTTAACGCTCATCAAAACTAACTTTGATAATGCAAATTTATCAACCGCCTTCTTAAATAGCTCATCTTTTTTATTTGTTAAATCACCTGACGGCAATAAATCAATCTTATTTAAAACTAAAATCACATTTTTAAGCTTGAGTATTTCATAATCTACAGTAAAATTAAAATCGGCGAAATCATCCTGCGCATCGCAAATATAAATTACTATATCGGCTTTTTCGATTTGCCCGTATGTTAATTTTATACCTTCGCTTTCGATTAAATCATTGGATTTACGCAATCCCGCAGTATCGACGACTTTTATCGGTTTATTGAATAAAAATATATTGTCTTCGATGTAATCCCTCGTGGTTCCGGGCATATCCGAAACGATTGCCCTGTTTTTTCCCAGCAAGGCATTTAAAAGACTGGACTTTCCGGCATTAGGTTTTCCTGCTATAACAACGCTTAAACCCTGCCTGTTTAAGTTATAATTTTCATAAGAGTTAATCAAATCTTTAATTGAACCGGCAAGATTATAAGCCGCTTTAAAGAACTCGTTATCCATATCCTTAAACTCTTCCTCCGGAAAATCGATTAATGCTTCTACCGCAGCCAAAAGATAAAGATAATCATCTTTAACGGCTTTTATCCTTTTTTCTAAAAGACCGTTTAATTCGTTGTTGGCAATCAAAAGCGCCTTTACCGAATTAGCCTTTATAATTTCTAAAATTGCCTCTGCCTGAATAAGGTTTATCTTGTTATTTAGGTATGCCCTTTTGGTGAATTCCCCGTTATAGGCAAGCCTCGCCCCCGATTTCAGTATGATTTCAAGAATATACCGCGTATTAAATATACCTCCGTGGGGATATATCTCGAACATATCCTCGCCGGTGTATGAATCCGGACCTTTTATATAAACGCAGGCAGCTTCATCTATAAAGGAACCTATAAACGGATCATAAATCCGGCCGGCATAAAAATAACGCGGCGTAAGCGGATAAGCGCTTTTGCCGTACGGCTTAAAAATTTTTCCTATAATATTTATAGAGTCTTTTCCTGAAGCCCGTATAATGCTTATAGCACCCTCGCCGGCGGGGGAAGATATTGCGCAAATAGTGTCGATTTCTTTAAAAAGCGAGGATTTAACGGCCATTTTTAACTAACCTTAAAGCCATATAAAGGCATATGATTACATAATAACCATGCAACGAAAATAATGAAACAACCCTGGGTTTATCCAGTTTACCAGTCTATATAATTAAGCAAATTTTCTATTAATAATATATTGTTGGGCGATGGTTAATATATTGTTAACCGTCCAGTATAAAAGAAGCCCTGCAGGAAAATGGATAAAAACAAAGGTAAAAACTATCGGAAGGATTAACATTATTTTAGCCTGAGTGGGGTCCCCGATAACGGGGTTCATTTTTTGCGAAATCAACATAGTCAGCCCCATTAAAACGGGTAAAATATAATAAGGATCCTGGATTGAAAGATTATGTATCCAGAAGACAAA
Organism: bacterium; assembly: GCA_021802425.1. Lineage (GTDB taxonomy): Bacteria > SZUA-79 > SZUA-79 > Acidulodesulfobacterales > Acidulodesulfobacteraceae > Acidulodesulfobacterium. The sequence continues at coordinate 36,510 of JAJZXJ010000007.1, read as the reverse complement.
CGGCGCATTTCTAAGCTGTATGGACATCAAAAGCGTCATATATAAGCCGTAAAAAACCGGAATTTGCAATATCATAGGCAGGCATCCGCCAAAAGGGTTGACTCTGCTTTCTTTATAAAGTTCCATAATTTTTTTATTTAATTCTGTCTTGTTGTCTTTATACCTTTCCCTTAATTCGTTTATTTTAGGGGTTAACTTTTGCATCTGTTTCATCGATTTAAAACCCGTATAGGTAAGCGGATAAAAAACGATTCTTATGGCCAAAACAAGGAGTATTATTGCAAGACCGTAATTATGGACAAAGCCGTAAAAAAATTCCAGTATGTGCAATAAAATTATCGAGAAAAATCCAAAAAATCCAAAATCCAGGGTTGAATTAAGGCCGTGCCCCAGCGGCGTAAGAAGGGATAATTTTTTTGGACCGCCGTAAACATTTAAAGAAATATCGGCGGTTTTTTTAGGAGAAATCAATACCCTTTTGGGAATTATAAAAGAGATTATTTTATCGGTTTTTTTAACGGAAACGGTATTGCCGGGCGATACCGCCGCAAGCATAAAGTATTTTGAGTTAAAACCGGCAAACGAAATATCTCCTTTATATTTTGTAGTTTGGGTCGTATCAGGTGTTACGGAACCTTTATTAATATAAATAATCGGCGAAAAATTGATGTAATTTAAATTTTTAGAAACAGGTTTTAAGGCAGCCGAAAGAACATAATGACCCTTGAATACTATAGGTTTATTTGTAAGGTTTTTAATAGAAATGTCATTAGTTAAAAGATATTTTCCGTTTAAAAATTTATAGTCCTTTACTAAGATTATCTTATTATTAATATCGTAAAAAAATTTAACCGAATCTTTTTCTTTTTTTATGTTTACAAGCTTAAGGGATGATTGGGCATTTTGGGGAATAAAATTAATTATCTGCGCTATTTTTTGCGTGTTTGCCAGATTAACCTTGTTTTCTAAATTTTTTTCGGTATATGAATACTTTAAAAGATTTAATTTGGAAACGGCGCCGTCGGGTATGTTAAACATTGCATAAATTTTGTCCCCTTTATATGATACGCTTTTGATGGATTGGACGGATTTTGATACGGCAATCGGCTTTTTAGATTTGGAAGGGGCATTTTTTTCTACGACAGGTTCCTTGGTCTGCGGCTGCGTGATCTTGCCGCTTGTAGCCGCCGGCTTGGTAACCGCGGCCTTGTTTTGCCCTGCGTGAGGCATAAGATAGCCCCATGCTAAAATTAAGATAACGGATAAAATTGACGCGATTATAATTCTTTTTTCCAAAAAAATTCTCCATTAAAAATATTAGTTTCTGGGAACAGGGTCGTATCCGCCTTTCGATAAAGGATTGCACCTTAAAATCCTGTACGAAGAGAGATATAAAGCTTTGATAAAGCCAAAAGACTTAAAACATTCAAGCGCATACTCCGAACAAGTTGGATAAAACCTGCAGCTTTGCGGCAGCAAGGGAGATATAAATCTCTTATAAAAATTTATTATTCCTATAAAAATTTTATTTAGAATTTTCATTTTATTAACAAAAACTCAAGCTCATTGGATAATTGGCGCTTGGAAGAAGGATGCCTTGCAATTAGAATTGCGCAATCGATTTTTTTAAGGTTATATTGGTTAAGCCTTATAAATTCTTTAATCTGCCTTTTTAACTTATTTCGCCTTGCCGAATTTAAGAGCCTTTTTTTAAAAGATATTAAAAATTTAAACCGATCGGATTCGGTATAAAAGATAATCGAGCTTTTTTGAAGTTTTTTACTGCCTTTATTAAAGATATAGTTAATATATCCTTTATCTTTTAGTTTAAAACTATCCCTTAATTTAAACCTGATAGGTGAAATAGCCATTAAAGCCGGCGCTAAAAATAAATATATTTTTGGTAATCGATAAAAAATTTACAAGAGTAAAAAATTATTTGGAACTTATAACGGGAACCAGTGTCTTGCGCCCTTTTCTTCTGCGTCTCGATAAAACTAATCTTCCGTTCTTTGTGCTCATGCGGCTCAAAAAACCGTGCGTTCTCTTTCTTTTTAATTTACTGGGTTGAAATGTTCGTTTCATAAAGTTGCTCCAAACTAAATTTTAAAATTATGATAAATTTTAATTAAAGCAAATAAGAATAAAGATGTCAAGAATTTTTATTTTCACACTTTAAAGCCAAAATATGCTATTATAAGGGTGAAAGAAGAAATTTATTCACTAACATATTGATTTTATTATAAAAAATTTATTATAATATTATTGAAATATATTTAAAAATTTGATAAGGTTTTAATTATCGCATATTTTTATTTTGTTTTATTTTAAAATTTATTAAACGTATTAAATTAATTTAAATAAATCTTAAATTTTAAAATATAACTTATCGTAATTATTATACTTTTAGAGTTATCAACAAGTGTTGATAACTCTGTTTAATTCTAATATTCCTCTTATTATAAATAATACTAAAATAATAAATTTATGGATTTTGTAGAACCTTTATTGGAAGAATTAAGAAAAGAGATAGGCAGTAATAATTTTAATATCTGGTTTATTCCTGCCAATATTACATTGAATAAAAATACCATAACCTTTTCTGTCCCTAATAAATTCTTTAAAGATATTATAAACGAATCTTATAAAGATATTATTTTAAATATCTGGAAAAAACTAAACAATAACGATGAATTAAATTTTATTTACGATATAAACGACGAAAACGGCTATGATATTAAAAATTATTATCAAAGCCTGATTAAAATGGATAATAATAAAATTAATCAAGAAGAAAATAATAGCTGTTTAACCAGAGTATCTTTAACCGCGCAGTCTGATGCAGAAAATAAACCTGCGAATAAAAAAAATCTTAAAAAGAATTACATAAATTTAAATCCCAAATACACTTTCGAAAATTTCGTTATAGGCTCTGGAAATCAGTTTGCGCATGCGGCCAGCTTTGCCGTCGCCAATCTCCCCGGGCAAACATATAATCCAATGTTTATCTATAGCGATGTCGGGCTGGGCAAAACGCATTTGCTCAATGCTATCGCTAATAAAATAATTAAAGAAAAGGATTTAAATATATGCCTTGTTTCATCGGAAAAATTTACAAATGAAATGATTACTTCCATAAGGGATGATAAGATGGTAGAATTTAGGAATAAATATAGAAATGTCGATGTGCTTTTAATAGACGATATACAATTTATTGCAGGAAAAGAACGCACCCAGGAGGAGTTTTTTTATACCTTTAATTCGTTATATGAAAACCAGAAACAGATTGTCGTTTCAAGCGATAAAATTCCAAGGGATATTATAAGCCTCGAAGAAAGAATAAGGTCAAGATTTGAATGGGGATTAATAGCAGATATTCAACCGCCCGATTTTGAAACCAGGATAGCAATCCTTAAAAAAAAGGCTTTCCTTAATAATATAGATTTTCCCGACGATGTTTTAAATCTTTTGGCGGATAAAATTAGTTCCAATATAAGAGAATTAGAGGGCGCAATGATTAAAATCGCCGCCTTTTCGTCGTTTACCGGAAAACCTATTTCAATAGACCTTGCGAGAGAGGCTACTTTAAATATTTTAAAGGAAGAAGAAAAGGTTATTACGGCAGAGGCGGTAATAAAAGTCGTCTGTAATTATTTTAATATTAAAATCTGCGATATTAAATCAAATAAAAAATTAAAGGAATTTGTCGTTCCCCGGCAATTAGCGATGTATTTAATAAGGAATCACACTAATTTATCGTTTCCCGAAATAGGCGACAAATTTGGCGGCAAGGATCATTCGTCTATTGTTTATGCGGTTAATAAAGTTAAAAAAATGCTAAAGAATAACGATGAATTAGAAAAAACTTTAGATATTATTATTAAAATAATTAAAACATAGTTTATATAAAATTAATAAAATATTGTTGATAAAATTGTTTAATTCATGTTTATATCGTGTTTAAAAAAAATAATTAAAAAAAATTAAACAATGTTTTTTAGAAAAGGCATGAAAATTTCACATACTATTAAACAATGTATTATTTAATAATTCTAAGTAATTATAGAGTTATAAACAGATTAAACGCCACTATTACTATTAAGTTTTTAAAATATTATTAAATTAATAATAATAATAGGAAAATTAAAAAATGTTAAATTTTAAAATTAAAAAGGAGAGTTTTCTAAATTGCTTATTTATAGTTCAAGGGGCATCCGAAAGAAAAGGAACCCTGCCCATTCTTTCTAATCTTTTAATAGAAAATATAGGAAAAGATTCTATTAAAATAAGCGCAACGGATTTAGAAATTAGCATTATAACATATTGCAAAGCGGAAGTTACCTCCGAAGGAAAGGTTGCCGTAAATTCAAAAAAAACTTACGGAGTTGTAAAAGAGTTTCCTGAAAGTAAAACCGAAGACGGTATTTTTATAAGTTTTAAAGAAAATGATTCAGGAATTATTACTATCAGCTATAAAAAAACGGTTTTTAAATTAACAACGGTGCCCGCCATAGATTATCCGACGATTGTTGATTTTAAATCGGAAGATAATTTTAATATCGATTTTAAAATATTAAAGAAACTTATTAATAATGTTATATTTTCCACGGCGGCGAACGAAGAGACAAAGAGAAATCTTACGGGCGTATATTTTGTTTTGGTTAATTTAAATGGGAAGGATTATCTCAGATTAGTTGCAACCGATGGGCATAGATTAGCTTTAGCTCAAGCGGAAATTATTTATAGCAGTAAAACAAATGAAGGTATTTATGATTTGTTAAAAAATGGAGTGATAATACCCAAAAAGGTTTTAGCCGAGATTTTGAAGTTGGATAAATTTGATTCGGTTAATATTTCAATAAATTCAAATAATATATTTTTTAATTTTAAGGGTACCGAGCTTATATCCAGATTAATCGAAGGAAAATTTCCGGATTATCAAACCGTAATACCTAAAGATAATTATAAGACATCGATAATAAATACTAAGAATTTTTTTAATTCGATTAAAAGGGTTTCTTTATTAGCCGAGGAAAAAAGTCATTCTATAGAACTAAGTTTCAGCGATAATAATTTACTAATTAAAACTGTAAATACAAGCGTTGGAGAGGCAAGCGACGAATTAGATATTAAGTATAGCGGCGAACCCATAAGTATTAAATTAAATTCAAGGTATATTATGGATTTTATCTTAAACATTATAGAGGAAAATATACAAGTCAAGTTTAACACGATTTACACCCCGTTCGTCATCGAGCCGTTCACGGATAACAAAAAAGGCGAGGGTAAAATAATGGAAATTATAGGCGTATTTATGCCTATGAGATATTAATATATTAAATGAGGTAATTAATGAGCGAAAACGAAAAAAATTTATATAAAGATAGCGGCGGAACCTATAAAGGCTCTGATATTCAGGTTTTGGAAGGATTGGAGGCCGTTAGAAAGATACCCGGAATGTATATAGGTTCAACCGGCATAGAAGGACTTCACCATTTAGTTTACGAGGTTGTGGATAACAGCATAGACGAAGCATTAGCCGGCTATTGTAAAAATATATATGTCCGCATCAACATTAACGGCAGTATTACCGTAGAAGATGACGGAAGAGGGATCCCCGTGGATATTCACGAGCCCCAGGGTGTTTCAGCGGCACAGGTTGTTCTTACCGTACTTCATGCCGGAGGCAAGTTTGATAAAAAATCATATAAGGTATCCGGCGGTCTTCACGGCGTCGGCATCTCCGTCGTGAACGCGCTGTCCAAAAGATTAGATATGGAAATATATAGGGACGGCCATGTTTATAGGCAAAGCTATAGCAAAGGCGTCCCCCTCGGCAAACTTGAACAATGCGAAAAGACCGCAAAAAGAGGAACATCCATAACCTTTTCACCCGATGACGAGATTATGGAGGCTAACAGCTTCGATTTTGATATATTATCAAACAGGCTAAGGGAGCTTGCCTTTTTAAATGCAGGCATACATATAAATATTATAGACGAAATCAATAATAAATCACATGACTTTAAATATGACGGCGGCATTAAATCTTTTGTCGAATATATAAATCAGAATAAAAGCGTCATTATAAAAGAACCGATTTTAATATCGGCAAAAAAAGACGATGTTATAACGGAAATCTCCCTGCAATATAACGACGGCTATTCCGAAATATTATATTCGTATGTAAACAATATCAACACAAAGGAAGGAGGGACGCATTTAGTAGGCTTTAAATCTGCTTTAACAAGGGTTATAAATAATTATTACACGGCAAATTTAGCCAATTTTAAAGATAGAGGCGGTAAACGCAACGAAGTTATTCAAATTTCAGGCGATGATGTAAGAGAGGGTTTAATCGCCGTTATAAGCGTTAAAATGCCCAATCCCCAGTTTGAGGGCCAAACTAAAACTAAACTCGGCAACAGCTTCGTTAAAGGTGTCGTTGAATCTTTAGTGAATGAAAAGCTTACCGAATTTTTTGACGAAAATCCCCCTGTTGCAAAAATAATAGTGGAAAAAGCATTAGACGCCTCAAGGGCAAGAGAAGCTGCAAGAAAAGCAAAGGAACTTGTCAGGAGGAAAAGTTTATTAGATTTTTCATCTTTACCCGGAAAATTAGCCGATTGCCAGGAAAAAGACCCTTCGCAGTGCGAAATATATATAGTAGAAGGGGACTCGGCAGGCGGCAGCGCCAAACAAGGGCGGGATAGGAAATATCAAGCCATACTCCCCTTAAAAGGAAAGATATTAAATGTCGAAAAAGCCAGACTCGAAAAAATGCTGGGTTCAGAAGAGATAAAAATATTAATTACCGCTTTAGGCGGCGGAATCACCTCCGGTTCTAAAAAAGAAGAAAGTTTTTTTAATTTAGAAAAACTGAGATACCATAAGATAATCATAATGACCGATGCCGATGTGGACGGCTCGCACATCAGGGCATTGCTGCTTACTTTTTTTTACAGATATATGAAAGAAGTTATAGAAAACAGTTATCTTTATATCGCTTTACCGCCGCTTTACAGGATCAAAAAGGGTAACGGCGAACATTATCTTAAAGATGAGGAATCCCTGGACGAATATCTTTTAAACGAGTCCCTTAATTCTTTAAGCGTTTATAGAAAGCCGGAAGGTTCGAACGAAGAACATATTTTAGATAAAAAATGGATTAAAGATGCGATTAATAAAATAAAAGCTTACAAGAGTTTAATCGATAAATTAAGTAAAATCCATATAAATAAAAAGATAGCGGAATACTTAATAAACGGCGATTTTACCGCAAACGATCTATTGATTGCCAAAGAGCCGGGAACATCCCTCGGCCCAAAATATTCAGGCAAATTAGCCATGTTAATCAATGATTTTCAAAGCCTGAATTGCAATATAAGCGTCACGGGCGATGCCGATTTTGAAGACTATTTTAAAGTATTAGTTCAATACGATAACTTTAATCCCCCTACTTATATCGATAAAAAGTTTTTAGACTCCATCGACTACAAAACAATTTATAATTTGGACAAAGAGATAAAATCATTAGATTTTTCCAATTTGGTTGTTGTAGTAGAATCCAGAAAGTTTGAAATAAAAAATCGGGATGAATTTTATGACATTATTAAATCAAAAATTCCCCAAAATATTTCCATTCAAAGATATAAAGGCCTTGGAGAAATGAACCCCGAGCAACTCTGGCAAACAACTATGAACAAAGAGACGAGGACATTAAGAAAGGTTAATATAAACGACCTTGTGGAGGCAGATGGAATGTTTGACATTCTGATGGGCGATAAGGTTGAGCCGAGGCGTAAGTTTATTGAAGATAACGCCCTTAATGTGGTAAATTTGGATATTTAGCTTTAAAGAACAACTACTGAGGTTTTTGTTTATCGCTTTTAGTTTTTGACCTTTTCGCCGGGATTGCTTTGGCCGCCCCCTGCGCAGGTTTTTTTGAACGGGTTTTTGGCGCTTTAGCCGGTTTTCTTTTAGCCTGCCGTTTCTTTTTGCCTGCCGTCTTTTCGCCGGAAATCAGGTTTGGGGATTCCGGCTGCGGCTGCTCTCCCTCATTCAAGGGATTAATTTGCTCTTTTAAATCCGAAGATGCTTTTTTAAACTCCCTGAGTCCCTTACCGAGAGTTTTGCCAAGCTCCGGAAGTTTCGTGGGGCCGAATATTAATAGAGCAACTACGATAATAATAAGTATTTCGGGTGTTCCTATTCCAAACATTTTTTTACCCCCTATATAAAAATTATATAATAATTTATTAAAATATTCAAATGAAAGGACTAAAATGTTGTTCGTAAACGATATTTTCTACAGTATTCAGGGCGAATCTTCCTTTGCCGGTTATCCATGTAAGTTCGTCAGGCTTGCGGGCTGCAACCTTAAATGTTCTTATTGCGATACCGAAGAGGCTTTAACGACCGAAAATTCCAGAAAATTAGCCGTAAGCGAAATTGTTAATGATTTAAGTAAGATAGGCGGAAAAATAAGGCTTGTGGAGATTACCGGCGGCGAACCCTTAATTCAGGAAGCCGTTTATGGATTGTTCGATGAATTAATAAAATTAAATTATACGGTATTATTAGAAACCAACGGGTCGATAGACTTAAAAAGCGTTCCCGGGCATGTTATAAAAATTGTCGATATAAAATGTCCTTCAAGCGGTTTTTCCCATAAGAATAATTATAAAAATTTAGATTATATTACTGCAACGGATGAGCTGAAGTTTGTTATAGGAACGGAAGATGATTATGCCTTTGCTAAAGATTTTTTAAAAAATAACTTGATAAAAACATCAAAAATTATATTCTCCGCGGCCTTTGCCTCTATGTCTTCGAAAGATCTGGCATTAAAAATATTAAGAGATGAATTGAATGTCAGGCTGGGAATACAGCTTCACAAAGTTCTGCAATTAAAATAAATCCGGTTTACGGCATCATCCTTCCACCCTTGCCCGATAATGTCATAATATTATTAAAAACAAAAATACAGATACCCGAAAACTCCATTAAGGCAAAAAAGCTAAGGGCTAAAATAGAATAAAATCCGGAAGACCCGTCTTCTGAAATAATCCATGTAAAAGCCATACCGATTAATCCTATATTGGCGAGGTAAAATTGAACCGTTACGAGTATTTCGCTATAAAGTTTAAAGCCGCTGAAACGGGGTAAAACATGATAACCTACGGAATATATCATCATAGCAATGAATCCCAGCAAAAGAAAATGAACATGGGCTAAAAGTAAATAGTTAACCCACGGAGGATAAATTGCCATAACTAAGCCGAGACCCGCCCCGATAATTAAGTATAATAAAGAAGCTATGGTAAAGTATCTTATTACTGGGCTCATTTGGGATTTATTATATCAGGTTAATCTTTTAATTTTTATGATTAATATCACATTTTAGACTTATAATAAAGGCAATAATCTTTCAGGAAGCAATCAGCGCATTTTGGATTTTTGGCAATGCAGTAAGTTCTGCCGTGATAAATAAGCCAGCGGTGCATTTTCATCCAGAGATTCGGAGGAATTATTGCGGTAAGGTCGTCCTCTGTTTTTTCGGGGGTTTTCCGGTTCACAAGCCCGATTCGATTTGCAACCCGCAATACATGGGTATCTACCGGAAACCGTTCTTCATTAAAGTAAGTGCCGAGTATTACATTGGCGGATTTTCTTCCGACTCCCGGAAGGCTGACCAGCGAATCGAAATCCCCGGGGACTTCATTATCGAAATTTTCGGTAAGTATTTTAGAGGCTTCTATAAGGTTTTTTGCCTTGTTGTGATACATGCCGCAGGTTTTAATCTCTTCTTCAAAATCTTTTAAATCTTTTTTGGCGAGGTCTGACGGTTTAATGTAGCGTTTAAACAAATCTGCGGTAATTATATTAACCCGTTTATCGGTACATTGGGCGGAAAGAACCACTGCTATTAAAAGCTGAAAGGCGTTGTTAAAGTTTAAAAAGGGCTTTAGTTCTCCGTAATTTTTTTCAAAAAGTTTTACTATACCGCCTATATCCTTTTTTGCAAACATTGAATTAAGCATTTACATATAATATATAATTATAATATCTCGAATACATTAAAGAAATATGGAATTTCGAATTTTGCGGATTCCAAAGAGTCGGAGCCGTGCACCACATTTCTTTCAATGCTTTCGGCATACATTTTTCTGATAGTTCCTTCTTTTGCGTCTTTTGGGTTTGTTGCCCCCATTAACTCGCGGTTTTTTAGAATTGCATTTTCAGCGGATAACACGATAAGGACAACAGGCCCTTCCGTCATAAAAGAAACTAAGCTGTTAAAAAAGGGGCGTTCTTTATGGACATAGTAAAACCCTTCCGCTTCGCTTTTCGAAAGATGGACCTTTTTTACAGCCTTTATCTCAAAGCCGTTTTCCTCGAATAGTCTAATAATTTTTCCCGTTAACCCGTTTTTCACGCCGTCCGGTTTTATAATGGAAAGTGTCCGCTCTATCATTTAATGCACCCCTTTATTTTAATATTATTTATTGTTTTTAATTTCTTTTGCAAGCCTGAAGCCGATTTCTATAGCTTTTTTGTTATAATCTTCAAAACCCTTGGGCACCCTTTTCATCAATGCCTGTTCAATCGACTCGTGGGAAACTATGCCGGAGAGTTCAACGAGAACACCCAGTGCAATAATATTTAATCCTAAAAGCTTTCCCAGTTCCTCCCTTGCGGATTTAACCATATCGATAACATAAAGTTTGCCCTTAGCATTTGAAAAATCCGCCACAAGTTCTTTATCGGCAATTACGATGCCGCTATCTTTAACATCCTTGATATACTTGGTAAAAGACTCCTGTGTTAAGGCAACCATATAGTCAACCATTGTTGCCTTCGGGTATTCGATCGGGCTATCCGATATAATAACCTCGGATTTGCTGGAACCGCCCCTCGCCTCGGGGCCGTAAGATTGGGTTTGAACGGCATTTTTATTTTCATATATCGCGGCCGCATCCGCCAGTATAATGCCTGCAAGGATTAAACCCTGACCGCCGGAACCCGCAAATCTAAACTCAGTCCTGTCACTCATATTAAGTTATCCCCTTTTGTTTTTGTAAAATTATTAAATTTATTATTTTATTTTTATCATTTCTAATTTCTTGTAATATTCCCCGCAAAATTCGGGCATATCTTTTTTTTCGAATAAAATACCTGTTTTAAACCTGCCTGCCAAATCTTCCGGCATTATATTTTCTGCAGACCTTGCAGGAACCGCCTTTTCCTTTTGATATTTAATCATTTCTACAGGGGATTTCATTTTATTTCTCCTTCCGTAAGAAATATGGCAGTTAGTGATGACATCGAGGACGGAAAAACCGGTATGATTCAATGCGTCAACCATAAACTTTTCAAGTTGAACAGCGTGGTAAGAGGTGGATCTCCCGACCCATGTCGCACCGGCGGCTTGGGCCAGATTGCAGACATCAAACGGCGGTTCGATATTTCCGAAGGGCGTCGTAGTCGAATAGCTGTCTAAAGGCTGAGTGGGGGAATACTGTCCGCCTGTCATTCCGTAGGTGTAGTTGTTAAAAACGATTAAAGTCATGTCTATATTTCTTCTCGCGGCATGTATAAAGTGATTTCCTCCGATAGCAAGAGCGTCGCCGTCTCCGGAAATCGTAATGACTTTGAGTCTCGGCTTGTACATTTTTATCCCGATAGCAAATGTCAATGCCCTTCCGTGGGTTGTATGTATCGTGTTGAAATCGACATAACCCGGAAGCCTCGAAGCGCATCCTATGCCGGATGTAATAACTACCTCATCCTTGGAATAGCCGGACTTGTCGATTGCTCTTAAGAGCGCTTTTAAAATAATTCCGTCTCCGCATCCCGGACACCATATATGAGGCAATGTGTTTTTTCGCAAATATTTATTATAATCGAATTTTGTTTTTATCATTTTGTATCTCCCTCAAATTAAGCTTAAATCAAGGCAGCCTAATGTTAAATTAATAATTAATAAATTGTATAATTATATTATATTTTTGAAATCTCTTTAATCTTTTCATATATTTGATCGGGCGTGATAGGTTCGCCGCTGACCACATTTAAACCATAAACCGCCGAGCCGCAGGCATTTCTTTGCACCTCAAAAATAATTTGACCCATATTCATTTCGGGAACCAATATCTTTTTTATTTTCTTAGAAAGTTTAGAAACCTGTTCATCAGGAAACGGCCATATCGTAATAGGCCTGAACATGCCCGCCTTTATGCCTGCGCTTCTTGCCATCCTGATAGCCTGCCGGGAGGAGCGGGAGGTTGAACCGTAAGCTACCAAAAGTATATCGGCATCCTCTGTTTGAAACTCCTCGAACTTTTCAATATCCTTGATATTTTTATAAATCTTATCCATAAGCCAGTTTTGAGCGTTTTGGATGACATCGGTTTTTTGGGACGGGAAGCCTGTTTCCCCATGTATCAGCCCCGTAACATGATAGCGGTATCCTTCGCCCATCGGCGCTAAAGGGGTCACTTTTCCGCTCGTGTAGTTATACGGGTTATACTTTTCGGGCGGGACGCCGGGTAATTTGACATCTATTATCTCGACATCGTTTTTATCGGGAATAACAACCTTTTCTCTCATATGCCCGATGATTTCATCGGTTAAAATAAGGACGGGAGTTCTATATTTTACAGCCAGATTAAATGCGCGGATAGTTTCATAAAGCGATTCGTTGACGCTTGAAGGAGTAATGGCTATAATAGCATGGTCCCCGTGTGTTCCCCATTTTGCCTGCATAACATCGCCCTGGGCAGGAAGCGTCGGCAAGCCCGTGGAGGGTCCGCCCCGCATAACATTTATAATAACGCAGGGAATCTCGCACATCGAGGCATATCCGATGTGTTCCTGTTTTAAAGAAATTCCGGGCCCTGATGATGCCGTGATAGCTTTTGCGCCGCCCAGCGCAGCCCCAAGGACGGCGCCTAAAGCGGCAATTTCATCTTCCATTTGAAGAAATACCCTCCCGATTTTCGGAAGTTTGCTCGATAAAATCTCTGCTACTTCCGAAGACGGCGTTATAGGGTAACCCGCAAAAAAATCGCACCCGGCTATAACGGCGCCTTCGGCAATCGCTTCATTCCCTTGCATAAGTTTTATGTTTTTAGTCATTTTTTATCTTATTCCTCCGTTACTAACTAGATTATTTATTTTATCCTTCCACACTAATCGAAAAGTCCGGACATAGATATTCGCAAATATTGCATTTAGTGCATTTGGAAATATCCACAACTTCCGCCACCTCTTTATTCATAACAAGAACCTGTTCGGGACAGAAAGCGACGCAAATTTCACACCCCTTGCAGTAATTGACGATAATGTCGATTTTAACGGCGCCCTTTTTGCCCGTCCCCGAGACTTCCTTAATGGTAAGGCTGTTTTTTGTTTTGATTTCGGTTTCTATGCCCTCGCATACATTATAGTTCGTGAGGGTTACCGTCTGGCTATTCAAATTTTTGTTCTCTTTTCCAGGCACATTAGCCTCCTACAAAAATATTAATTAATTAAAAATACAAGCAACATTAATCCTACAAATTTAAAGCCTTTTTTACGGTTTCGGCAATAACGGATGGATTATCGGCAATAAAAACCCCGTTTTTTTCCATTGTTTTAAGTTTTTCCGATGCCGTGCCGACGCCGCCGGAGATTATTGCGCCCGCATGCCCCATTCTTTTACCGGCAGGAGCGGTTTTTCCCGCAATAAAACCTATGACAGGTTTTTTCATATTTTTTTTGACGAATTCCGACGCTTCCTCTTCGGCTGTTCCGCCGATTTCCCCGATCATAACAACGGCTTTTGTTTCACTATCATTTTCGAACATCTTTAAAAAGGTTATAAAAGGAGAACCTATTATAGGGTCGCCCCCGATACCTATGCAGGTGGTTTCGCCAAGCCCTGCTTTTGTGAGCTGATTTACCGCTTCATATGTTAGGGTTCCGCTTCTCGACAAAACTCCGATTTTACCCTTTTTATGAATAAACCCGGGCATAATGCCGATTTTACACTCATCCGCGGTAATAATTCCGGGGCAGTTGGGGCCAATCATTATAGATTCCGAACAGTTTAAAGCATCTTTAACATTTAGCATATCCATTACGGGTATCCCTTCGGTTATACAAACAATGAGCGGAATTTCAGCCTCTACCGCCTCGATTATGCTCGAAGCCGCAAAACCTGCGGGGACAAAAACCATAGTAGCGTCGATACTGTGCTCTTTTTTGGCTTCGTCTATCGTATTGTAAACAGGCACAGAGTTGTTAAACAGTGTTTTGCCTTTGAAAGGGGTAACGCCTGCAACGATATTTGTACCGTATTCAAGGCACTTCAGGGTATGAAACGACCCCTCCTTGCCCGTAATTCCCTGAACCAGAACATTGGTATTTTTATTTACAAGAATGCTCATATTTTGATACCCTTAATATTTATTTTGTATTTTTATACTTTATACTTTCAAATTAGCCGTTTACGATATCCGAAATCTTTTTTGCGCCGTCCGCAAGGCTTTCCCCGACTATAAAATTCATTCCCGAACTTTCTATTATTTTAGCGGCAATGTCGGCGTTTGTGCCCTCGAGCCTGACGACTACGGGCAGTTTTAACCCGATATTTTTGGCTGCGGCGACAACCCCTTCCGCAACCATATCGCATTTGACGATTCCGCCGAATATATTTATAAATATCCCTTTGACATTTTTATCGGATAAAAGGATATTGAATGCCGTTTCAACTCTTTTAGCATCGGCAGTTCCGCCCACATCTAAAAAATTGGCAGGCATTGCGCCAAACTCCTTAATCGTATCCATCGTAGCCATGGCAAGTCCCGCACCGTTTACCATACATCCGACATTTCCGTCTAATTTAATGTAGTTAAGCCCGACGCTTTTTGCCTTAACTTCCAGCGGCTCTTCTTCATCCTCGTCGATAAAGTCGTTAAAATAAGGATGCCTTATAGATGCGTTATCGTCTAATATGATTTTTGCATCCAATGGAATAAATGCGTTAGCCCCGGTCAGTATTAAAGGGTTAATCTCGAGCATAGACATATCTTCTTTAATAAAGGAATCGTATAAGAGATTTACAAGGTTAGAAAAATCGTTGTAAAGGGTTTTTTCAATGCCGAGGAATAAAAGCATCTTAAGTATATGAAAGGATTTCAAACCATGACCCGGGTTTACCCTGACGGTTAAAATTTTTTCGGGGGTGTTTTTGGAAACTTCCTCTATTTCCATGCCGCCTTCCGCGCTAAGGACAAAGGCAATGGACGCGGTTTTTCTATCTATCGTAAGGGACAGGTAAAACTCTTTAATTATTTCGGCGCCTTCCTCTATAAGAACCTTTCTGACTAGTTTACCCTCCTTGCCCGTTTGAGCGGTAACCAATGTCATGCCGATCATTTTCTCGGCAATAGATTTGGTTTCGCCGGCAGATTTTGCAATTTTAACGCCGCCCGCCTTGCCTCTTCCTCCTGCATGAACCTGCGCTTTTACGGCACAGACGGGGGAGGATAATGTTTGATATGCCTTATATGCCTCTTCACCGTTACGGCACAAGATAGATCTGAGGGTTTTAATGTTGTGATTATTTAAAATTTCCTTTGCCTGATATTCATGAATATCCATAATAATTCCCGCTTTGGTTTTTGGTTAATTAAATAAATATTAAAAATAATTAATCGTTAACAGCATATTTGTTTTCATATCGTTTTCTGCCTTCTTCATACAGGTCTCCCCCATATACATCGTTTACGACGATAGCGGGGAAATCTTCGACTATAAGCTCGCGGACTGCTTCGGACAAAAGGTCTTCGTATGCGATAACCTTATTGGATTTTATTGATTTAGAAATTAAAGCCCCTGCTCCGCCGATGGCGCCGAAATACACGGCCCTGTATTTTTGGATCGCTTCTTTTACTTCATTAGACCTTTTGCCTTTGCCTATCATGCCCTTTAAGCCAAGTTTCATTAATGCGGGGGCGTACTTATCCATCCTGTAACTTGTGGTCGGGCCTGCCGCGCCGATAACCTCGCCCGGTTTTTCGGGGGTTGGTCCGACATAGTAAATAATCTGCCCTTGAATGTCAAACGGCAGAGGCTTATTTTCCTCTATTAATTTAATCAATCTAAAGTGAGCCTGATCCCTTGCGGTATAAATTACCCCGCTTATTAAAACCTCGTCGCCCGTTTTCAGGCTTAATACCGTATCGTCTGACAGGGGCGTAGTTATTTTTTTAACGCTCATTTTGCTTAGAATTATATTATAATAATGTTGCAATGGTTAATTAATAAATTAATAATAATTCGAAAACAGGGATAATACGGAAAAATATAGTAAATTAATGAGATAAATTGATAATTTATATTGTTATTTCGGCATGCCTGTGCGAATGGCATTCGATATTAACGGCAACGGGAAGACTTGCAATATGACACGGTTCTTTAATTATATGAACCCCGAGAGCCGTGCAAATCCCGCCAAAACCCATCGGACCCGTTCCGATGTTATTTATCCTTTCCAATATTATTTTTTCCATTTCATCTAATTCTTGATCGCTGTTTTTCTCTCCCAATTTTCTAAAAAGGGATTTTTTTGCAAGAATGGCAGACCTTTCAAAATTGCCGCCTATGCCGACCCCGATAATGTTGGGAGGACAGGGGTTTGGCCCCGCCGCCTGCATTATTTGAACGACAAAATCCATAATGCCGTCTTTTCCGTCCGAAGGGCGCATCATCTTAATTCCGCTCATATTTTCGCTTCCCCCGCCCTTTGCCGCGTACATTATCTTAAGTTTATCCCCGTTCGTAAACTCATAATGTATTATCGCAGGCGTATTGTCTCCTATGTTCTTCCTTGTTAAAGGGTCGCATGTAGATTTTCTTAAAAACCCTTCAGAGTACCCCCGCCTTGTGCCCTCGTTTATAGCATCCGTCAAGTTTCTGCCTTTAACCGCAACATCTATCCCGATTTCCACAAAGAAAACGGCAAGTCCCGTATCCTGGCATAGAGGCTTATTTTCGGTTTTTGCGACCTCCGCGTTTAACAGTATCTGGCGCAGTACGGTTTTTCCGGATTCGGAAATTTCTTTTTCAAAAGCCTGTTTAAGGCCTTTGTAGGTATCTTCGGGCAAGCTGACGCTTGAATTAATAATTAAATTTTTAACGGCGTTTGATATTTCTTCGGATGTTATAAACCTCATCAATAAAATATTCCCTTTGAATTCAATGTTATAAATATTTTACACATTTAAAAAATAATTTCAAGTAAAAAATAAACCGTGATTATAAATTTTGATGAACGCAAAAACTGTTTGTCATATCGCAAGCATTAAATTCGGGCTGAATGACAACATGATTTATATTGAATTTTTCTTCGAGCGCATCCTGAATGTTATTGATAATGCAGCATATGTCGGATGATTTAACGACGTTTTCCTCGACAAGAATATGCGCGCTTAATAGCTTAAAAGATTTTGACATGCTCCATATATGGAGGTCATGAACATTTTTTACCCCCCGCGTTTTAAGTATTTCTTCCTTTACCTTTTCAAAATCAATCTCTTTCGGTACGCCTTCCAACAATATATTTATGGTTTCGTTTATGACGGAGAATGCGCCTATCGCAATAATCGGAGAGACTATTAAACTTATTATAGAGTCAATGTAATAAAATTTTGTAAAATAAATAATTATTCCGGCGGCTATAATCGCTATTGAAATTAAGGAATCCCCAAGTATATGGAAAAAAGAGCTTTTAAGATTTAAATTGCTATGAATATCTTTATGGATTCTCATGCCTATTATGATATTTATAACAAGGCTTATTAAAGGGAAAATAATCATAATGCCCGAATTAACCGTTTCCGGATGAACAAGCCTTAAATAACTTTCATAAATCAATATCAAAGATATCACTAAAAGTAAAGACGAATTAAAAAGCGCCGCAAGTATTCCCATTCTGTGGTAGCCGTATGTATTTTTTTCGGTGGGCGTTTTTCTTACCTGTATTTGAGCAAACCATGCCAGAAGAAGCGATGACGCATCGACTAAAATATGGCCGGAATCAGAGTATAACGCCATACTTTTAGATATTATCGCTCCGCTAAATTCCGCAATCAGTATAAAAATAGTAAGCAGAAAGGCTATTTTTAAGTTTTTTTCGGATCTAAAGGCCTCGCCGTTTAAATTTAGCGGATGGGAATGGGCATTATCATCGTGCGGGCGGTGATGTTCCGCATGCCCGTTACGGGTACGCAAGGTAAATTCGCCTGATTTTATTTTTACTATATCTTCCATAATAATAAAATATCCCCCGATAATAGGTAAAATTATAGCATATTATATGATTATTTTAAAATTAATTTAATCCCAAATCCCGATTTAGAAAATATTTATATATTCCAATGTTAAGTAAATCTGGATTCCTGCTTTCGCAGGAATGACTTTGAGAGAATTTATAGTTTCACCCGTCGGGTGTCATTCCTGCGAAAGCAGGAATCCAGAAAATAAATTTCTAAATCGGGATTTGGGTTAATTTTCCAAATTGATAAGCGTGTTTAAAATAATGTATAATACTAAAAATAATGGAAAAAAAAGAAAAAGAAACGATAACGCTTTTGAGCCTTTCACATTTTTTTTGCCATGTCGCCATACTTACATATCCGGCAATTTTAATACTTATTAAAGATAGATTTCATGCAAACTATGAAACGCTTGGAACCGTTGCAGGGATATATCTTTTTTTGTTTGGCGCGGGTTCTTTGCCTATCGGTTTTATAGCCGATAAGATTAATAAGAAACATATTTTAAGAATTTATCTGCTGGGGATGGCCGTTTTTTCTTTTATGGCCGCCGTTTCAGGTAATTTCTATGTTTTTGCCGTTTCCGTTATTTTTATCGGGTTTGTCGGCAGTATTTATCATCCCGTGGGCTTAAGCATGATGTCTTTTATCGGGAGCGATAAGCTGAGGGCATTTGCAATTCACGGTATCGCGGGGACGCTTGGCGTGGCTTTAAGCGCAGGCTTTGCCGGAATGTTGGGCTATTTTTTCGGGTATAATTTTCCGTATTTAATACTCGGCATTATATTTTTATTGCTTTTTATTTTATCTTATTTATTAAAAATAGATGTCAACGATGCTAATATCAATAATTTAAAAGATAAAGGCAAGGATGGCCCTGCTTATGCTGATAAATTCGATTATAATGAAAATGTAAAGGGAAAAAGGAATAGTAAAATTAAGATTGCGATAAATGATTTTGTTAAAGAATTTTTCCATTTTAATTTAATTTTAATTTTTATTGCCGAATTTTTAAACGGGTTTGTGTTTCAGGGAGTTTTTTCATTTTTGCCCGCTTATGTCGGGATTGAATTAAAAAACTACCTGTTTTTTCATAATCAGGCGGCTGCCGCAGGCGGTTTTTTCGTTACGATTGCGCTTATCGTAGGGGTAATTTTCCAGTATAACAGCACGAGAATCACAAGAAATTACAAGCCGAACAAAGTTTTTTCCTTTTTAATATTAGTGAGCGGCATATTTCTTTTGATATCCGGGTTTACCCATAATATTTTACTTTTTATATCTATTCTGGCATTTTCGGCATTTAATTTTTCCCTAAATCCTATCTCAAACCTTATGATAAGCCAAAATGCTCATGAGAAGTATAGAGCGACAGCTTACGGGATATTTTTCTTTGCGGGCTTCGGAATAGGTTCCGTTGCCGCTCCGATTGGCGGCGTCATTGCTCAAAGGTTTGCCCTGCACTGGATATTCGTATTATTCGGGTTTGTAATGATGCTTTCTTTCGCGATATCCGGTTTGATTAAAGACGGGCAGTATGCATAATATTTTGTACCTTAGCAATGGATGCCGTCAACCGCGGATTTTGCACGCAACGGCAATCTATCGCGTACGGTACTTGTGCTTGTTTAGATGGTACGCGATAGGTAAACATCTCTATTACCTCGATTACAGAAAGGACATTCCCGCAATTTTATTATTTTGAATTACGGTTTTAATATATACGGCTTTTCCGCTTTTCAGCATTAATTTCCACATATAAAACTTAAGCCCCGCTTGTTTTAATGCAACCAAGTATTTAATATCGTAGCCGTTTTTTAATTGTAATTTATTATTTAGAGAGTTTGAAACTTTATCGAAGCTGGCTTTGCTTACGATGCTTTTAAATGCGGGCGAGGATGTTTTAATGAATTTGGTATAATTTTTTTTTGCCAGAGCATTGACCGCTTTCGACACCACTTTTTTAACGGCCTTAATCTTAGCAGGGCTTACATATAACTTTGCCGGCTTATTGGCATTATTAATGGAAGGCGCGTTAGTAGCAGGCGGAGCATATGTCCGGTTATCAGGCTGCGGCGGAGCATACTGACTTGAAGAATGGGGACTTGCAGGGGGCATCGGCGCTTGCCCCTGCGAATTTAACAAATTAGCATTAGCATTTATGCTAAATGCCAAAAGCGACATCAAAGCAATTAAGTAAATAAATAGCTTCATTTTGAACCTCCATTGAATTGGTTAGAATTAGTTAGATTTAAGTTTGATTAACTTAACGGATATGTATTATAATTATGCGGCAAGCATACGATAAAAAAGAAAAAGAAAAATATCGTAACGGTAAAAATTAATAGCGGTAAAGTAATTCTTTATGGAAAATTGCATATAAAGCGCCTCTCGCCATAAGAGATTATTATCGGTGGATACATAGCCCATAGCCGGAGCAAAAACTAAATTGCGTAGAAATTAACATTCTTACTTAAATTTACAATGAATGTTAATTTTCAAAGACCAATAGAAGAAGATGCAATAAAATATATAACATTTTAACAACTGCATTTTAGTCTATCATGAAAATTATGGTGTGTCAAATATATCCGATTTGATGTATAATACGGTAAAAATGTTCGAGAAGATGACTTTAAAGCGCAGCATAGTTTATAAATAACTTCCAAAGTTGAGGAGGGAAAATGTCGTTAGAAAACAGAGTTATAGGTTTTATAGGTGCAGGAAATATGGCTTACGGGCTTATTAAGGGAATGGTTAGCGTAAAGCCCGATGCGGAAATTTTGATTTACGATACCGATGCCGAACGGGCAAATTTTGTCAGGGATACCTTGAGAGTAAATCCGCTGAATAGCATAGGAGAGGTTATCGAAAATTGCGATGTAGTTTTTATTGCCGTCAAACCCTATTCCGTGGAAAGCGTGCTCGAGGTTTCCGCTCAGGCCTTGAACGGTTTTAAAAATAGCAGAAATTTTCCGATGTTTATTTCGATGGCGGGCGGGGTTAAGGTTGACTTTATGGAAGAGGTTTTCAACCGGACGCTGAAAAATATTTTCCCGATAAAAATATTCAGAATTATGCCGAACATAAATTCCTTAGTGGGAAAGGGGGTGAGCGCGGTGTGTTACAATAATTATGTTTCGGATGAAGATATAAAAATAGCAACCGAAATATTGGAAACCTCCTCAAAGGTTTTGGTTATCGAGGAGAAATATTTTGATGCGGTAACCGCTTTAAGCGGGAGCGGTCCCGCGTATGTTTTTTTAATTGCCGAAGGGCTTATCGAGGCGGGGGTTAAACTTGGCCTTCCGAGGAATGCGGCAAGGACTTTGTCGATTCAAACGCTTCTTGGTTCGGCTGTTCTGTTAGACGCTCCGGAATTTTCGAAATCTTCCACAAAAGACCTTAAAGATATGGTAACATCCCCGGGCGGCACGACGGCTTACGGACTTGCAAAGTTAGAAGAAGGAAGAATTAAATATGTTTTGGACTCGGCCGTAAATGCGGCGTATTTGAGGGCAAAGGGGCTGCTTTAAAAAATGCCGGAATCTTCTCTTGCAATAGCGGATAATATAAAAAATATAAATGAAAAAGTAAAAACCGCCGCCGTAAAAAGCGGCCGCGATTTTTCGGATATAACGATTTTGGCGGCGTCCAAAACGAGAAGCCCAGGGGAGATTCTGGAAGCGTTTAACTGCGGCATAAAGGTTTTCGGGGAAAACTATGTTCAGGAGTTTTTGTCCAAGTTTGAGTTGCTTGCGGGCTATAAAGACCTTCGCTGGCATATCATAGGGCATCTTCAAAAAAATAAGGTTAAATATATAACGGGAAAGGTCGATTTAATTCATTCCGTTGACAGCGTCCCGCTTGCGAAAGCCGTTGAAAACCGCTCGGTTTCCCAAAATATCGTTACGGATATTTTAATCGAGGTAAACCTTGCCTGCGAAAAGACCAAAAACGGCGCAACAATAGATGAAACATATAATTTGGTCAAAGAAATAAATAAATTTCAGGGACTCCGGCTAAAAGGTCTTATGGCGATGCCGCCTTTGGAAAAAAATAATAGAAAATATTTTAAGTCTTTAAGGGAACTTCTTAAGGATATAAACGATAAAGGTATTTATAAAGAAAAACTTTCGACCCTTTCGATGGGAACATCGGGCGATTTTGAGGCAGCTATTGAGGAGGGCGCAACTATAATAAGGCTTGGAACCGTAATATTCGGAAGTCGTCCCCTGAAAGCTAAGTCCGCATAATAACATAATAAATAAGATAATAAATTAACCTAAGGTGGAATATTATAAAAAAACCGGTAATACTGGCATCGTCTTCGGAAAGAAGAATATTTCTGCTTAAACAATTAGGCGCGTGTTTTATTGTCGTAAATCACAGGCTTCAAGTGGAACCGCAGTTTGACGGAAGCGTGCCCCTCGGCCGTTTTGTTCAGGATCTTGCGTTAAAGAAGGCGGAAAGTTTGCAGGAAGACTATCCCGATAACTTTATAATAGGCTCCGATACCGTTATATGCCTGAACGGAACGGTTTACGGCAAACCCAAAGACTTTGACGATGCCTTTAATACGATAAAAGAACTTTCAGGCAAAACCCATGAGGTTTACACAGGCGTTAGCCTGTTCAACAAGCTTAAAAATGTTTATAGAACCGCTTACGATAAAACCTTCGTCAAGGTAAAACCGTTAAATAACAACGAGATAAAAAATTATCTGAATAAATATCCCCCGTTTGATAAGGCGGGAAGTTATGGAATTCAAGATGATAACGGGATTGTGGAGTCATACGCAGGCTCTTTTGAAAATGTTTTAGGACTGCCCGTTCAAAAATTAATCCCGCTATTAAATGAATATCACCTGATACGGTAATTCTATTAATTTAGTCGGAAGATTTCTCGCCTTCCGCCGGTTTTGGCAATGTCCATGCCGCGTAATCGCATTTTGGATAATTAGAGCATCCGTAAAATTTTCGGCCTTTTTTTGTCCGCTTTTCGACTAAATAGCCGCCGCACCCGGTTGGGCAGGGAATTTTGGATTTATTATGCTTAACGGGTATAGGTTTTATATTTTTGCATTCGGGGTATCCGCTGCAAGAAAGGAATTTGCCGTATCTGCCGGTTTTTATTACCATCGGTTTTCCGCATTTCTCGCATATTTCATCTGTCTCATCCGCATGCGCGCCGCCTTCTGCATTTTCTTTTGGAATCTCTTTAGTGTTTTTGCATTCGGGGTATCCGCTGCAGGCCAGAAACTTGCCGAACCTCCCCATCTTTATTACCATCGGTTTCCCGCATTTTTCGCAAATTATATCCGTGGGTTCCGAAGTTCCCTTTATGTTTTTAATGTTCATTTTGGCGGCGCCAAAGCTTTTCATAAATTTGTCGTAAAAATTTGCCAGCAGCTCTTTCCTGCTCATTGCTCCCTTTTCGATCCCGTCAAGTTTCGCTTCCATATTTGCCGTAAATTTTAAATCTACGATATCGGAAAAACCTGCTTTTAAAATATCCGAAACCGTCATTCCCAATTCGGTAGGCTTAAACTTTTGCGTGGAACCGCCTTTTTTTGAGGCATCCGCCGATTCCGTCGTCATAGCCACATAATCTTTATTTTTGATGTTTGCAATGATGCTTTGATATGTGGACGGCCTGCCGATGCCGTTTTCGTCTAAGGCTTTTACTAATGTCGCCTCGGTGTATCTGGGCGGAGGTGAAGTAAAATGCTGAAAAGTATCAACCTTTTTTATATCGGCAGGGTCGCCTTTCGTAAGAAGCGCAAAAATTTTTAATATGGAACTACGGGATTCTTCGGCATCTTCCAGCCCTTCGCCGTCAGATTTGGCTTTAATATTTGAACTTGTGCCAACCGCAGATTCATTTATTACTTTTTGGAATCCGTCAAAATTTAAAACACTCTCCGTCGTTTTAAAGGTATATGCGGTATTTTTATCGGCTTGCGCATCTCCGGCGCTCATCAAAGCGCCGCTTCGATGGGCGGGCGCCTCCGATATGTTATAGATGCCCTTTATAACTATGCTGTATTGGTCGTATATGCTTTCGCTCATAAGCGAGGCCACGAAATAAGTCCATATTAGATTATATAGTTTGTATTCGTCAGGGGTTAGATATTCTTTAATTTTTTTAGGCGTCAATAAAACATCGGTAGGCCTTATTGCTTCGTGTGCGTCCTGTATCTTCCCTGCTTTCCCCTTTCCTTTATTAAATTCGTTTTTGTTTAAATATTCTTTACCGAATGAATTTTCTATAAAATTTTTGGCCGCGGCGGCGGACATCCCTGATATTCTGGTCGAATCCGTTCTCATATAAGTTATAAGGCCGACCGGACCTAACGGTTTATTGCTTACCCCTTCCACCGTCCCCAGTTCCACTCCTTCATAAAGCTTCTGGGCTATCGTCATTGTTTTTTTAACGGGAAATCTCAAAATTTTAGCGGCTTCCTGCTGGAGCGTGCTTGTAATAAGCGGAAGAGGAGGCTTTCTGGACGATTGTTTTTTGCCTATCTCCTCTATTTTATAGTTATCCGTTTTTAATAGTTTTTCTTTTAATCCCGAAACCTCTTCCTCGTTTTTGATTTTAGGTTCTTTTCCGTTAATTTTAAAAAGTTCGCACTCTATGCTTATGATTTTATTTTCTTTTATATCAAAAAGCGCGGTTACGGTCCAAAACTCTTCTTTTTTAAAACCCCTTATTTCCTTTTCCCTTTCGGCAATCAAATATAAAGCGACCGATTGAACCCTGCCCGCCGAAAGTCCTCTGCGCACCTTTTCCCATAAAAACGGGCTGAGATTATAGCCGACGAGCCTGTCTAAAATTCTCCTTGCTTTTTGGGATTCATACATTGGCTCATTCAAAGAAGTAGGATTTTTTATAGCATTTTTTATAGCGTCTTTTGTTATTTCGTTAAAAAGAACCCTTTTCACATCAGGTTTTTTGCCTTTAATGGTATCGATGATTTCTTTAATATTCCATGCTATAGCTTCACCCTCCCTGTCGGGGTCTGCCGCAAGATATACGGTTTCCACATTTTTTGCTATTTTTTTAATTTCTTCGATGGTTTTTTCTTTGCCTTTTATAATTTCATATTTGGGTTCGAAGTCGTTTTTTATATCGACGCCGAGGGTGTTTTTGGGTAAATTTTTAATATGCCCGACCGTAGCCTTAACTATAAAATCCTCGCCCAGATATTTATTTATAGTGTGCGCTTTCGATGGAGATTCGACAAGTACAAGATTTTTCATAAAGTTTTAGTATTATTTTTAATTTAATTTGATTTTTTAATAACCCCGCCGGGGAATCTTTCTATTTCCGAATTCATCTCGAGCATCGAGACATTCTTAAGAATTTCGTTTGAGTTAATATTAAACTTAATATTGCTTAGTTTTATTAAATTGTCAATAGTTATATTTTCTTTTTCCAAAGTTTTTAATATAAATTCCTGAATAGGGCTGTATTCCGTTTTATTTTTGGACGCATTGTTGCCGGGCAGGGTTAAATTATTATGAATACCTTTAGCATGCCGTTCCCCTTCAAAAATCTTTACCGGTTTGCCCGCATCTTTAAATTTTTTCATAACGCTTAACAATGAACTCTTCTCCGACAGATACAATATAGCCATTTCTTCCGATAAATGAAAAGCAAGGTTATTTCTTAAGGCGAATCCGTATTTTGAATTTTTCGAAAACGGGTCTAACGCGGAAATCTGCAAAATATTTTTAAAATCAAAACTTGAAGCCGGAGGCAGTTTATTCGAGGCGCCGGAATTAAGAAGCGAATAATGCGGCAGGATTATCGGCAGCGGAGATCCGTCAAATTTCTTTATAAATTCGATTTCGGCCTCGCTGTTTGTTCCAATGCAAATAAAAGCCCTTTTTGTATTGCCGGTTCCGGCATAATAGTCTTTGAAATCTTTCAATACGCTTTCGCCCGGCCTATAAATTTTAGCGTCTTTGAATCTGGACGATGTCAAAAATAGACACTTAGGCGGCTTTATGTTTATATTGAAAATGTTGAGCGGGTCATAGATATGCAAAAATTGCGGGAGTGCGGGAGTAAAAGAATTTTTTCCGCAATTTTTTATTAAACGGGTTGTTTGAACAGGTTTTATGCGGTGTTTATTCAATGCGGCGATTTCGCCCGAGACCTTTTCCGCAAACTTACGGTAAAAGACGGAATTTTTGAAATCGCTCACTGTAATATCGCAATTATCCTGGATTTTTTTTATATATCCTTCCGCCTTAGCCTTCAGTATTATCCTGTAATTAAAATATGGCGGGCTTTCGTCCTGCCGGTAATCTTTTTCGTCCGTCATAAGCATGTGCGCGGGTTTTTATATCTGAAATTTTTTGAAATCTTTCTCTGTAATTTATTTAAATAATATGATAAAATAAAAAAAATTAAAATGATTTTTTGTTTATGAAAATGACAACGGGTTTTATCTTTATAAAAGCGAAAGCGAAGAATAAATTATTTCGGTTTTTGTTAATCTGCCTTGCCGTTCTAGCCCCTTTATTATCCATCGCCGTTGCGCCTCTGCCGTCTTACGGAAATACGGCTTACGATAAAAATATTTCAGGTAAAGGCAGAACAATAAAAATTGCCGTGCTGCTTCCAACCGAAGGGAGGTTTGCTTATTTTAGCAAACAGTTTATAAACGGTTTGCTGCTTAGCTCAAATAATCCCGACGGTTCAAAAATAAGGTATGTAATCGTAAATTTACCGGCAAATGCCGGCAGAAC
The DNA here is from genome assembly GCA_021802425.1 of bacterium. Lineage (GTDB taxonomy): Bacteria > SZUA-79 > SZUA-79 > Acidulodesulfobacterales > Acidulodesulfobacteraceae > Acidulodesulfobacterium. The sequence continues at coordinate 9,425 of JAJZXJ010000007.1, read as the reverse complement.
TAACATCGGTTATATATTTGGCTCCCTGGCAAAAAAGGGAATAAGCGCCGTGGTCGGCCCGATTTTTGCGGGGCAATTAAAATATTTTGCGCATAATTCCGTTAAATTTAAAATTCCCGTAATAACGCCCTCTCCGCTTGCAGCCAAAGAAGATATTTCGCCGTTTGTTTTCGGTTACGGCATGACTTTAAAGCAGGAGATGAAAACGGAAATTAAATACGCCGCGTACGCCGGTATAAATTCTATTTCGGTCATATATCCTTACGGCGGCTACGGAGAAAAAATCCTTGCATATATAAGGCATTATTCTTTGAGATACGGCATTAATATTTTAAATACGGCCGCATACGATTCCAAAACGGTCGATTTTTTTAATAATTTCAATTCAATCGTCCGGTTTCATAATGTCGAACAGGGTCATTTAACAAAAGCCGAGGAGGCGCAACTCGGGGTTACCCCTTACGACCTTATGCACGGCATAACAAAGGCAAAACCGACCATCCCTTTTAAAGGTCTTTTTGTAATAGGAAGCCCCTCAAAGCTTGAGCTGATTTTGACACAGCTTATGTATTATAATATTGACGGGTTTCCTATATTCGGCTTAAGTTCGCTTGATTCGCAATCGTTTGTAGAAAAGTACGGATTTTATATGCAAGGCGCAATTTTTCCCAACGGGTTTTTTAAGTATGACGACAACGGCGTCGTTAAAAAATTCGATGCGGCGTATAAAAAATATTATGGGAAAATGCCTAATATACTCAGCGCCGAAGGTTACGATATCGGAGGGATATTGATTAAGGCGGCGGAGAAACTTCCCCGCCCGGGGGCGGCGGCGATTAGCGGCGGCGGTTCCCTGCCTTTAGGCTTGGGGCAGTTACAGAACCTGCCGGACAAAGATATTAACGGCATTGCGTTTTACGGTTCTATTTTACGCGTTAAGTCGTACAAAGGTGTGTGCGGCATCAGCCGTTTAAACGGCAACAGGTTTAAAAAAGGACTGTACCTGTTTAAATACAAGAACAACAAGATTTACATTCTCGAAAGCCCTTTCTAAAAACTCTTAAAGTCCAGTACATAGGTGCGGTATCGACATAAGTTAGGATATGTTAAAGGGTTTATTTCTTAAGCCTCTCCGAGACGATATTTCTGACGCTTTCGCTTGCATCGCTTTGCATTAAGGGAAGATATTCCGCAGGGATTCTTTTTGCTACCGCCTTTCTAACTAATGCTTCGCCGTCTTTTATCATGTCTTTTAAATATTTTTCGTCTATTCTTTCGGCAACTTTAATCCTAACGATAGGTTCTTTATCATCCAAGAGCGAAGGTAAAAACGATTTGTCTATTCTTTCCGCGACGGCATGCCTCACCCAGAACGATTTATCGTTAATCATCTTCGGCAGCTCTTTCGCATCGATTCTTTTCGCGACGAGTAAACGCACTTCTTTGTAGGGGTCGCTTATGAGGGGCGGCAAATTTTCCGCCGGTATTCTCGATGCGACTTTATACCTTATATTTTCGTCTTTATCGCTTACGGCACGGGTAAGATAAGCAGGGTCAGCCCTGCTTACGGCATCAAACCGCTCTTTAAAACTTCCCGTTTTTAAAATATTAATAAACTCTTCTTCGGTCATTTTATCTTTATAGTCAATATGCTATATTGTTAATTATATTTAATTATACCTTAAAAATTTATCCTTAATATAATATACATATTATATTAAGGAGGTAAAAAATATCATGATAAACATAAAAAGAATTTACGACGAACCGTCGGACGAAGACGGCATAAGAATATTGGTCGATAGGCTGTGGCCGAGGGGCGTAAGCTTTGACAAAGCCGGAATAAATTTCTGGTTTAAAGACATCGCTCCCTCGAACGAATTAAGAAAACTGTTTCATGCGGCGGCGATCGATTTTAACGAATTTAAAGAAAGATATTTAAAGGAGCTTTCGGAATACTCAGGCAGCCGTAATTCGTCCGTCAAACCTGAATCAGGCAATTCGCTGGCGGAAATATCACGATTATTAAAAACCGGCGGTAAAAATATAACCCTGCTCTATGGCCTGAAAGACGAAATAAACAATAATGCCGCCGTTCTTAGGGAATTTATACTAAAATCGGCATAAAAAACTAAATTTTATTATTTGGGTTTAAATTAAGAATGTAAAAATCGCATCTAAATTGTTATAATGACAGTACTTAATTTAATTAAAATATATAAAATAGGAATTTTAAATGGTCAAGGCTAACAGTGGTTTCAACGGCAACGGCGATTTGAATTTTACCTCCAAGCTCTGGCAGACGGCGGATAAGATGCGCAATAATATGGATGCCGCAGAAGATATAAAGAAAATTTCTAATACCTACCATGCTTTCAAGGGCGAAGGCGGAAAATATGAAGATATTGCCAGTTTTTGCAAAGCGGCGACCCTTGAAGAAATAAAAAAGCAGGGCGATATCTTAACTCCAGGCAGATACGTAGGAACTAAAGAAACGGAAGAAGACGACGAAATATTCGAATAAAAGATGAAACGGCTGACGGCCGAATTGTCTAAGCAGATGGCGGAAGAAAAAAGGCTGAACGAAGAAATTAAAAAACAGCTAAAAAGTATAGGGTTTGAATTATAAAAATGAATAAGAATGTTGTTATATATCAGGACAAATCCGGGGCGATAGAGTTAAAAGGCGATTTTAAAAAAGAAACTCTCTGGGCAAGCCAATCTCAGATATCCATTCTTTTTGGTGTAGAACGTAGCGTTATTGCAAAACATATTGCTAATATTTTAAAAAATGAAGAACTTGATAAAAATTCAGTATGTGCAAAATTTGCACATACTGCCGAAGACAAAAAAACTTATCAGGTCCAATATTATAATTTGGATGTTATCCTGGCCGTGGGTTACAGAACTAATTCCGCAAAGGCCATAAAATTCCGCAAATGGGCGACAGAAACCCTAAGAAAATATATTTTAACCGGCTACGTTATAGATAAGAAACGCGTTGCAAAAAATTTAAACAAGTTTTTGGATGCCGTTGAGGATGTCAAAAAACTTTTGCCGGCAAACACGGAAGTTAAAGCTGCCGACGCTATGGACCTGGTTAAAACATTTGCCTCGACATGGTTGTCGCTTGACGCTTATGACAGGGATTTTTTTCCTGCAACAGGAGAAATAAAAAGGCAAATCAAAATTACATCCGAAAATATAACAGAAGAGCTTGTCAAACTAAAGGCCGAACTTGTCTCTAAAAATGAGACCGGCGATTTGTTTGGTGTGGAAAAAACAAAAGGAAGTATTGCAAGCATAGTGGGGAACGTATTCCAATCCTGGGATAATAAAGACCTTTATCCTTCCGTAGAAGAAAAAGCCGCACATTTATTATATTTTATGGTTAAAAATCACCCTTTTATCGACGGCAACAAAAGAAGCGGTGCTTTTACATTCGTATGGTTTTTGCGTAAAGCAAAAGTGCTGGATTCATCAAGACTAACTCCGGAAGCCCTGACCGCTTTGACCTTGCTTGTTGCTGAGAGCGAACCTAAAAACAAGGACAGGATAATAGGGCTTATATTGATGCTTTTGAGGAAATGAAATGGCAGATAGAATAACTGAAAAACCGGCAGGGTGGTATGCTATAAAGCTTAACAATATGGGAAAATATTTCAGCGACTTAAAAATAGCAAAACTCCATAGTATAGTTTATGATAGAGATATAAGAACAAAATTATGGCGGTTGAGCGAAGAATTGACCGGAATGAAGTTTTCAGGTTAAATTATATCAAAAAAGGTTTTTTCTTTAGAATTAAAAAATATAATTATATGGTAAAATTTATGAAAGTAGAAAGATATTTTTAGCATAAAATTTTAGTATAAAAGCCTAATAGCCTTATCGGGATTTATTTATATGACAAAATGATAAAATTTATACATGCGGCGGACATTCACCTGGATAGTCCATTGCGGGGACTTGAAAATTATGAAGGTGCCCCTGTCGAAGAAATTCGCGGAGCTACAAGAAAAGCTTTAGTCAATCTAATAGATTTAGCATTAGAAGAAAAAGTATCTTTCGTAATAATATCGGGAGACATGTATGACGGAGACTGGAAAGATTACAACACTGGATTATTTTTACTCCGCCAGTTATCTAAATTAACCTCGAACGGTATGAATGTTTTTATAGTGAAAGGCAATCATGATGCCGAAAGCAAGATAACTAAAGATTTGAAATTGCCGCAAGGAATTAAGATATTTTCTTCTAAGCAACCGGAAACCGTCTCTCTGGAAAGCAAGGGCGTCGCTATTCACGGTCAAAGTTTTGCTACCCCTGCCGTTAAGGAAGATTTAGCTTCTAATTATCCTCCCGCCGTGAAAGGCATGTTTAATATAGGCGTTCTGCATACTAGCGTTAACGGCAGGGAAGGCCATGAGAATTACGCTCCTTGCTCTATAGATACTCTTAAATCGAAAAATTATAATTATTGGGCTCTCGGACATATTCATAAAAAAGAAATTTTGAGTGAAAATCCATGGATAGTTTTTCCGGGAAATATTCAGGGCAGGCATATTAAAGAAACTGGATTTAAGGGGTGTATGATAGTTAGCATAGAAGAAGATTCGAATGTTTCCGTAGAATTTAGAAATTTATATTCTCTCGTATGGTCTTTTTGCAATACGGACGTAACCGGAACCGTCGAACCATATGAAGTTGTCGAAAAAGTTAGAAAAAGCGTTGAAAAAGAATTTTTAAAAAACGACGGTCAGTTTACGGCCGCAAGGGTATTAGTAAAAGGCGCTTGTAAAGCCCATAATTTTCTTTTGTCGGATCCTGAAAAATGGAAAAATGAAATACGTCTTGCCGTTGCCGATTCATGTAACAATTCCGTATGGCTTGAAAAGATTCTTATAAAAACGACCATTGAGGCAGATATCGAGCAGATAAAAAAAAGAAACGACCCTGTAGGAGATTTGCTACGCTATATAGATTCTTTAGGCAGTCAAGGAAATCAAGAAATACACGATATGTTATCAAATGTCGTATCGGATTTAAACGAAAAACTCCCTTACGAACTAAAAAGCGATGATAATTTCCGTAATAGCGAAAAAATTTCCGAAATTATCGGCGAAGTCAGGCAAATTTTATTATCCCGCTTACTTTCATCGGCGGTAGAACAATGAAAATAATTTGGATGCGCTTAAATCCTTACGGTCTGTTTAAAGATAAAACGATCGATTTTGGAGATGGAAAAGAAGGCTTTCATATTGTTTACGGATATAACGAATCCGGAAAGACAACTACTTTGAGAGCCATAAAATCTCTTTTTTATGGAATTCCTGAACGCACAATCGACGGTTTTAGATTTGACGGAAATAAACTGAGGATATCGGCAAAAATAAAAAATTCTAACGGGGAGACTCTGGTTTTTCAGAGACGAAAAGGTCGTGTCAGAACGCTTCTTGCGGAAGACGAAACCGAATTAGACGATTCAATTCTTCGAAAATTTATTTCGGGAATTGACGAATCTTCATTCGTCAATATGTTTGGATTTGGTCGAGACGATCTGATAAACGGCGGTAAAGATATAGTTTTGGGTAAAGGCGATATAGGGCAGAGTCTTTTCGCCGCAGGAGCTGGAATAAACGGATTAAGAAAAATTCTCGAAGAATTAGATGCGGAGTCCCAGAATCTTTTTAAACAAAGAAGTCCAAAATCATTAATTAATAAGTATCTTTCGGAATATGAAGGCTTCAAAAGGGAAATTAAACGGATTTCCCTCCAGCCTAAATTATGGAAAGAGCATGAAGAAACGCTTAAAAATGCCGAAAATAAAAAAATAGAAATAAATAAAACGATTGATTCTTTAAGCGCAAAACTTAACAGGCTCGAACGTATTAATCAGGCATTGCCTATTATTGCCGAAAGAAAAGATATATTGCATAAAAAAGAACTTGTAGAAAATGTTCTTATTCTTAGAAAATCGTTTAAAGAGGAAAGAGTAAATATCGTAAAAGATTTAGAATCTGCTCAGATAGAAGAATCAAAAATTAAAGCTAAGATTGATAATATTAAGGAAAATATAAAGAAAATAGTTATACCTGAACAATTTATACTTAACAGGACTTCAATAGAGGATATTTACGTCAGGCTAGGGAGTTATGATAAGGAAACAAAGGATTTACCTGCTCTTTTGGAACAGCGCCGAATGCTTCTCATAGAAGCGGAACGCCTGCTTTCGGGACTTAGGCCGGGGGTTTTGCTTGATGAAGCTACAAAATTAGTCATAAATTCGCAAAAACAAAAAAATATTTTATCTTTAGCAAATATGTATGCCAAGCTGGAAGAAAAAAAATTAAGTCTAGTCGAAAAAATAGATAAGATAACCCGTAAAAAATTATCGTCGGAAAACAAACTTAAAGAAATCGGCGAATATTTAGATATAGATAAATTAAAAAGAATTCTGGAAGATATCCGCAAAGAAGGCGATATAGAAAAAAATTTAGGTAAAAAAATAAATGAATTTAATAAAGCGGAAACTTTATGTAAAATTGAACTTTTAAAACTTTCTCTATGGAAAGGGACTATAGAAGAAATAGAAAAGTTATCGATGCCCTTAATGGAAACGATAGATAGATATGATAACGAATTTGAAAAAATAAATACCGAAATTAATGGAATCGAATCAAAAATTAAAGATAAATTTGATAATAAAGAAAAAATAGAAATAGAAATTTCGGGACTTGATGTATTTGGTATAATTCCGACCGAAAACGACCTCAAGACGGAAAGGTCCAAAAGAGACAGCGGGTGGGAATTAATAAAACAAATATATATAGAAAAAAAGATTCTTGAAAGCGAAGCAGAAAAATATGACGACGAACTTTCGCTTGTTCCGGCATATGAAAGAAAAATTGGGTATGCCGATCAAATAGCAGACAGTCTCTGGAGCAAATCCGACAAAGTTTCTAAAAAGACGATTTTACTTTCTAATCTATCGATTATTAATGAAGATATAAAATCGTTTGAAATACAAAAAACTAAATTTACGGGTCAAAGAGAAAAATTAATCAAGGAATGGAACGATTTATGGAGCGTTATAAAAATAGTCCCGTTAACTCCCCGTGAAATGCGTTCATGGTTGCAAAAGCAACAAGAGCTGGCAAAAGATGCCGAAAAAATTAGATATATGAAAGAAGAAATAGAGCAAATCAAAAAACGTTTAAACGAAAATCGAATTTTACTTGCGGAATGTTTAAAGTCTGCAGGCCATAATATTCCAAATTTGGATAAAGATATTTCGCTTGCAGAAATTATAGATATCAGCCTGAATATAATAGAACGACAGGAAAACGTAAAAACAAAAGAAACGCAATTAACTCAAGCCGTTAAAGATGCCGATGAACAGCTGGGCGAATTATTGGCGGAGAAAGAAAAAACGTTTTCCGAAATACTTGATTGGAAAGAAAAATGGGAAAAAGAGATGACTAACATAGAATTAGATCCTGAAACAGATCCTTCGGCAGCCGAAGAGTTTCTTGACAAAAATCAAATTTTAACGTTAAAGATGGATGAAGCAAAAAAACTGGAAAGCAGAATCGATTCCATTAAAGATAATATGATGGCTTTCGAAAGCGAAGCCTTAAATTTAGCAGAAAAAATTATGCCGAAAATAGCAAAAAATCCGGCGCGATCGGTAGTTTCAATTCTAAATTCAGAGTTAATTAAAGTCGATAAAGAGCAAGTTACTCTTGAAAATTATAAGGCAGAACTTCGGAATTATATCGAAGAAATCAACGAAAAAAAAGATATAATAAAAAACTTGCAAATGCGCTTGCAATCGCTTATCAAAGAAGCCAATTCCGAAAATCTTGAACAATTATACGAAATCGAAAGAAAATCTGAAGAAGCGGAAACTTTAAAAAATAATCTGGAACAGTTAGATAAGCAGCTTCATGGATATTCCGGTGGTATGGATATCGAACAATTTATAGCGGAATCGTCCAAAATCGACCCCGATTTGCTCCCGGGCGAAATTTTGAACGTAAAAAGCGAAATGAAAAGATTGAAAGACGAAATTTCAAAATATGAACAATCCATAGGAGAAGAAAATCTTTTTTTAAAACAGTACGACGGAAATTCCTCGGCGGCCGACATAGAGGAAAAAGCATCATCGACGGCGGCTCAAATCGAATATTATTCGGATAGATATATAAAATTGAGGCTTGCCGCCGATATACTAAAGAAAGAAATAGAACGTTATCGCGTGCAAAACCAGGGACCTGTTTTAAAAAATGCAAGCAAAATATTTTCATTGCTAACGTCAGGTTTGTTTTCCGGTCTAAGAACTTCTTTCGGCGCAAAAGACGAAAGTATTCTCGTCGGCATAAGAAGAAACCTTGAAGGTATCGAAGAAGAAGTGGGCGTTGATGGAATGAGCGAAGGGACATGCGATCAATTGTATCTTTCTCTTCGTCTTGCAAGTTTAGAAAGATATATAGAATCGAATGAACCTATGCCCCTTATAATAGACGATGTTTTGGTTAATTTCGATAACGATAGGGCAGCAGCCTGCTTAAAAATTTTTGAGGAAATTTCAAAAAAAAATCAGGTTATATATTTTACTCATCATAAACATATTCTTGATTTGGTTTCAGGTTTATTTGCTCCCGATACCCCGGATACTTTAAAAGTTCATACGTTAATGCTTTAGTGAAGAAATAAAATTTTGTTTTTCAAACTTATTTTTTTGGAGGTTTTATGAAAAAAGCAAACGGTATCGAAATCTACGAAAATTTAAAAGAAATAGTAAACCACGAACACTCCTGTCTCGTAGTCTGGGATGTTCAAAACGGGTTAGTTTCCAGAATATATAATAAAACGGAATTTATCGCTGATATAAAATATTTAGTAAATGCTTTAAGAGGCAAAATTCCCATCGTATATACTTTAATAACTCCGGCGGCAAAAGAATTCAGGTCTTCATGGTCGTATTACGCTATGATGAAACGCTTCGGCGTTGACGATCCGTCTAAACTTCCGGAATTTATGGCTAAGGGTTCAAACGATAGAAATATTATAGACGACATAACGCCTCAATATGGCGACATATTGCTTGAGAAGCCCGCGGCAAGCATATTTATCGGAACTTATTTTGAACAAATGATGAAAAACAGAAATATAAATACTCTTATTTTTACCGGAATAGCAACGGAAATAGGGGTCGAATCTTCCGCAAGAGATGCCGCCAACCGCGGATTTTATCCCGTAATCGCCGAAGACTGCGTATCTTCTATGGATAAAGACGCCCATGGCAGGTCGCTTGAAAATATGAGAAAAATGTTTATATGCGAAAATTCCAAGACTATTATAGAAAATATTCTTACGCCGTCTTTATAAATTTAAAATACAGGTAAAATTATATGATTCCGCC
>JAJZXJ010000018.1:4107-27294 GCA_021802425.1 bacterium | reverse complement strand
TCATAATTTATATCGGTCATTTGAGCGGAAATGGCTCCTCCATGAATATCGATAAGGAGAGGAATAATCGGATGATAATTTGGGGAAAGCGTCACGGAATACTCGCCCGCCCTTTTTTTATTTAATTTGTTTAGTTTATTTTTTTCGATAAAATTTGGATATTTGGGGGGCAGGGCTGGATTTTTTTCACCTTTAACCGCCGGAAATCCATATAAAGATATGCCGTAATTCATCCACTCTGCCAGTCTTTTAAGAAGTAAACGCCTGTCGTCAATAGTAAAATTATGCCCTTTCTTAAAAAAATAATTGATCACGGGGTCATATCTTTTCATCCATTCCCCGCACCAGGAAAGATGAAACCAGACGCACAAATCGAAATAGTAAGAGTCGTTGAGATAAAACACATTGAAAGCTGACGATGTTATATCAAAAAGCGTTTTATAATGTTCAAACCGCTCCACCATTCTTTCATAATTTGCCCATTTATAATGTACTATCATCCATGATTTTGTTTTATCATCCAATTTTTGAAGAAGAAGCGGTCTTAAAAAGGGGTCAGGTATTATTTGAACGGCTTTAACCGCATCTATCTCATTCAAAGCCTTTTTTAATAAATAATTATAATCCTGCCACTCGTCTATCAAAACCGGGGTAATATTTATACTGGCTTTCATGCCCTGGTTTGCCATTATATTTAAAGGCATATCGATATAATCTTTTATGGCATGAAGATAAACCCATGGAAGCATAAATTCGCCGTTCAAGTCCCTGTAATCAGGCTGATGCATATGCCACCACAGAACCAAATTCATTTAATTTATATTCTCCCCGTAAAAATGCGTTAACAAATACCTTTGCCGTATAGAGCCTTAGCATTTATCCATGGAAATATATTGTCTTTACCCGCTATGTCCCTAAACCATTTTTCATCATACGGTTCTTTACCGACGGACATTAAAATACACCTTTTAGCTCTTGCCAGATGCGCCTTAACCCGCCTTTCCGCATAACTTACCGCCTGTCCGGTCGTAAGCAAAAACGGCCAATCGCTGGACTGGGCTAAAAGAAGCTCTCTTGCCGCCTGATTAATTACCTCCTGATATTTTACATCATCATATCTGTTTGCGCAAATATCGATTAATTCCATAGCTAAATCCGTCAAAAAAGGCTGTATGATATCGTTTTTTTCGTTAAGCCACACTTCGGCATAACCTCCGCCCCCCCACGAGGATGTCGCGGGTTGAGCGACCCAGATATTATTCCTGTCATAAACATTGACGACAAACTCCGAAAAACTTCCATTTTCATCGTTTCCGTCTTTTTCACTTTTGCGAATATATTTTACCGCCTCATCATATCTGAGCAATGAAGTTTCCGCGACCTCCTTTGCCGTAACCCCTTTTATAAAATTATTTTCATGCATTCTTCTAAACACGGATTCAAACCACCACGGTCCTTCAAACCACCAGTGACCAAAGAGTTCGGCGTCATACATAGAGATGATAAGCGGTTCATCTATAAATTCCTTAAGATAATTTGATTGAAGTTCCCTGTGATAGACAAACTGGGCGCCGTGTTCATAAGCCTTTCTTTTTGCTGCTGAAGGCCTGTAAGCCTCTTTATATGTTCCGCCTCCGGTAATGGCATAATATTTAAGCCCCGTAAAAGTCTTAATGCCGCCATGCCTTAAAGGGGTCAGATGCGGCAGGTCTAAATCAAATCCGACATCCCTATAAAACTCGCGATAAACGGGAGTACCCGGGTACCCCTCTTTTGAAGACCACACCTGCCTTGAGCTTTCGGGGTCCCTGCCGAACATTACGACATTAAACGGAGAGATAATAGGGGAAAAACAGCCGTTAGGCGGCTCAGGCTCGGCTAATTCGATTCCGTGCTGGTCAAGAAATGTGTATTTTAAACCATGCCGCTCAAGAATCGCATCGAACCCGCCGGTATAGCCGCACTCCGGAAGCCATATGCCCGTCGGGGTTACTCCTAAAATATTTTTATGCGTTTCTATCCCGACCTCGATTTGGGCGGTTATGGCCTCAGGTTCCCCCACCATAGACATAAGAAATCCATGGGTGGCGGCAGAGGTTATAATATCTAAATGTCCTTTTGCATAGTGACTTAAAAACCCGTTTATAAGATATTTCCCGCCGCTGTTTTTTATTCTTTCGTACCAATTTTTATACCTTTGCCTGTAAAAAAGGGTAACCGGGTGAAAATCAGGGTCGCCTTCCGTTCTGAACGCCTCTTCATCCAAAACCTTTAAACGAAGCCTGACATACTCCCCCAGCCGTTCGGAAAGCAAATCGTCATTCATCATACTCAAAAGTGTCGGCGTCAAAGACATTGTGAGGCTATAATCCACATTGTCTCTTTCAAGATTTTCAAAAACCTCCAATAAAGGGAGATATGTTTCGGTAACCGCTTCGAAATACCACTCCTCTTCCAAATATTTCGGACTTTCCGGATGCCTGACAAACGGTAAGTGAAAATGCAGGACGGGAATCCATTTTCCTGTTTTATTGTTCATATGTAAAATTATTACCTTACTTATTTTCCTGCGCCCGGGGCAAAAAAGCCTGCCCCCGAACCGCCGGATAAATTAACCGGAAGATGCCTGCCTCCGGGGATACTTTCCGTTGCGCCTATTAAGGCGACCCCCTTAGGAATTCTTTTTTTGGAATTTATTTTCGGCAGCCTTTTGAATAAGCAGGCAGGCGGCCAGATAGGACTTCTCGCTATAAATATAAATTCTCCTTTTTCTAATATATATCCGATCTCCACCCATGTCTTGGCTAATTCATAATCATCGGGAAAAATAATGTACCTGCTTCCAAATTCATTATCTAACAGTTCATACCAAAGCATTTTATCATCGACATAAACTCTTAAAATAGGTTTCGCAGAATTTGTTCCCTGTTTATCCCTTAATCTCCAAACAACCTGCCTGACGCTCGGTTTTTGAAAATAAATTCTTACCCAGCTATTTTGCCTTATCTCCTCAGGCTCGCCATTCTCAAGCACAGGAAGGCTTTCTGACGGGCTTAATAAGCTCCAATTCAAAGAGATTAAGCTTACCTGTTCGCGGGTACCGGCGGAAGTATCGGCTTCGCTAACTTCTACCGCTCCGGCTGCCTGTTCTTCGGGGGCTTCAAATACCCTGAAAGCCTCGGCAGGCTCATTTTCTTTTACTGCTTTACCGCGGATGGCTTTTTCATTAACGATTTTTTTAGGTTTGACTTTTTCCCCCGATGTTTTAACCCCCTTTTCCTCTTTTATCTTAAATGCCTTTTTCAGGGCGGGCTTTGCAGGTTTTTTCTCTCTGACTCTAACTTTTAATTCCGGTTTAACAAAAATGGTTTCCGCAAGTTCGTTAATTTCTTTTGCGCCGCCGGCAACGGTTAACTTATTTTTTATAGCCCTATGCTCGTTAAAGTTATAATTAAATATCTCAAAATCAAACAATTTTAATTTGTAATTTTCTTTTAGAGCGTCTTTTTTGACATCTATCAAACTATAATTTATGACATTTATTCCAAAATTTTCTTCTAATCCGTCAAAGAATATATCTGCAAAATCGATAAGTTTTTTATCGCTTAATTCTATTTTTTCTGAAAAAAGGATATATCCTTTAAATACTGGATTAAACGACTGCGGAAGCTTTCTTTTTTGAAACCGGATATTTTCATCTAAGGCCTTTACTTCTAATTTTTTAATTAAATTATTTTTCTTTTTCTCGTCGGGGATTTTAACATAAATTATCTTTTTTATTTCGGCTTTATTTAACAAATCCCGATTAAATACAAGAGTAACCTTCAAGCTATTTTCCATTTGCCTGTAAACCCCCGCATCCCGTTAGATAAAACAGGACTTTAAGCATTACGCCTTATTATTTCTTTTTTTACCGCATCTGTCTTAAGTATATCTTGAAAATATATTTTTTCAAGGATAACAAAAAATATTTTTATTTATCTTTGTCTTTATTTCTCTCCACCAGTAACTGAACGGCTTTTAAATAGCTCTTTTTAAGCCTGTTAAAAGATTTGGCAAGGGCGCCTATTTCGTCGTTTCCTTTGGCTTTAAAATCCTCGTTTGACTTGCCGACCGAAACATCCTCCGCTAATTTCGCCATATCGTGTATCGGATTTATAATAACCTTGTCTATAAATAAAAGCGCTATTAAGAATGCCAAAAACGGCAGGACAAAGATTGCGATGCCTATTATAATAGAATCTTTAATAGCGGCCTGGCCTATATATTTTGTAGGAACCCAGACACTTAGAGCCCCGACGACCGTCCCGACCTTCCAGTGCCAGCCGTGCGTATCTCCGTATCTTTTTACTATCGCCGCGGTTATAGGCGAAGGATTTGACGGATCGCCGTGGCAAACCATGCATCCCTGTTTTGCCACAACTGGCTTCATCACATAAAAGTAAGATAAACCGTTAAATGTGTGATAGCCGCTTACCGATTTTAAAAAAGGGCTGGATTTAAACCTGTCTATAATAGTTTCTTGAAATGAATTTGCCTTATTTTTTAAATTTAAAGGGTTAAGCGTCGGCTCAGAATATGTATAATGAGGCAGAAACTTTTTAATCAATTTTGCAACGCCGAGAGCCAAAAATGTGGCGGATTCGGCCTGAATGACAAATTTGTCGGTTGCTTTCATAACGGCCGGCCTTAAACTGCCGGAATCGTAATCTCTTGCCGCCTTTTCCGCAAAAAGAACCATTTTTGCTTCATGCATCAACTCGTCTTTCTTAAATTTTTGAATATAATAAAAAGCGCCTGCGGCAACGGTTAAGTTTGCAGCGAACCCCACAATTAGCATAATCACGGTAAATTTCTTTTTTAAAGAAAGATTTTTGAACATAAGACCTCCCCTAACCCCGTTTTTTTATTTTTTTTCTTTATTTCTATCCGCCAATAACTGAACGGCTTTTAAATAGCTCTTTTTAAGCCTGTTAAACGATTTGGCAAGGGCGCCTATTTCGTCGTTTCCTTTAACTTTAAAATCTTCGTTGGATTTGCCTACGGAAACATCCTCCGCTAATTTGGTCATCTCGTGTATCGGCTTAATGATAGCCTTATTAATAAAATAAATTGCGATTATAAAAGCTAAAATAAACAGGATAAGGAAAGCCGCCGTTATTATGATAGCATTATGTAACGCAATATTTGCCCTGTGTTTAGTCGGAACTAAGACGCTTAAGACTCCGGCTGCCGTTCCGACCTTCCAGTGCCAGCCGTGGGTATCTCCGTATCTTTTTACTACCGCCGCGGTTATAGGCGAAGGATTTAACGGATTTCCGTGGCAAACCATGCAGCTTTTCTTGACGATAACCGGCTCCATTAAATAAAAATATGATTTCCCGTTAAAAACATGAAAACCGCTGACCGATTTTAAAGACGGATTAGATTTAAATTTACCTATAACGCTAATCTCGAACGGATTTGCTTTATCTCTTAAGTTCAACGGACTCAACGCGGGTTCCGAATAAATGAAGGGAGGCACGAATTCCCTCATTAATTTTCCTACATGCATGGCAACGGATGTCCCCGAATAAGCGTGTATATCAAAATCGTTATTATCGCTTATCATTCTTTGCAGTTTTGCATTTCTGCCCGTATCGTCCGCATCATAGGGTATGTTATTAAAATTATTATTTCTATTTATCGCCGCCGGTCTTAATTTTTGAGAAACATAATATCTGGTGGAATTTTCAAAATTTAATATTATGTGGGCTTCATGGATAAGAACTTTCCTGCCGAAATAATGAAATAAACTTAAAGTCCATATCAGGCTGGCAAGAATCGCGGCAAATCCGACAATCGCCATAATCAGGGTAAATTTAGTTTTTAAAGAAAGATTTTTAAACATAAGACCTCCTTAACTCCCATTTTTTATTTTTTAAAAATTCAAATTAAAACTACTTGAAATTTTTAGGAAATTATTCGAAAAAAATATTGTCTATCAGTCTTACCCCTTTAAATCTTGCGGCGGCGAGCAGAATATCGCCGGAATCTACGGATTGTTTTTCGATATTTAACCCTTGATTCATAATTTTTGCATAATCTATTTTAAATCCGCTTTTAATCAATTCTTTTATGGCTGAAACGGTCAGCTTTTCTCCCGATATTTCGCCCGCCTTAAATAAATCCGCCGTTTTTTTTAACGACCTATAAAAATTACAGGCAATTTTTTTATCCTTTTCATCGAGATACGCGTTTCTTGAACTCATTGCAAGTCCGCACTTTTCCCTTACGGTAGGAACTGGGATTACCCTTGCATCCAGAAAATAATCTTCAACCATTTTTTTTATTAAAATATATTGCTGGTAATCTTTCAGTCCGAAAAAAGCAAAATCCGGATTTATTATGCAAAATAGTTTCATCACTATTGTAAGAACGCCCTGAAAATGGGTTGGCCTGAAAACGCCCTCGAGCCTGTTCGAATATTCGGGGTTAATTAAAAATGTCGCCGTATTTTTGATTATATCTGTCGGCGGATGAAAAAGATAACCGATATTTAAATCTTTTAATATTTTAGCATCATTCTCGAAATCTCTCGGATAATTCTCAAAATCTTCATCAGGACCAAATTGTACGGGGTTGACAAAAATAGAAACAATAACTTCGCCGTATTTTTTGCCTTCTTCTATAAGCTTTAGATGTCCGTCATGAAGCTTGCCCATCGTAGGAATGAAAGAAATCTGCCTCGATGATTTCTTTAAATCCTTTGAAATTTTTTTCATTTCGGCAATACTCGTTATGATTTTCATTTTAATTTTATAATATAATTTAATTAAATATTCATATATTTATATTTATTATAATTATTATAAATAGTATTACCTCATTTAATTAAGTTTATTATAGACAACATTTCCGTTTATTACAACCTTTATTATGTCAGTTTTTTTAAACGATAAGATATTATCGTAAATATTGCCTTCGTTTAATTTTATATTTTTATCCATTTTAAAAACGGTAAAATCCCCGCAAGAATTTGGCTCCAGCGTTCCGGTAATATTTGGAAAAGAAAGGGCTTTAGCGCCGTTAATCGTTGCCATAGCAAATAAGTCTTTAGAAGAAACATCGGAATGTATTTTTTTTGCGTACCCGAGTTCGTCAAGGATGTTCAGCGTTTTATTTGAATACAGGCTATCCGTCCCCAATGAAACCGTAATGCCTCTATCTAATATTTTTTTTAACGGAAGTTTTTTTGAATTAAAAAAGGCATTGCTTCTCGGACAGTGAATAATATTCGCGCCGGATTTTTTTATAATCTCGATATCCTCATCGTTTATTTCATTCGCATGAATTATCGATGTATTTTGATTCAAAATTTTTAAATAATCCAGATAAGATATGGGTGACGAAAATGTTTTAAGCGGTTTTGAAAATTTGGTTAGATTTAATGCCGGTAAAAGATTGACTGCTATATCCCCGCCGTTTCCCGATATAAACAGGGTTTCGGCCAAATGTTCGGAGGCATGGATTGCTGTTTTAAGCCTTATTTTTGAATTTTCTTTTATTATTTCTTTAAACAGCTCTTCCGATACGGAATAGATAGAATGAGGAGAAATGCCTAAAGAAAAATAATTTTCGTTTTCTCTTAAAATATCCTTGCGTTTTTTATAAAACGCTCTAAATTCATTTAATATTGCAGGCGCGCGGAGAGGGTCAAGACCCCTTAATTCAATAAACCCCTTAACCTTAGGGACAAGTTTGGTTTTTAAAAGCAGGTCGTTTATATTATAAAATGAATCTAAAGGGATTATATCCCCGATAAGAGTCGTTCCGCTTTTTACAAACTCCTTAAAAGCTTTAATCCTGAGCCTCTTTTGTTTATCGGGGCTGAAGGATTTCCTTTTTTCTATTAAAGACATGACCCATTTTGAAAAGACTCCGGGTGTTTTATCATCGGATTTAATAGTAAGATCGGTATGCGTATGGGAGTTTATAAAACCGGGAATGATTATTGTTCGGAAATCCCCGCTTCTTTCCACGGACGGATAGTTTTTTTTATTGCTTTTCAGAACGGATAAAATTTTGCCTGAAGTTTCATCCACGATTAACTCTCCATTTTCGATAAATGGAGGGGAGGCTGCCTGAGATATAAGAATATAACCTGCAAAATACTTTTTAATCAATGTTTTAAGTCATTCTGTGAACTATTTTATTTTATCTTTAAATCGCTTGTCATTCCGAAAGAGGTAAGTATATGCAATTATTTAACCACATCGTTTATATGGTTCTTTTCGTCAACATAAACCAGCGTGGGTTTAAATCCGTTTAGCTCCTTTTCATCATAAAGCCCGAAGGTTGCAATAATTATAATGTCGTTTACCTGAACCATTCTTGAAGCGGCCCCGTTAACGATAATATCCCCCGAGTGTTTTGTAGAGGGGATTGCGTATGTCTCGAACCTTTTGCCGTTGTTTATATCCCAAATATTAACTTTCTCATACGGCAAAATATCGGCTTTATCCATAAGTTCCTCATCTATGGAAATAGAGCCCTCGTATTCGAGATTGGCATCGGTTATCTTAACCCTGTGAATTTTTGATTTTAGTAAAATTTTATACATATATTATTTTCCGTTCTTTTTAAAAGGCAGCGAAATAAATGTGAAAGCTCCGCCATTAAAATCACCGCCCCCGTTTTGACTTTGATAGGCATAGGAACCATTAAATTTATTTTTAAAATATCTAAAAATTAAATACATTAAATAATAGTTTAAAAATGGGATTAAAAAAAGTATTGCAATAAAATCGGTAATAAATCCGGGCATAAGAAACAGCACGCCCGATATAAAAAATCCGGCTGTTTTAACTAAATTTTTGGACGGCGATTCGCCGCCTGCATAATCCGCCGCCGCTTTTTGAAAAGAGATGCCTTTTATTCTTTTTGTAATCATATACCCTATTATGCTAAAGGAAATCAGCAAAATAGCGGCGGGGAAAAAGCCTATCAGGATAGAAGCCTCCACGAAGACATAAATCTCGACAAACAGATAAATTAAAATAGAAAAAAATATTTTTGCTAAAACACCCATAATTAATAATTATATAACATATTATATCTGTTTTGCAAAACAGATATTATCCCTGCAAAGTTTCTTAACGCAATCTTTAATTTCTTCTTCCGTCTCTATAATAGCCTGTTTTTGCCCTTCATATAATATATCTAAGTTATTTTTTAATTTTAAAACATCGTTTACCTTTTTATCGAATATTTCTATGTAAGCCTCTTTTGAAATATTCCCCTCGTTTATTTTAAGCATATAATCTTCAAACTCTTTATAAACAGGGTTTCCTTTAACTATGAAAGAGAACTGCCCGCTTTTAATATAATTTTCAAGCAAGCAAAGTATCCTTAAAGAATTTATTGCCTCTTTAATGTCATACCCGTGAGTCTCTTTGTATTTTAATGTGCTTGATGTGTACAATCCTTTAACGATATTTAGTTTTTTGTTATTTACTATTCCCATCATAGCATTAAAATTTTTTTTATAATTAATCAAAATAAATTTTCTTATTTTTTCTAATAATCCGGAAAATCCCGAGGGGACTTCACGAGGAGGGAATCGTCCGGGAGCTTTGCTGCCGTCTCTTACCTTTACGGCTTTAAAATTCTTTATCTCAAAAACCGTCCCGCATATGATAGGTTCTATAAACTTTATATTACCTTTCATTGCATGGTTAATGTATTCATGGATAGGGGTTATAAAATAGTCGTACTCCTTTTCTATAACCGAAAATCTTTCAAATCTATTGGCGTAGAAATTATCAAAGGCGGGATAATAGACAATAAAAAAATCATAATCGCTTTTGTCTGTTTCAAGGTTATAATTTCTTGATCCGTAAAAGCAGACAAAAGCGATATTAAGACTCAAAGCCTTTTCTTTGATGATGTTTTTAAATATGGATGACTTTGCAAATTTGTCAAAACCCTTGTAAGAAGCTGCGGGCTTACCCCCGGCTTCAACTTTATCAAAAACCATTTAGTTATCTTTTTGAAGAGGCAAGGTATTCTTTTAATTTAATTTTTGCCCATTTGATATTTGGATTATATTTTAACCCCTTTCGAAGACTGACTATGCCCAGAGACGGAAACCCAAGTTTATATAAAGCCACCCCCATCTGCGCCCAGGCTAATGCGAAATGCGGTTTTACAAGAATAGCTTTTTGAAAATGTTGAACCGCGGTATAGTAATAACCCCCTTTCATTGCGCCAAGGCCTTTTTCGTATTGAAATTTAGCGCTATGGACATTGGCCGGGCCTGACATTTTGGCTGCCCAAGAATCTTTTGAAAATACAACCAAGGATAATATTAAAATTAAAGTTAAGATAGTAATTTTACTCATTTTACCCCCTTATTTAACTTATTTTTATGAAGCTAAATTATATCACATTGAACACTGCTTGTCTAACTTTAATCCATTACTATGCCCATTTAAAAGATTTTGACACGGCCTTTTTCCACCTGTCATAATAACCGTTTCTCGTTTTATCGTCCATTTTCGGATTATAAACATGCTCTATTTTTTTAAGATTATGAAATTCATTGATTGTCCAAAAACCGGTAGTTATTGCGCTAAGCCCTGCAACCCCGAAGGCCGTCATCTCCGTAAAAACGGTTTTTTCGACAGCCATATTTAAAATATCTGACTGAAATTGCATCAAAAACTCATTTTCACTTGCTTTTCCGTCAACTCTTAATTTATATTTTGATAAGTTTAAATCTTTTTTTAACGAATTTTTAAATTCCAAAATAACATCTTTTGTTTGATAAGCCAATGATTCTAACGCGGCCCTGATTATATGGTTCTTAGTGGCGGCGCCTGTAAGTCCGATAATCAGCCCTCTTGCGTCGGGGTCCCAAAACGGCGCGCCAAGACCGGTTAACGCCGGAACAAAATATACGCCGCCATTAGAATCTAATCTTTTTGCCGCATCGGAAGATTCGCCTGCAGAGTTTATAAAATTCAAATTATCTTTAAGATACCGCATAATCCCGCCGCCCGTAAAAATGCTTCCTTCAAGCGCATAATACGGGAGGCTGTCTAATTTCCATGCAATCGTTGCAACCAATTTCTTCGAGTTATAAATTTTATTGCCTGTGCAGGTCATAGCAAAAAGCCCCGTTCCGTATGTATTTTTTATTATGCCTGTTTCGAAACCGCCGTGGGCAAAAAGGGAAGCCTGCTGATCGCCCAAAATTCCGATTATAGGGATAGATTTGCCTGCCGCAGACTTATCCGTACAGCCAAAATTGTGATTGCTGTCGTACACCTCCGGAAGAACCGACCCGGAAATATTAAATATTTCAAGAAGTTCTTCATCATATTTTAATGTATTAATGTTATATAAAAGCGTCCGCGAGGCATTTGAAGCGTCTGTGGCATGAACATGCCCGCCCGTTAAATTCCATAAAATCCAGCTATCGACCGTTCCAAAGGCTATTTCCCCCCTGTCCGTTAAACTTTTAACGCCTTTAACATTATCCATTATCCACCTGATTTTGGTTGCAGAAAAATACGGATCTAAAAATAAACCTGTTTTTTCTTTTATAACACTGCTAAATTCCCTTAAATCCTCGCAATCCTTCGCAGTCCGTCTGCATTGCCAGACTATGGCATTATAAACAGGTTTCCCCGTTTTTTTATTCCACAATATGACGGTTTCTCTCTGGTTTGTAATGCAGGCGGAGGTTATCTCATACGAATTACATTTTTCAATAGTTTCCTTAAGGGCTTTTACGGCGGAATTTAGAATATCGTACGGATTTTGTTCAACCCATGCAGGCTTGGGATAAATTTGCGGAAATTCATAATAAGAACCGGCGGTAATGACGGCATCTTTGTTAAAAGCTATAGCTCTGTTGCCCGTAGTACCCAAATCAAGGGCAATAACTACCTTTTTCATAAATTTACCCTGCCTGACTTAACTGTTAACCGTTAATATTATTATACCGTTTTTCTGCAATTTTCAAATAGTCGTCGTATTTTTTTGCCGCTTTTATAAACTCGGTTGTCGTTAATTCCTGCGGCCTTTTATTTAAATCGATGTTTAATTCCGCAAATATTTTCTCCTTTATGTCGGGAGGCACCCCAAAAAACGACGCATATATAGAGTTTTTAAGTTTTTTTCTTCTCAGCTTAAAAATTTGATGCACAAAATAGCTAAAGAATGGGGAATTTACCGCCCAAATATAATTATCATCCGTATGATATTTTGGGATTATCCTTAATACCGTCGAATCAACCTTTGGCACGGGATTAAAATTTGATTTGTCCACCTCTAAAAGTTTGATAATTTCAAAATTTATGTCGGCAATAATGCTTAAAGCCCCTCTTTCCGAGTCATTTTCTTTTGCATAAAGCCTCTGGGCAAACTCCTTTTGAAACATAAGCGTTAAATCCGAAAAAGCATCCTTTTCTCTTATAAATTTTTCTATGATAGGGCTTGAGATTTCGTAAGGCAGATTTGACACAACCCTTATTTTGGAGGAAAGATTGCGGCTTAATCCCGTATAATCAAATTTAAGGGCATCTTCGTTTACGATATTAATTCCGCTAAATTTATTTAAATTAAATTTTCCTTTAATAAAATTAAAATAAAACAGGTCTATTTCGATTATGGTGTATGTTTTTGTATTTCCTATAATTAGTTCGGTCAATATCCCTTCTCCGGGGCCTATCTCCAGAACATTGTCGTTGACGGAAAAATTGCATGAATTTATAATATTGCGGGCCGTTTCCTTATTTATTAAAAAATTTTGCCCGTAAATTACTTTGCGGCTTTTAGGTAAATTTCCCATTATAATTTACAACTCCCATGAGGAATCGGCGTTAATATTTAAAAATTCTTCCTTATTTTTAACGGGATCTACCGGAGGTTTAAAAAAACCGGCGTAACCGATCATTGCGGCATTGTCGGTCGAAAGCGAAATAGAAGGAAAAATTACTTTAAAACAAGGATTTTTCGCGGGTTCCTCAAAAAGAGACCTTATCCTTGAATTAGCGGAAACCCCCCCGGAAACCGCTACCGTATTTATTCCGTAAATATTACACGCATCTAAGGTCTTTTTATAAAGAATCCTGGCTACCGCTTCTCTTGTAGAAGCAAAAATATCAAAAACTATTTTTTCTTTAATCTTGCCCCGCCCCCCCAGTTTATCTATCAATGTAATAACGGCTGTCTTAAGTCCGCTAAAGCTCATATCCAGATTACGGCTATGCGCCATCGGAAGGGTAAATTTAAATTCATTCTTATTACCCTTTTCGGCAAGCTCGTCTATAATCCTGCCGCCGGGATAACCGAAACCGAGGTAATTAGAAACCTTGTCGAACAGTTCTCCGCAGGCGTCATCCCTTGTCTTTCCGATAAGTTTTATATCGCTGTGGGATTTTACCAAATATATATGGGTGTGTCCTCCCGAAATAACCAATGCAATAAAGGGAAACTCCTCTTTATTTTCCAAAAAGGGGCTGAATATGTGCCCTTCGATATGATTTATTTTTACTAACGGAATATTTAGCGCATACGATATAGTTTTTGCCTCCATAAGTCCTATTAATAAGGAACCGACAAGTCCCGGACCAGCCGTAGCGGATACTAAGCCGACATCTTTTAGGGCGATGCCGGCTTTTGACAAAGCAAACGACAGGGCGGGTAAAGATGCTTTTATATGATTCCTTGAAGCAAGTTCAGGAACGACGCCTCCGTAAATATCATGCACAAAATCCTGCGAATATGTTATATTAGAAAGAATTTTTATGCCTTTATTATCTTTTAAAAGCACGGCACAGGAAAAATCGTCGCAACTTGACTCAAATGCCAGATTAACGATATTTTTGGAATAGCCCATATTTTTATTTCGAAAGTTTTTTAAGCTCTGCCGCCGAAAGTTTTGAAGCCTTCGTGTCCGGGTATTTTGAGACGACCTGTTGAAATAAAATCGACGCGTCTGACTTATCGGAAAGCTTTAAAAACCCCATTCCCTGTAAATATATAGCCATAGGAACATGGGAATTTTTTGGATAAACTTCGGAAAATTTATGGAACTCCAATATGGATACGGGATATTTTTTAAGATTGAAGTTTGATACAGCTTTATAAAATACGGCATCCGGGATGTCTTTTGACTGCGGATATTTACTTATAAATTTATTGAAAGCTAAAACGGCGTTAGCGTAATCTTTCTTTTTATATAAATCCATACCCTTGTTAAACTCCCTAAGCTTGGGGCTTACGCTGACAGCCGCCTTTTTGGGCGGAGCGATTTTTTCTACCGGAGGTTTAATTTGAGCATGCTTAAGCAATGTAATAAGTTCTTTATTAACAATTAAGCGATAATCTCTAAACCTTTTTTGAAGCATATGGAGATTGTGGGATTCTACGTCATATTTTCCATAAATATCCCTTAGTTTAGAATTTATATCAGCTATTTTTACCCCTTGATTTGCTATATGTACCTGAATGTCATGAAGCTTTTGCTCTAAATAAGTATTGCTTTGGGATAATTTGCCGGCCTTTTTATTTAATTTTTTAACCTGAACCTTTAAATTGTGTATGGTGTCAGGTTCCATCTCGGCGCATCCAGATAAAAAAGCCGCCGTAAAAAATAAAAAAACAAAAAGCAAAAGAAAAACTCTAAAATATTTTTTATTTTTCATAATGTGATGCCCTCATATTATATTATAAATATTACATTGAATTTATCATATAAAGCAATATTTTTCAATAATTTTGAGAATAAGGTCAATAAGATGATTTTAATGTCCACTCGGGACCGTAATAATTTTGCATTTCGGGAAATAGGCGGGGCATCAGCCTCATCATGCCGCTTTCATTTACATCTATCATAAATAATTCCTGTCTTCCTGCAATTTCGGTATCAAAAGTAATTATCCTCGAATCCCTTGTCCATGCGGGATGCTGGGCGCTATACGGCGTATCGGTAATCTGTCTTTCATCCGTTCCGTCCGCATTCATAATACACACTTGAAGCGCGCCGTTTACGAATGAGGCAAAAGCTATCTTTTTCCCGTTAGGGGACCATGCAGGGCTCGTATTATAATAACTATTATTATAAGTAATTCTACGCTGATTGCTTCCGTCAGAATTCATTATATAAATTTGCGGGCTTCCTTCCCTGTTTGACACGAAGGCAATTCTATTTCCGCCGGGGGAAAACGACGGAGATGTGTTAATGCCGCCCATGTCAGTCAACTGCTTAAGATTCCCTCCATTTATATTAATAGTATATATCTCGGTATTGTAATGGTCCGGAGTGAGCGCTATCGCCAGCTTATCTCCTTTAGGCGACCAGGAGACATAATCGGCAGGACCAGGGAGATTAAACCTTGCGGTTCTGCCTGTATTTAAATTTTTAATAAAAATGGCGGGATCACCGTCTTTAAAAGAAATATAGGCAGCCTTATTGCCGTCGGGAGACGGATGCGGAAATATGTTAATCGACGAGTTATCTGTAATTCTTTTGACCCTATGTCCGCCAAAATCCATCATAAAAATATTTTTTGCCCCGTCCTGTTCCCCGACAAAAAAGACTTTTGTCGTAAACGGCCCCTTAATCCCTGTTAAAAATTTCAATATATCGTCGGCAAACTTATTTGCCAGATATCTGTATTGTTTCTCATGTCCTTCTAATTTCTCGGTAAAAAGTAATTTTTGGGAATAGATGCTTATAAGATTTGCTTTAATTTTTATAGCGCCGTTTTCCGTTTTATATTCGCCGTTAATCAAATATTGCGCATTTAACACGCTCCAGTTTGTAAAATCTATTTTCTTAACGCTTACGGGGGCATATTTAGAGTTTTCAAGATACGAAAGCGGGTTTACTATGTGAAAATATCCGATAACGGAAAGGTCATGCCTGATTATGCGGGCGGCTCTTTTTGCAATCTTTTGATGCTGCCCGTACCTTGAAATATTTTTAAAGTTAGGAACGGCAACCCTGATTTTTTTAATTCTTGCGGCATAAATATTTATATATATCTTTGCGTAAGAATTTACAGGAAATAAAAATAAATAAAATAAAATCGAAAAAGATGTTAATACGGCGTAAAAAACCTTACACCTATAAAAATCGTTAAGTTTAAATTTAAACATTTTTGCCCGCCTTATTCCTCCCTTATATATTATAATATTACTTATTTTTTAGAATCTCTCTCGGATTAAAAACTATTAAAGCCCCCTCGCCTGCGTTCCTAGAGTTTATAAAGCTCATAAATCCTTTGGGCGGCGAAGGCAGCGGGCTTGATAATTTTACCGCTTCGATAGATTGAGAATCGAAATAGCCGTTGCCTGAAGATTTGGCAAGCCTGACGCCGTAAATCCTTCCCGAAGCGGATATTTGGATGGCAACCACGGACTTATAGCGCAAATATTTGGAAAGAGAAATATTAAAATGAGACATAATAATCGACACTATTTTATTGACATAACCCTGAAACTTATGGATATTTCCCCTGATCAAAGATTCCTGAACCTTGCTATATGCATTATTAAGGCTTACCATATTATGTAAATTTGTATAGACACTGGAATTAACCGCAGAAACGGGGGCTTGCCTCTTAACATATCTTTTAACGGGAACGGGCTTCGGCAGAACCCTTTTTGGGTAAACCATAGATGCGGGCTTTTTAGTAACGGGTAATTGCACAGGTTTTTTTGCCGGAGCGGGCTTGCTTATAATTTGTCTTTTAACCTTTGGCACAGGCGGTTTTAATATCGCTTTAATAGAAGCAGGCGGCCCCGGAACACTGCTCACAACGCTGACAACCACCTTCGAGCCGATGGATTGAATTTCCGGTTTAAACCTTATCCCTAAATAAACTATTAAAGCGATTAAAACTGCGTGAAATAAAATTGAGTATATATAATATTTTCCAATTCCGCTTTGATTTTCATTAAACATTGAGCTTCGCTGATTTTCAATTTATTTAATATGTTAATTATTTAAGATTTGCCGTTACCATGCCGATTTTTGTTATGCCTGCATCTTTTATTGCAGCCATTATCCTTATTACATAGCCGTAAGGCAGAGCTGAACTTGCCTTGAGAAATATCTGCTTATTTCTTCTGTTTCTATATAAAATGTTTAACTTTTGGGTTAAAAGAGGCAGGCTTACTCTCAAGTTGTTTATATAAACCTCCCTGCCCGAAGTAACCGAAACTACTATTGTTTTTTCCGGAGCTTTTAATGCCCGCGCCTTTGCCGCCGGTAAATGAACCTTTATTCCATGAACTAATATCGGCGCCGTTACCATGAATATAACAAGAAGAACAAGCATTACATCTACAAAGGGGGTGATGTTTATATCGGACATAAGCTTATAGCCGGAAGAAAAACTTTTTTTATCGTCTCTATCGCCAAAAGATGTAAACATAATTAATTATTATAGAATCTGCCTTTCGATTATTGTCATAAATTCATATGCAAAATCGATAGTCTCGTTAGCTATCACTCTTACCTTATTTGAATAATAGTTATATGCAATAACGGCGGGGATCGCCGCAAAAAGACCCGCCGCCGTCGCAATAAGCGAATCGGCAATACCGGGAGCTACAATCGCCAAACCGGCTGTCCCTGCTTTTTCTATACTTTCGAATGATGTCATTATTCCCCAAACCGTTCCAAATAAGCCTATAAATGGGGCAGTGGAGCCGACCGTCGCTAAAAATGGAAGGGAAATCTCAAGTTTTGCAATAGACGAGAGCTGTGATTTTTTTAAAGCCCTTTCTATATATGCTCGATTCTCTCCATTATTTTCTTTACCAAAAAGCTTATCCTTTTCTTCCGATTTTTTTTTAATGTCCACAAGCTCTTTATATGTAGCATTAAACATAGAGGCTACAGGACTATAATTAAAATTTTTGGCGGCCGTATAAACATAATCCAATCTTTTAGATTCCCAGAATAAATCGAGAAACTCTTTGTCTTCCTTTTTTGCTTTATTAAGATAATTTAATTTATAAAAAATAATAGCCCATGATGCCAAAGAGAAAAAAAATAGAATTAAAAGGACTAATTTTACAACGATGTTTGTGCTTAGAATGTGGGTTAAAATATTCATGCTATGCAGGTAATTTAAACTATGCATTATTTTATTTTAATATCCCCCTTACAATTTTTATGTATTTCTTATTATTTATTATTTTATTTATTATTTCTTGTTCATATTTTGTCCATATTTTAAAATTATAAAACTTTTTTTAATGATTTACAATTAAAAACGGTAATTAAAAAAAGATATTGACAAAAGATAAATTACAATATATTGTATAGAAATAAAAAATATATCTACATATTGTTAATTGTAAAAATTTTTAAAATTAAATATTCATTAAAATTAATATAAGGGGAGGTATGGATGAAAGATAAAAATGACCCGCTTATAAAAAGCTTTTCCGAAAATGGAATAACGGTTTTAAAGAAGAGATATTTGGCTAAAAATGAAAAGGGTGAAATTATCGAAACAATATCCGGAATGTTTGAAAGGGTGGCAAAAAACATCTCCGAAGCCGATTTAAATTATGGCAAAACCAAAGAAGAGGCTGAAACAATAGCCGGGATATTTTTCGAAGAGATGGCAAACCTGCGCTTTTTACCAAATTCCCCTACCTTAATGAATGCGGGAAGACCGCTGCAGCAGCTTTCCGCCTGTTTTGTTCTTCCAATCGAAGATTCTATGGAATCGATTTTCGAGACAATAAAAAATACGGCGCTAATACACCAGAGCGGCGGCGGAACAGGTTTTTCTTTTTCTAATTTAAGACCCAAAAATGATACTGTTCATTCCACAAAGGGCGTGTCAAGCGGCCCCGTTTCATTTATGCAGGTGTTTAACAGCGCAACGGAGGCAATAAAACAAGGGGGGACAAGAAGGGGCGCCAATATGGGTATCTTAAGGATAGACCACCCGGACATATTAGACTTTATCTCTTCTAAAAAAGATACCTCAAAACTTAACAATTTTAATATATCCGTTGCGATCACGGAAGATTTTATGAGCCGCGTCATTAAAAACGAAAATTACCCGTTGATAAACCCGAGAAACAATGAAATCGTTAAACATCTCAATGCAAAAGAAGTTTTCGATTTAATTGTGGAAATGGCATGGTCCAGCGGGGAACCGGGGATTATTTTTATAGACAGAATAAACAAACTTAACCCTATCCCTAAAGCCGGCAAAATCGAGGCGACTAATCCGTGCGGGGAACAGCCTTTAGTTGCCTACGAATCCTGCAATTTGGGTTCCATTAATCTTGGAAAATTCATAAAGGGAGATGAAAGCAAAAAAGGCAAATTTGATTATGAAGAGGCATTAAAAAGGCTTAATAAAAAGCCTGATGCTATCCTGCCTTATTACCTTGATATTATTGACTTTGAGTCGCTTAAAAAAACCGTGCATACGGCAGTTCATTTCTTAGACAATGTGATAGACAAAAATCATTATCCCATCGAAAAAATAAAACAGATGACGCTTTCCAATAGAAAAATAGGGCTGGGGATTATGGGATATGCCGATACGCTTATAAAATTAAAAATACCGTATAATAGCGACCTGGCGCTTAAAGTAGCCGAAAAAATAATGGGTTTTATAGATAAGGAATCAAAATTAAAATCGGAAGAACTTGGGACGGCCAGGGGCAGTTTTCCTAATTTTGAAGGCTCCGTCTGGAAAGAAAAAGGCTATAAGGCTATGAGAAACGGAACAACCACAACCATTGCCCCGACCGGCACAATAAGCATAATTGCCGGAGCATCCAGCGGAATAGAACCGTTATTTGCATTAGCTTATGAAAGGCATGTCTTAGACAATCAAACTTTAATAGAAGCCGATAAAAATTTTAAAAATATATTGGAAAGTTTAGGCGTTTATTCAAATGAACTTATAGATTTTGTCGTTAAGAACGGTAATCTTGGACACTCTTATAAAGATTTGCCGCCTAATTTATTAAACCCCGAAATCTATGGATATTTAAGCCGCATATTTATAACCTCGCACGATATTACGCCAAAATGGCATGTTATGCTTCAAGCGGCATTTCAAAAATATACGGACAATGCCGTCAGTAAAACCGTAAATTTTCCAAACTCTGCAAAAAAAGAAGATATTAAAGAGGTATATCTGCTTGCGTATAATCTTAATTTGAAAGGTATTACGGTTTACAGAGACGGCTCGAGGGAACAGGTCTTGACGACAGGTCCTTCCGCAAACGGCAAATATAAGTGTCCTGTATGCGGTTCTCCGGTAACCGAACCTATCGGCATCGAACCCGCCGTTGAAAACAAAAGCGGGGGCGAAAAAAGAATCGAGCCGAGAAAGAGGCCTGATATTATACATGGAATTACGATTAAAACAATAACCGGCTGCGGACCTTTATATGTAACGATAAATTACGACGAAAACGGAAGGCCTTTTGAAATATTTAATTCTATCGGCAAATCCGGCGGCTGTGCGCAGTCTCAAACCGAATCAACCGGCAGAATGGTAAGTTTAGCTTTGAGATCAGGAATAGACACCGAAGAAATAATAAACCAGCTAAAAGGCATTAGATGTAATATACCGCACGGTTTCGGCGATAACATAATATACTCATGCGCGGATGCTATCGGAAAAGCGCTTGAAAAAAGCCTGTTGGAAAATGGAAATCTTAAAATATCTCATAAAAATCAGAAAAACGGTCATACCGATACATATAAAGTTCAAGGAAGGGGCGCCTGTCCGATGTGCGGCGGTTCTAATTTAAAACATGCGGAAGGCTGCACGGTATGCCTTGATTGCGGATACTCCGATTGCGGATGATAAGCATCATCCTTCCTTAGTTCCCTCCCCCATAAAGGGGGAGGGATAGGGTGAGGGTTAGTATGCCAACCCGTATAAAATCATCTGTTTTAAAGAACCCTGTATGGAACCCGGCATTCCCATATGCGTCATAAATGCCAGCATTCCCGCATCGGCAAAATAATATTTCATTCTCCACATCTCGCCGAGTATCGACACATCGGTGTAATTTCCGTCCCTATAAACAAGTATTTCTATCGGAAAAGACGCGCCATGGTCTATTCCCGGGTTTTTATATGTAGAGGTTGCCCTTGCGCCGCTATCTATTTCGATAGAGTGCCTTTCTGTCGAATTCCTTGTAACGCCAAATTCTATAAAACCTATCGAAGGTTTGCTTATCTCGTAAACTAACCGCCATCCGCCGGTATTATGGCTAATCCCCGTTTCTACTAATTTTGCGACGCCCCTTAAATTAGAATTAGTACTGCCGGAATAGTTCGATATCTGGTCAATACTGCCGGGAAAAGAACCTCCCCCGATACCGCCGGGAAACCTCCCGCTTCTCATCGGACCGTATTGCAGATTTGAAGGGGTGCCGCCTACCGCGCCCCTTATAGCATGCTTTAACATATTATTTACTTTAATTGCATAATCTACATAAGGATTCCCGGAAAATGTTCTTGCTAAAGCAGGTAAATTTACCATACTGACAACAATACCCTGGGCCGGCGTGGTATAGACCTCTACTCTTAATGGAAGTCCGAAAGCGGCCGCCGGATTGCTGCCGTTATCGACCACATATTTATTATAGACGTTATTCGTTGCGGCTATGACGATTGCTTTACGAGTATCACTTTTTGGAAGAGATATATTAGTTGTTCCCACAACCTTCCAATCCGCATGATTCAGGGCAGATTTAATATTATGGACAACAGATGGAATATCTCCGGGAACATTGACGGCGACCTGAGTAAATACGCCGTAGGTTGATGTCGCCGCAAATACATTAACCGAACCTATAAGTACGAACAGAAAACCCAAAGCCAGGGTTAATAATAGTTTTCGTTCAAAAAATCTCATAATAACTCCCTCCGTTTAAGTTTAAAATTAATTAATTTTGGTTTGTTTTAACATATTAAAACAAATAAATCAATTACAATTTTTAACTATTTTACGCAATAATATACGATAATATAAATATATGAATGGACTAATAAATAAAGGCGGGGTATCTGGATTTTTTGATAAATCAAGCTAAATTGAGCAGTTCATTGGCATCATCTTTGGTGGGAATTCCGACATAGGAAAGCTTTCCATCGATAACGGTGGATGGCACGCTTCTTATGTAAAGTTCAATCGAAAGCCGTCTTCCTTCAGGTTCGGAAACATCTAAAGACCTATAATTAAAGTCCTTGCGTTCCTCATGCAATCTCTTCCACGCGTTATCCGCAGGCACGCACTCTTCGCACCACTTGGAAACAAGGAGTATAACATCATGCTTTGCCTTTATTTTGTTAATTTCATCGGCCATAATTTATAATAACGATAATTTAATAATTTTAATGAAATATTATTACTGGCTTGAACACCTCATGCATTGAATCTGTTCCTTTATTATTTTTTCCCTGTATTTTTCCACCGCCCCTTTGCCGGTTAAAAGATTCTTTAATTCGCTCAAGTCGGATGCTTTCACTTTACTCACCCATGCGTCTTTGTAGGGAGATATATTTAATAGGAGAGGGTCTTTTAACAGGGCTTCGTTAACCTCGACTATTTCGCCCGCAACGGGGGACGGAATGGGTCCAACCCATTTACCGCTTTCGATTGTCGCGGTATTACCCCTTCTTTGAACAAGACTGCCTATTTTTTTAAATGTTACATGCAAAATCTTGCCTGCTTGAGTTTGAGCCACATCGGTCATTCCGAGCATAATTATATTATTACCTAACGGCTTTGCCCATGTGTCCTTTTCGATATCGTAATATAAATCCTCCGGAAGTTCGCAACCCTGTACTTCAGCCATTTACGCTCTCCTTTGTTTTTGGTTATGATTTGGTTATGATTGGGTAGTTATGATTTTCTGCTGCCGCTTATTGCTATGCCATACTATATATTATCATATATTATCCAAAATTATAACATAATATCATCAATGTTTCTCACGCTTACACATATATAATTAATATTCGTACATAAAATGACTGCAATAATTTTAATTATAGTTTAATATAATTTTTTTTATATTTTTGTGATATTTATCACTGCGTAAAATTAATTATATGATAAAATTATGATAAAATCATATTATGTTCTTTCATTAATTTGTCAAAAAGTTGGAAATAAATTAAATAAA
>JAJZXJ010000018.1:0-4007 GCA_021802425.1 bacterium | reverse complement strand
ATATAATTTTTTTTATATTTTTGTGATATTTATCACTGCGTAAAATTAATTATATGATAAAATTATGATAAAATCATATTATGTTCTTTCATTAATTTGTCAAAAAGTTGGAAATAAATTAAATAAATCAGAACAAATAAGGAGCTACCTGTTATGGATACAAATCTCGATCCAATTATGTCTTTAAGAAGCGACCACGAAATCGTCAGAGGAGTTTTAAATAATCTTGAAGGATATTTAAAAAAGATTGGGGCAAGCTCCTCGGATAGTTTAAGAAAAAACCTTATAAATCAACTTAATGAAATAACCGCATTTATCGATAAGGATTTAGAAATTCATTTTAAAAAAGAGGAAGAGGCTTTATTCCCCGTTCTCGGAAATTATATAGGTTTAGAAACAGGCCCTATACATGTTATGCTTATTGAACACAAGCACAGCAGAGAGCTTTCGGAAGATTTTAAAAAAAGCATTAAAGACTATCAAGCCGGCGGCAACTATAAAACCGTCGTATCCGCCGGCGGTTCATTTGCTTCCCTTTTATCGGAACATATCGACAAGGAAGACCACATATTATTCAATATGGCGGATATGCACTTAACCGCAGACGAAAAAGAAGGCATAATGGAAAAGATGAGAACAATCAAATAACAAATAAAAACGAAGGAGGTTATAATTATGGAAACCATAAATAATTTAAAACGAATTAAGTTAGATGTCAGGGAAGATATTAAAAACGGCGCAGATCCGTTTCAAAGAATTATGAAGGCGGTTAACGGATTAAAAGAGGATGAGGCTTTGGATTTAACAAACAGCTTCGAACCGTTTCCGCTTTACTCCGTTTTAAAAAATAAGGGTTTTGAACATATCACAAATAAAACACGGGAAGGGTTTCAGATAATATTTTTTAGAGATAAAACAGGCAAAAAACCCATTAAGGTATCGGAAGAAGCGGATGAAAAAAACTTCACCGACGAAGACCTTAAGAATTTAGCCCATAAAAAAGGCGTGGAAATAGATGTAAGGGGGCTTGAACCGCCGCAGCCCCTTCTTAAGATATTTGAAACCTTAGAAAATATTAAAGAGGGCGAAGCCTTATATATAACCCATGAAAGAAAACCTATACATTTATATCCAAGGTTAAAAGACGCCGGTTATAAGTTTTTAACGGAAGAAACAGGCGAAGATCTTTATACGGTAAAAATCTGGAGATAATTATTACCCCTCTGCCCGCCCATCCGCCCGCGCCAATTCTTTAAAGGAGCGGAGGGATAATTTATTTACCATTCCATTGAAAATATATGGATTAAAAGCAGTATGGAAGAAACTAAAAGAATAATGGCGGTAATTTTAATTAGAACCGTGTAAATAAACAATAGGGAGAACATACCGACCGTCCCGCCGGTTAAAAAAAGACCGAAGATTAAGTATTCGAAATATTTTGCTTTCATATTGCTAAAAAGTTTGTTATACGCGCCTTTCTTTGCCTTTTCAAATACCTTCAGGCTAATCAAAAACGGGAATATTTTATGTAAAAATCCGATGATAATCATGCCCGCAAAGCAAAAAAGAGCAGTAAATCCAAAGGAATAATATATGCCGTAATTTAAGTCAGCCGTCCTTTGCGGTATAATGATTAACAATAAACCGATAATAGCCGCTAAAACTAAAAATATAATTCCGCTATATAAATAAAATGTGGTAATATCAAGTTTCTTTTTAAGCCTTTTTAGCATAAGATCAAAAAATATGAAGCAATACAGCAAGACCCCAAGGCCCAACAGCGCTCCGCCGATATCATTTAAATAAAAATAAACATAGCCGGTTCCCCCGTTAAAAAACGACGAGATTAATATAGCAATTATACCCACGTTAATAATTATTAAATCCGTTTTCCAAAGGTAACCGGCAGGCGTTTTTGTCATATAAAACATCGGAAGAAGCCTGTATGAAATAGCTATAAAAAGCATGGCGACAAAGCCCGTAAACATTAAATAAATATGGTCTTTTAATATATCGTAAAGATTAAAACCTATGTTAAAATAAAACGATAATGCTAAATATAGTCCGATCGACAAACCTATAAAAAGATAAGAATAGGCAAAAGCAATTCCTAAAGCCGAATAGTCCCATTTTTTTACTTTTTTTAAGCTTATAAGTATATTGATGTTATAAATTAAAATAGAAATGAATAAAAAAACCCCGCCCAGCGCTATTAAAACAGAAATCAAATAATGCATTCCTATGACAAATAATAATAAAGATATGACAAAAGCGTAATAAACCGGAAAAAAAGATTTTTCATAAGCAATTTTCACTCCAAGCGCCACCGGTAAAAGCATATAAGAAGCACCCATAATTACCATCATCAAAAACCCGAGAGTAAATATATGCGTAAGAGAAATTATTTTTGTGTTCATAAAAAAATAGACGCTAAAGCTTCTTGAGTCGAGGAACATCACGATGAAAAAAATCGGCAAAAATATCAGGGCCGTCTTAATATGCCTCAGCGCTATACTAATGGAGCTGTCGGTTGCGTTCATTGTATTAAATGAATTAAACTAAAAAATTAATATGTTTTTAACCTTTTTAATGCACCTTCTTTTATCATCGACGGGCTCCATTCCGGCTCCCAAATAAAATTGACGCTTACGGCATTGACACCGGAAATACTTTTGAGCGCTTCTTCTACCTCGTACTTTATCACATCGCTTATCGGACACCCTTTAGCCGTTAAAGTCATATCTATGCCGACATTTCCGTTATCGTCTATATTTACCTTGTAAACCAGCCCTAAATCAATTATATTAACTTCGAGTTCAGGGTCAACTATACCTTTTAATTTTTCTAAAATATCATTTTCCTTAATCATGGCCATGATAAACCCCCGATTTAACAATTCTTATAAATTTTTGCTTTAATTTTAATCTTATAACTAATATTAATTATAAGGTGTCCTTTCTTTTAAAGCCCTAAATCTAAGTTTATCAAATATATAACTCAATTAAATTGACTTAAATCACAATTTCGCCTATTTTATTTATGATTTCGATTTTTGAAGAAGCGAGATTACTTCTTCATCGGTTGTCTGACCAAAGTCCTCATAAAACTCTCCTACGGCATAAAACTCTTCGGGGGCATCCAGAACTATAACGTCATCTACAGTTTTTTTTAATTCGCTTAGAGTGTCTTTTGGAATAACGGGAACGGCAATAATTATCTTTTCGGGTTTTTCTTCCTTTAAAGCCTCTATTACGACCCTAATAGAAGCGCCTGTCGCAATACCGTCATCTACGACTATTGCTATTTTGCCGTGAACATCTATCCTTTTCCCCCCTTTTCTGTAAATTTTTTCCCTTTTCCTGATTTCTTCAAGCTTAATCTCTTTAACCCTGTCGATATAACCTTCGGGCATTGCGATACGCGATATTAAAGGTTTATTGAGATAAACCTTCGGATTTTCACCGTCCACTATCGCCCCTATGGCTAATTCTTCTTGATCCGGGGCGCCTATCTTTCTTACTAAAGCAACATCTAAAGGCGCGTTCAATGCCTTTGCAATTTCATAAGCAACGGGAACCCCGCCCCGTAATAAACCTATAACCACGGTTTTTTC
Source organism: bacterium (assembly GCA_021802425.1). Classification (GTDB taxonomy): domain Bacteria; phylum SZUA-79; class SZUA-79; order Acidulodesulfobacterales; family Acidulodesulfobacteraceae; genus Acidulodesulfobacterium. Next base: position 394 of record JAJZXJ010000018.1, on the reverse strand, counting down.
CGGTTTATATTTATGCTTTAATAAATTTTCCCCTAAAAGTTTTCCTGCTTCCTGCCGATTTTTAAATATCATATGCCTTTCGGATAATCTTTTTATCCGCCTCCCGCGTTTACCGAGAAACTTAAGTTTTTTTATCCTTTATCTTTTACGCCTGCCGTAAATACTTTAAGCAGGTGCCCTAAAATGCAGCCTCTTATTTAGAAGTATATCACTAATTGTGAAAAGAATTGACTAAAAAAATAAAAATAGTATATAATTATCGAGTATAATGTTTATGATACGCTTGCCTTTTTATTTATTCAATTTATGTGGGCTGTTAGCTCAATCGGTAGAGCAACTGACTCTTAATCAGTAGGTCCCCGGTTCGATCCCGGGACAGCCCACCACTTCAAAA
>JAJZXJ010000035.1:0-5528 GCA_021802425.1 bacterium | reverse complement strand
ATGGTCGGGGCGAGAGGATTTGAACCTCCGACACCCTGCTCCCAAAGCAGGTGCGCTACCGGGCTGCGCCACGCCCCGAAAAGAAATTAAATATTGCAGTAAATATTTAGCGATTTTACCAAATATAAATAAAATTAGCAATATTTTTTCTTTAATAACAGCATAGTTCCGTGAAAATAATATATTATTATAGTATATTACCGATTTGTCCGTACTTTAATTCTATGCGTTCATTTTTTCGCCGCAGATAAACCTGAGGTCGTCTTCACATTTTGAAATCGGCATAATGTTGAATTGGTCTATTAGAATATTTTTTACATTTTCCGATAGAAATGCCGGCAGATTCGGTCCGAGTTTAATATTTTTTACGCCAAGTTTGAGAAGGCTTAAAAGGACCAATACGGCTTTTTGCTCATACCACGCAATATCGTAATATATAGGCAGATCGTTTATATCTTTCAGATTTAAAGCCTCTTTAAGCTTTATCGCCGTTAATGCCAGCGAATAAGAGTCGTTGCATTGTCCCGCGTCTATAACCCTAGGAATACCCTCTATCTCGCCGAGTTCCAGGTCATTATAACGAAATTTTGCACATCCCGCAGTTAGTATTACGGAATCTTTCGGCAGCTTCTTTGCTATTTTCGTATAATATTCTCTCTTAGGCTCTCTTCCGTCGCAGCCTGCCATAACCACAAATCTGTTAATCTTTTGCCTGTTTATCAAATCGAGTATTTTTTCCGCGCTATTTAATAATGCGTCATGGGCAAAGCCTGTTGTCAATTTTTTGCCTTCTTTATCTTGAAGCCCTTCAAGTTCAGACGCTTTTTTGATTGCTTCGGTAAAATCGGTACCGTTTATATGCTTAACTTCAGGCATTGCAACTAAACCAATGGTAAATAAACGATTTTTATAGTTCTCCTTAGGTTTCTGGATGCAGTTCGTCGTCATTACTATACTTCCATTGAACCTGTCAAATTCATCCTGTTGTTTCCACCATGCTCCTCCGTAATTACCTGCAAGATGCTTATATTTTTTAAACACCGGGTAAGCATGGGCGGGAAGCATCTCTCCATGCGTATAGACGCTTATTCCCGTATTTTCGGTCTGCTTTAAGAGTTCTTCAAGATAATAGAGGTCATGCCCGCTTATTAATATAGCCTTGCCTTTTTTCGTCCCGGTATTTACCGATGTCGGCGTTGGAATACCGTAATGGGCGGTATTTGCCCTGTCCAATAATTCCATGACCTTAATCCCTATTTCCCCGCATTCTAAAATAAGCTCAATCAGTTCGTCCTGAGATATGCCTGTTTTATTTAAAGCATTAAGCCCTTTATGGAAGAAATCATAAATGGCTCTGTCTTCATAATTCAAAATATATGCATGGTGCGCGTATGCGGCGGCTCCCTTAAGCCCGTACATTAAAAGCTCTCTTAAAGATAATATGTCCTCGCCGTGGATATCTCCCGCCGCAGGAAGCGATACAGACAGGGACTTTTTATGATATTCGCCCATCGATTTTTCGTTCAATTCATAGACGGCGCTGTCGGGAAATAAACCCGTAAGGTCTTTATTTAATAGTGCGTTATGATTGTTAAGATAAATCTTTTTATATTTGTTTCTTATTTCGAACGATGTTTCTATTAGGCCTTTCATTCTTTCGATGTCAAAGTTTACGTTAGTTACAGTCGTAAAAAGGCCGTTCATCACGAAATGGTCCGCTTCCGTCGCATCTTTTATAGTTATAGCATTTTTTTTATTTTCAGATACCCAAAAAGATATTCCTCTGAGGTTGTAAAGCAGTAGGTCCTGCAATCCCGCAACATCCTCCGGCTTTCCGCAAATTCCGCTGTTTACGCATGCCGTATTTTTTAAAGTCTCCTCGCACTGATAACAAAACATTCAATTCTCCTTTTAATTAAAATAAGATTTAAATTTTAAATACAAATAGTTAACATAATTATTTTTTAACATTATACTACCTAATCTTGCCGCTAATAATTTTAACTAATTTTTATTTAAATTTTATCATTTATGCATTAAAAGTTTTGTGACTTATATCACACCTTTGTATATTTTTTATTTTTGCGATTTATTATGCAGGACCGGCTTCTTAGTTAAGAAGATACGGCAGAATTGGATTTAAAGGATTTGACCCGATTCTTAAAAAAGAGATAATTAGGTCAGGTTAGGACTTCCTGTATCGTGTCAGCGCAAATTCATTCAGGATTTAGGGCTTTTATTCATAAGCCAGTACACAATACCCAAAACCAAAACAAGAAAACCGAGGATGGCAACCTCTGTTGATTTATGGGGCGCTAAGGTAAAAATCAAAATCTTCCGCAATAAAGCGGCCATCGCAAGACCGATAAAAGCGCTTAAAGCAAACTTATGTCCCTGAAGCTTTTTAACTTCCTCCTCCAAAAGCTCCCTTATCGCCCAAATAATTAACATTGCGCCTAATATATCTATAACCGTGGTTTCAAAATTGCCGCCGGCAAATGCAAGATCATAAATCTCAAATACGAATAATAAAAAAACCATAATTGTTGCGATTATTAAGGATATTATCAGCGCTAAATCAAGTATATAAGAAAATTTTGAACTGAACTTGACAATCTTTGTTTCAAATTTTGTTGCGGCTATGTAGAATTTACCCTCATCGATATAAGAACTGATAATAATATCTAAGTTTATATCAAGAATTTTATTTACCGAGACAATTAACTCGTCTATTTTGTTTTTATCCAGATTTTGAAAATTTTTAAGAATAATACCGTGTATATAATTCCTTATATAATTCATCGTCGCGCTGACATAATGCGAAGGTAATTTTATATCCGCGTGGACCTCTCCGATTCTTTTAAGCCGCCTTAGATATTCATTGTTATATGTTCCCGAAAAAAGACCGGCAAACCATGATTTAAGTTTTTCCTGATGCCTGTTTTTTATCTCGTCGTCAGGTAAAAATTTGCTAAAATCTTGAAAATTAGAAATGAATGAATAAACGCCGGAAATGAAATCGTTAGCATTCGATTTCATTATAACGCTTAAGTAATGCAAATTCGATGCATCTTCATCGGTAAAAGAATATATTAGCTTAATCCTCTCAAGCGTTTCCATCTGTTTAGTATCTGTTTAGTCCTTAAATTTTATTTTTTATTTTTATGCTTTTATTTATATTGACAATTAAGGCTCTCTGGTATTATCATTGATTAATAATTTATATTTTATGCTTTTATTTATATAATGCTGTAAATTGACTAAAATTTAAATCTTTTTCTGTTTTTTATTATACCCTAAAAAGAGAAAAAATAAACATAAAATAAAATGCGCCTGAACGGCAATAACGAGGTCTTGAAACCCGAATCCGCATATTCGCTTTCAGAGGGCTTTAGCAAAACAAAGCCGACGGAAATAAGAGCGGACTATCCGTTTAAATTTTACACAAGATTAACCCTGCCGGAGCTTACGGGAATTTATGCCGTCAACTTAAAAGGTCTCCTTGAAGGCATAAAAAATGCCGATGACTCTATTGTTTACTATCACACCCACCATTACCTGATGCAGCATCATTATATTATTCCCTCCTCGCCTAATGACTTTGCCTACTGGATTACTAACAGGCTCGGCGAAAATTTATTAGGGGAAGAAATAGCAAGTATCGACATTTTTGATTATAGTACAACTAATGAATATAAAAATGAAATAATAAAAAAAATAGGTGCATTTATTGCTAAAAACGGGAGAACCAGACGGGTTGAGATGGATGAAAGATTTAATTTTATGAAAGCAATAACATTTGCAATGGATACGGGTAAGGAGGCATATACTTTATCCGAATTTCATAATATTCTGAGTAATATCACAATTTTTTCTATTTATTACCACTTTTTTGAGGCGCATTTCAGGTTAAGTCCAAAGACGAACGATTTTTCCATCTGGATTAAAGATGAACTTAAACTTCCCGATTTAGCTTATAAAATATCGAATCTTGACCCATATACTCTTACTATGGACAGGCTTAAGGAATCTATTATCAAGTTAACGGAAAATTATTTATAGCTTGTATGTTTATAAATGTTTTGTAAGTTTAAAAGTTAAATTAAAATGAATTCAATAAGCGATTACGCCGATATTGTCGGCAATGAAACAATCGAAGAAGTTCAGAAACTAGCATCCCATCTAAACGGCAAGATTATTCAAAATATAAATTCAACGGCCGTCGGCGGCGGCGTTGCCGAAATTCTCAATAGAATGATCCCGCTTTTAAAGGAATTAGGGGTTGATGCAAGATGGGATTTTATAAAAGGCGGAGAGAAATTTTTTGAGGTGACCAAAAAGATCCACAACTCCCTGCATGGAGTTGAAGAAAACATTTCTGAAAGCGAGTTTAAACATTTCATGGATGTTACCGATGAAAATTTAAAAGAGATGAATTTGTACGGGGACATCATCTTCATACATGACCCTCAACCAATCGGGCTGATTAAAATTAAGAAGAAACCCGGCTATAAAGATAAAAAATTTATCTGGAGATGCCACATAGATTTAAGTTCGGCAAATACAAAAACATTCAATTTTTTAAAAAAATTCATCGAGAAATACGATTATTCGGTTTTTTCATCTCCGCTTTTTGCTAAAAAACTCAGGATACCCCAAATATTAATTTCTCCATCGATAGATCCGTTATCGGACAAAAATAAAGAGATACCGAAAGAAACAATAAACGAGGTTTTAGAAAGATTTAAAATAGATCCGGAGAAAAAAATAATAACCCAAATCTCAAGGTTTGACAGGCTGAAAGACCCGCTTGGAGTAATCGATGTTTACAGGCTTGCAAAAAAATATGTGGATTGCCAGCTTGTTTTGGCAGGCGGGGGGGCGACGGACGACCCTGAAGGGATAGAGGTTTTCAACGAGGTCCTCGCAAAAGCGGGAGACGATAAAGACATTCATGTCTTAAACCTTCCCCCGACAAGTAATATTGAAATTAACGCTTTGCAAAGGGCGTCAACCGTCATATTGCAAAAATCCATAAAGGAAGGCTTCGGCTTAACCGTATCGGAAAGCCTCTGGAAATCAAAACCCGTAGTCGCATCGGCGGTGGGCGGGATACCTCTTCAAATCACGCACAAATACTCAGGTCTTTTATCGAGAACGATAGAGGGAACAGCGATATATGTAAAGCAACTGCTTCAGAATCCCGAATATGCCAAACAATTAGGTAAAAACGGACATAACCATGTAAAACATAATTTCTTGATCACCCGCCATTTAAGAGATTATATTCTTCTTTTTCTAAAAACCGGATTCAAAGAAGACACAATATTTTTATAATAAAAATAGGAAGTTGGCGGGACTAATTATACTTGAATAATAACTCCTTTAATGTTATATTATAAAATACATTGTCTAAATAAAGAATTAATGGAGAGATGGCCGAGCTGGTCGAAGGCGTTCGCCTGCTAAGCGAATGTATATCCTAATAGATGTACCGAGGGTTCGAATCCCTCTCTCTCCGCCAGTTA
>JAJZXJ010000006.1:0-94310 GCA_021802425.1 bacterium | reverse complement strand
GCTGATTCGTAATCAGCGGGTCGTAGGTTCGATTCCTATCGCCGGCTCCATTTAAATCAAAGGGTTTACAGACCCGGCGTTTCCTTCCTTTCTGTTCGTGGTAGTTATTAGTAGTCCCCTAATTGACGGATAATTATAAATCGTATATTAATTAGTTATAATTACTACTTTACATGCTTTAAGTCGAAGGTTACGCACGATTCCTATTTTCTTGTAATTGCCAAGCGTGTATTTTAAAGTTGAAGTGGTGAGCCGCGCGGGGGTCGAACCCACGACCACCTGATTAAAAGGCAGACTATTGCATACCATAACTTATTTATTTTATTAAATAATTTAGTAATATAAAAATGATATGGGACAATTTTGAGACAATGGCTACTTTTTAAATCCTTTTATGTGTTTAATTCTCGTTGGCTTCCTGTAATACCTTTTGGATTAAACTTTCCGATATTCTTATGTTAGACCGCTTTAAACTTTCTATGCACGGACTTAAAGTTTTTATATAGCCTTTTTTCTTTGCAAATAGCAATATTCCCAGGCTTCCCGTTATTTTTATATTGTTTATAACTGCGGCTTTTCTTGCAACCTTATCGTCAATTATTAAAAAATCGGCATTAATAGCCTTACAAAGAGCTATGGCTTCCAATTCCCCTTTTCCTAAACGCGTATCGTTAATCAAGTATTTATTTATATCTTTTTTAGATACCTTATCCAACAAATAATCTTTCAATCTCTCCGATTCGGGTTTATTACCCAAAGTTAATTCGTCATAAACGGCTTCGGGAACGATAACTTTATCGAAAAACATATCTAACAAATTAAGATGGTTACATATAGACAACGCTATTAGCGATGAACTATCGGCGACGGCAACCATTTAATTTATAAACTTGGTTAAGGTTTTTAATTCTTCGTCTAATTCGCGGGGAGAATAATCTATTGCGGGTATTTTATATTCGCCTAATACTTCCATAAATCTCATTTCATTTATTTTTAGAAATTCGGCAGCTTTGCCGAGAGATATTTTGCCAAGTTCATACATTTTTATTATGGCCATAAGCTTTATATCGTCGGCAAGGTTCTGGGCATCTTCGTTTAATAATACCTTTATGTCTTCGGGGAGTTCTAATGTTATTTTCATATCCGTTAAATTATTTTAATTTGAGATTATTTTCTTTTAATTTATTGTATTAATATTAATTATACTGCAAAAAAAACGAATAGTAAACTATCTGTTTACTCCTTTTCGAGCCTTAAATCGCAAATTTGGCTGTCTATTTTACCGTATCCGTGAAACTTTTTGCCGACATTCTTAGTTGTCCCCTTATATCTGACGCCGTCGAGCATAAAATCATAATAATAATACTTACTATTCTTTCTTTTCGTGATATTTTCTGACATTTTTTTCTCTCCTTAAATATGGGACAAAATTGGGACAAAATTTTACCAAATCTGATTTTATTTTACCATTTTCAAGGATATGCTTGTCAAGAGGAATGCTGCCAAAATGCCTGATTTACTGCGGTTTTGAGTGGTGAGCCGCGCGGGGGTCGAACCCACGACCACCTGATTAAAAGTCAGGTGCTCTACCAGCTGAGCTAGCGGCTCAAAAAAGTTTGAATATTCGGAGGACCGGTTAAACTTTAAAATTTAATTAATTAAATTTTAAAGTTTTAAAGGAAGTATTTTGGTTAAATCAGGGAAAGAGTAGTTTAGTCCCGTTGCGGCAAAAATGCCCAGCCCGACTATGACGATAATGCTGATAACAACCACAACCCACATTACTCTGACAAAATGTTTGTTGTCCTCCATTTGGTTCCTCCCTTAACTTAATAAATTTATTAATTATTAAAGTATTGCATATTTTTATCCTAAGTATATTAACAAAAATATATCAAAATAGCAATATGTTAATTTCATTTTTTTCATTAATTTATTTATTGAATTTAAAAAAGGGAATTAATAAATACTCTAGCCCCTAAACCTCTAAAATTTTTTAAAGGCAAAGGAGCTAAAGTATTTACGCTGCCTATAAGATTTGCTAATGTTAAATAAGTTTTGTAAATTTTGTTATTAACCCCATTTTTGTTTGTTAATATGGACTACTATCTCGGCTTTTGACATTTGCCGGACTTCCCATGCAGCTTTTTTTGCCTTTTGAAATACATTAAGGCATCCGGGATCCAGATTGTCTTCAATGCCGGCCTCCGCAACTTCCAGCACCTTTGTAAGAAGATTGGTTAAATTCATGTGCAATTGATTTGTTTTTCTGGAACGGTCGATAATTTGCTCAACATCGGCCGCTACCCGCTCGAATTTTTCTTTTGGCGCTCCGCACCTTGGGCAAACATCCGGCGCCGAGTCGCCGTCATGAATATAACCGCAAAGGGAACATTTCCACTTCATAAGATACCTCCGTAATAAAATTTATTTAAGTTTTAGTTTAGGTTAGGATTGCTCGCTATTACTTTGATTTTAGCATAAAAAAAATAAAATGCAAGATAAATTTAATAATAATTATTGAATAATATTAATTATTGTTAATTTCATTTAATTTAATTCACTAATCCTGCCCAGCTTTAAAAATACATTAATTGACAATATAAAATCCAAAATATATAATTAATAAGGTTTTATAAGGTATAGGCGGGTTTTTATGAACTTTAATTTTAATATTTATTTAATCGGCGATAAAAATTTCTTTGCGAGCGAAAAAGATTATTTAGAGGCTTTAAATAAATGTTTTGACAGCGGAGTAAAAGCTTTTCAACTAAGGCAAAAAGATGTCGGCATTAGAGAATTTATCGCATTAGGAGAAAAGATTAAAAGAATAATAGATAAATACAGGGATGTGAAGCTTTTTGTAAATGACAGGGTCGATGTCGCATCAGCTCTTGACGCGTATGGCGTTCATTTAAACAAAAATAGTATTCCGATTAGCGCCGTTAAAGAAAAAATCAAAAATCTTAAGATATTTTATTCTTCCCACTCCATTGAAGAGATAATAACCGCTCAGGATGCCGGTGCGGACGCCGTAACATTCAGCCCGATTTTTAAAACTAAAAATCAGGACTTCGAACAGGGGACAGATTTGCTAAGGAAGGCGCTAAATTCGGCAAAAATACCGGTTTTTGCGCTGGGCGGCATTAACAGGGATAATATAAGCAAAATTAGAGATGCCGGGGCTAAATATATTGCAGTTCAATCGGGAATTCTCAAGGCAGACAATATTTATGATGCCGTTAAATTTTTATCCAATAATTTAAATTAAATATCCAAAAATATATCAATATTTATCCCGCCCCCTTACCGTCCCTGCTCTTAAAAGGTTTATAAAAAATGCAAAGAATGATATAATATAAAAATCGGAGGAAAATATATGAATCAAATGAATCAAATCGAATCTGCCAAAAATAATATAATAACGGATGAAATGAAATATTGCGCGAAAATGGAAGGCATTTCGGCCGAAGAGATTCGCATAGGCATAATGAACGGACATATCGTTATAACGAAAAACCGCGCCAGAAATATAAAACCGCTTGCGATAGGTAAGGGTTTAAAAACAAAAGTAAATGCAAACATCGGTTCGTCGGGGGACAATTATAATATCGAAACGGAATTGGAAAAACTCTTTACGGCAATCCATAGCGGCGCGGACGCCGTTATGGATTTATCCACGGGAGGAAATATTGTGGAATTCAGGCGGGAGATAATTAAAAACTCGTGCGTGCCGGTGGGAACCGTTCCGTTATATGAGGCATTCCAGCCCGCGATAGGAGCCGGCGGCGCAGATTCAGGTTCTAATATAAATAAATTTGACCCGGAGTACCTTTTTGAAGTTATCGAAAGGCAGTGCGAAGAAGGCGTCGATTTTATTACCGTTCATTGCGGGTTAACATTGGAAGCCGTGAGAAAGATGAACCTGCAGACAAGGATTATGGGAATAGTTTCAAGGGGAGGATCCTTGATTGCTTCGTGGATGATAAGGAATAACAGGGAAAATCCGCTTTACGAAGAATACGGCAGGCTTTTAAAGATTGCAAAAAAAAACGATGTTGCGTTAAGCCTCGGCGACGGATTAAGACCCGGAAGCCTTGCCGACGCAACAGACAGGGCTCAGATTTCGGAACTTATTACTCTTGGAGAGCTTCAGAAAAAGGCTTTGGAAGAAGGCGTGCAGGTTATGATAGAAGGCCCCGGACATGTTCCGTTAAATCAGGTGGAAACAAACATAAAATTGGAAAAAAGCCTTTGCAACGGCGCTCCGTTTTATGTTTTAGGGCCGCTTGTTACGGATATTGCTCCCGGCTACGATCATATCACAAGCGCGATAGGCGGGGCAATAGCCGCCGGAGCGGGCGCCGATTTCTTATGTTATGTCACTCCTGCGGAGCACCTGAGGCTTCCAACGGCGGAGGATGTTAAAGAGGGTGTTATTGCGGCTAAGATTGCGGCGCACGCCGGGGATATAGCAAAGGGCGTGAAAGGTGCAATGGAAAAAGACATCGATATGAGTAAAAATAGGCGCGCAATGAATTGGGAAGCCCAGTACGAAAGTTCGATAGACCCTGAAAAAGCAAGAGAGATGAGGGCATCTTTACCCCTTAAAGACGACAAGGTTTGCTCCATGTGTTCCTCTTATTGCTCTATAAAATTAAATGCCTCTTTTAAATAAAGGCAGGCATGGATTACCGCGAAAATGGATAAATTTGATTATAGCCCCTTAAGCGAAATTGACGGCAGGGATTTTTTTTCTTTGTTAATCAAGGAAATTCAAAAAACAAACAATTTAATTTCCGAAATATATAACAATTATAAATCGCGCGATTTAAACAAGCAGGATTACGAGTTTGAGATTATAAAATACACCCCCGAAGATTTTGAGATATACGGGTCTTTTAAATTTTTTAAGGTAAATAATAAATGTATTTTAAAACCTATACCCGATTTTTCCCCTAAAGGTATTTCAGGGTTTAAATCATTGTCTTTGGCCGATTTCATCGGGATAGATAATATAATCAAGGATGTTTTTCAAAATACGATTAAATTTGCATCGGGGAAATCCGCCAACAATGTACTTTTATGGGGAGACAGGGGAACAGGGAAGTCTTCTCTTGTCAGGGCTATTGCAAAATCTTTCGGTGAAGAGCCATACATAGGCAAGATCAAATTTATCGAGATTGTGGAAGACACCGCCGAATTTATCTATGAATTAATCACCATCATTAAAACAAAATCTTACAGGTTTATATTGATTTTTGACGATATTGCTTTTGATGCGGATTCGCTGTTTTACAAAAAGCTTAAATCCGTTCTCGACGGCGGATTGGATGAACTTCCGGAAAATATAATTATTTACGCAACATCCAATAAACGCCATCTTACTACGGAAAAATTTTCTCCGGAAAGATCAAACGGCGATTTTATTCATCCGGAAGAAGAGGTCGAAGAAGGTCTTTCTTTAAGCGACAGATTTGGTTTGACATACGGGCTTTACAGCTTTGATAGGGAAGTTTACCTTAAGATAGTAGAAATGTATTTAAAAAAATATGATATTAAAATCTCGAGCATTAACATGGATCAGGTAAGAAAGGACGCAATTAACTTTGCAATTATAAAGGGTTCGCGTTCGGGCAGGACCGCGAAACAGTTTGCCGTTAGTTTAATAAAGGATTAAGACCCTGCTTTCGCATACCTGCCTGCCCATTTCGCCCCATAAGTTTAATTTTCGGCAATGAACCGACGAAATTTAAATTTAAACATTTTTATTGCAATAGTTCTGATAAAATTATAAAAAGATAGTTAGGTTTCATAAAAATAACAAAATAATACGCGTTTTTATGTCTAATATCGAATATTCAACGGGCTTTAGGCCCAAAATGAGCATCAAAAAGAAGTTTGTGCTTTCATTTTCTTTAGCCGTTTTATTACCCCTGACGCTTCTTGCGGTCGCCAACACATATATTTTTAAGGAACAAACAAAAAAAGCGAGCTTAAATAAAGTTAAAATCACATTAAACGGCGCCCAAAGAATTTATTATTCGCAGGGAAATCGTCTCAAGGATGCTTTCTTAATAAGTTCATACAACCCTTATTTAATTAATGCGATTACGCATAAAGATATTCCTTTTATAAACAGTCTGATTAAGTCTTATAAGGATGCTTTCGGTTTTGCAAGCTATATAGGAATTACGGATAACAGGGGCAGTCTTTTGGCTTCAACTTCCGGCGCCCTTGGATTTAAGCCGTCTTTGGGCGGAATGATTTTTAATGTTTTTCATACGGGTTTTCCCGTTGTTAAAACCGCGCTGATTAGAAAGATTGTATTGACAAGAATGGGTATTAAGACTGCCAATGACGAGTCTAATATGTTTTTGGTTACCGTCGTTCCGTTTATACATAACGGCAAGGTAATAGGCTCGATATTCGGACTCGTTAATTTAAACGGCAACGGTTACTTGCCGGAAACGATTTATAATGAATACCGTATAAATACGGCTGTTTTTGCTTCCGCGTCTAATACGCAGGTATGTCTTGCAACATTAAAAATTCCCGGAAATGTTTTTGGAATAGGTTCAAAACTTCCCGATTATATACATAGAAAAATTCTTGACGGGAAAAATTTTATCGGAGAGATGAACTATGGCGGCGAGGATATTTTTGCCGCCTTTCATCCTATAAAAAATATAGACGATAAGGTTATAGGTTCTATCGCTGTTTTTATTTCAAACCGAGAATACCTGTCTATTTTCAGAAAAACCGCTTTTTATGCCGTGGTAATTATTATCATAGGTTTAATTATGTCCTTCATTATATCTTATTTTGCTTCGAAAGATACTTTGAATCCGATATTTGCCATAACGAAGGCTATAGAAAATTTTACCGAAGGAGACCTTGATACAAAACTTGTAATAAAAACAAATGATGAATTTGAAAGTATCGGCAAGGGCTTTACCGAAATGGCCGAAACCGTCAAGGACAGGGAAGAAAGGATGCGGAAATATAATATCTTTTCCGATTTTTTAGTCGGTTCGTTAGATTTCGAGAAGATAATATCTTCCGCTTTAAATATTTTGGAGGAGTTATTAAATATTTCATCGGGTATTATATATATTTACGAAAAGGGCGCTGTTTTGACAGGCCAAGACGGCAATATCGGCACATACGGCGATAATTCGGAAGGCTTTTTAATTCCGTGGAAATTTTACGGCATAAGAAAATTTGTTGCCAATAAAATAAAGGCAGATGAGGGTATCACGGGGCATTGCCTTTCAAAAAAGAAAACTGTATGGTTTCACGATATTCCGGAAAATGCCGCCCTTTTAAAAGATGAGCTTTTGGAGAACGGCGGAGCCGGAAAAATGATAGATTACGGTTTTTGCGAGGTATTTCCAAAGGATATCGCATGGTTCCCTCTTTATGTAGGGGATGTGAATATCGGCGTTTTAACCGTTTCAAGTATTCACGGTTTCAATAAGGAAGATATATCATTTTTAGAACATGCCGCAAAAGAGCTTTCGGTAGCCTTAGATAATTCAAGATTACATAAAAAACTTAATGAACTCAGCATAACGGATGAGCTTACCGGGCTTTATAACAGGAGAAAACTAAATGAAGCGCTGGAAATAGAATTTGATAAAGCTAAAAGATTCAACAACAGCCTGTCAATATTAATTATAGATATCGATCATTTTAAGTCTATCAATGATTTTTACGGACATAAGGTTGGAGACATAGTTCTGGCAAAATTAGGAAGCCTTTTAAGTAAAAATACGCGGAATATCGATATTGCCGTAAGATACGGGGGAGAGGAGTTTGTGATAATTTTACCTCAAACCGATTTTAAAAATGCGGCCTCCGCGGCTAAAAAGATAAAAAAGATAATACAGGATTTCAAATTTACCCCGATAGAAAAAGAGATTACCGTTTCGATCGGCGTCGCTTCATTGCCGGATGAGGATATTAAGAGCGTTGACGACATGTTAAAAGCGGGGGATGATTTTCTTTATGAAGCAAAAAACAGCGGGAGAAACAGAATTGTAGGTTCCTGCTCCGGCAAGAAGGTTGAAATCGATTAATAATGTCCTTTCCATAGCGTCTTTGGGCGGAAATAGGTTGGGGGAATAGCATGACCCATATGAAAAAATATTATCTTGGAGCGGATATCGGCGGAACGAATCTCCGGCTCGGCATTGTAGATGAAAGCGGCGCCGTGATAGACGAAGATTCTAAATCTTTCCATAATGAATTTATCGATGAAACGTCGGTCATGCCTGTTCCGCCTTCAAAACAGGTTAAATTTATAATGGAAAATTTAAAATGTTTTCTAAAAAAAAATACGAGATATGCTATTTCGGGAATCGGCGTCGGTATTGCCGGACAGATAAATGAAAAAACGGGAGATGTTTTATTTTCTCCGAATTTAAATTGGCGCGATGTTCCCCTGAGAACGATATTGGAAAAGGAGACAGGCTTAAGCGCCGTTGTCGTAAACGATTTAACCGCTATTACTTACGGCGAATGGAAATGGGGGGCGGGAATCGGCAAAGATAATCTTGTATGTATTTTTGTCGGCACGGGAATAGGTTCGGGGATTGTAACGGGCGGCAGGTTGATTTCCGGTTGTTCAAATGCCGCCGGTGAGATAGGGCATATCGTAGTAGTTTCAGGGGGCAGAAAATGTACATGCGGCAATAACGGCTGCATGGAAGCTTATGCAGGCGGATGGGGAATTGCAGAGATTGCAAAGGAACTGGCCTTAAAGGATAAGGCCGGTTTTAGGGAAATTATTAAGATAGCGGGGGAAATAGGCAATATTAGCGCCGAAACTATTGCTAAAGCGCATTATAACGGAGACGATAATGCAATTAAGATTGTTAAAAAAACAGGGCTTTACTTAGCGGACGGGGTTATAACCGTTGTAAATTTAATAAATCCATGTATGATAATATTAGGCGGCGGCGTGATAGACGGCATTCCCGATTTATTCGATATTACCGTAGAAGAGGTTAACAAAAGGGCGCTTAAGGCTTCCACATCGCATCTCGGAATAGTAAAGCCCGCGCTTGGAAAAAACGGGGGAATTGTGGGCGCCGCGGGTATAGCGCGGCATTGCGATTAATTATTATATAAATCCTTCCCATCCTTCAGATATAACTGTCTTCCTCATAAGCAAGATTTTCAAAAGATGTGTATTTGTCGGTATAAGAAAGTTTTACTATGCCCGTCGGGCCGTTTCTTTGCTTGCCGATAATTAATTCCGCTATGCCTTTGTTCTCCGTATCTTTTTTATAAACCTCTTCCCTATAAACAAACATAATCAAATCGGCATCCTGCTCTATGGCGCCGGACTCCCTTAAATCGGCAAGCTGCGGCTTTCTATCCTGTCTGGATTCGACCATTCTGTTTAATTGGGATAGGGCAATTACAGGTATATTCAGTTCCTTTGCAAGGCTTTTTAAAGAACGCGAAATATCGGCGATAGCCTGCTCCCGGGATTCAATGTTAGGCGAGGCTTTCATAAGCTGGAGATAGTCGATGATTGCAATCCCTACCCCCTTTTCCCTTTTTAACCTGCGGGTTTTAGCCCTTAACTCGGTAACGGTAATGCCCGCGCTGTCATCGATATAAATAGGAATATCCTCAAGCATTTCCAGCGCTTTATGTATGTTTTCGATGTCGGGGTTGTGAATTCTCCCCCTCCTTAACATGGAAGAATCGATTTTTGCGGTCAAAGATAAAAGCCTTGTTGCAAGCTGTTCTTTGGACATCTCGAGAGAAAAAAACGCAACCGGAATTTTTTTTACGGCAATATTTTTGGCAATGCTAAGGGAAAGGGCGGTTTTGCCCATGGAAGGCCTTCCGGCAATAATTATCAGGTCTGAAGGCTGGAAGCCGTTGGTTAGTTCGTCGAGATACTGAAAACCGCTGTGCACTCCGGTAATATCGCTATCATCATTCTTTTTAGAGGAAAGTTTTGTAAAATAGTTGACTATTAAAGGATATACCTCGACATAATTTTTAGACGAATCTTTTTCCGTGGCATCAAAAATAGTTTTTTCCGAAAAATCGATTATGTCGTCAACATCATCACGCTGTTCATAGCATTTTTGCCTGACTTTATTAGAAGCGTTAATCAGATTTCTTAATATAGATTTTTCTTTTACTATTTTTGCATATTGCTCAACATTAAAAAGACCTGCCGGCATTTCATACAATGTCGTTAAATAGCCGCTTAAATCAAAATCCGAAAAATATTGCGAATAATCCCTCTCTTTTTGTATTGCATTTAAAATGGTTATTATATCGATGGGTTCGCCTTTTTCGCCCAATGATATAAGCACTTTGAAAATCCTTGCGTTGACCGTGTCATAAAAATCTTCGGGCATAATACTTCCCAGTACCGAATTTGCCTGAGAATTATCGATTAGTATAGAGGAAATTAAAGCCTTCTCAGCCTCCAAAGAATTTGGAGGTACAATTTTGAGATTATTATCGGTTAAGGATGGTGAGCCGTTATTATTAAAAGCTATCTTTTTATTTTTAATAGCCATATTTCAGACTTTACTCTGGAACCACATCGACTTTAATTTCGGCTATGATTTCAGGATGGAGCTTAATCTTAACGGTTTGAATACCCAAATCTTTTATGGGACTGTCCAGCATAATAGATTTTCTATCGATATTAAAGCCGATTTCTTTAAGTTTATCTTCTATATCCATAGAGGTTATAGAGCCGAACATCTTATCGTTCTCCCCTACCTTGGCGGCGATATTAATCTCCGCTTTTTCAAGATTATTTTTAATATCCGTAACCTCGCGAAGGATTTTTCCCTTTCTTTTTTTAATAAGCCTTTTTTCATGTTCCACTGTTTTAATGTTAACTTTGGTGGCGGGAATGGCAAGTTTTTTGGGTAATAAAAAATTTCTTCCATAGCCATCCGCAACATTTACCATATCGCCCATTGTGCCTAAATCCTGAATATCTTCCTTGAGTATTACCTTCATATCTCAGTTAGAACCCCCTTTATTTAATTCAATTTTTCTAAAATTAAACCATATATCGAATATCCCCATAAAAATAACGAAAATTACCAGCGGATTATTAAATAAAATAATTAAGATGTAAGTCAATGTTTTTAAAAATAAATTTAAATTTAACTTGTTAAAAAAGAAAGATATTATAGTTAATCCCTGAACTAAATAAACGGACGACGCCAGAAAAATTATATTGTATCCTATAAATTTATATATGCCGCTCGCAAATATCGCAATTATAAAGCCGGATAATAAAAATAATATAAAAAAATCGGACGATTTCCATAAGGATAAGTTTTCATTATTTTTAAAAAAATCCGAAGGTTTTCTCTTAGAAAATTTTCTGAGTATTATAAAGCTGAACCAGAGCCCCATCCATGAAAGCGTTACGGCTATAGATGGGAGGAGCAGCAGCACATCCGTAAGCAATTTTGAAATTATCGGCCGCATTTTTGCAGTCGTAAGGTATGTAATGCCTATTTGCTTATAAACGCTCATCATATTTTTTAATATAGTATTGGAATAAAAGTTCAATAAAGAATGGATGTCGATTTTATTATAATATAAGTAGCCAATCGCAATAACAAAAATTATAAAGAATACGGTTGATACAGGATAATAAATCGATTTCGCCAGACTAATTTTTTTTGAAATTAAAATAGAAAAAATGTATGGTATTACAACAAACACTAATAGTTGAATTATTAATGCCAATATAAACAGGCCGTTTTCAAAACTATGGCCGAAATAATCCGGCAATTTACCGCTATTTTGAGTGAAAGATAAAAATATAACGGCAAAAAATGCCGCGATAGATATCGGTATAATCGATTTCGCACCGATAATCCTAAACAGCAATATTAAAGTGATGCTGAAATATAGATATAAAAAGGGATTTATAATAGCATAACCCCCGGAATATATCGAGTCCGTTAAAAATAAAAAAAGTAAAAACGATAATAATAAACCTGAAAAAAAGGTTTTAATCTTAAACATTAATAGATGTATATGGCATTATAGAAACAATTCTAGACATTTTGACTGCTTTTGCGACTCTTCTCTGGTGATAAGCGCAATTGCCCGTGATCCTTCTGGGCATTATCTTTCCTCTTTCGGTAACAAAATTTCTCAAAAGCTTGGAATCCTTATAATCGATTTTTAAATTTCTATCGGCGCAAAATCTGCACACTTTTTTTCTCATGTATGTTCTGCGCATAAAATGTGTCCCTGCCGGTTTTGTAGTTTTGCGAGGCGCCCTATTCATTTACCACTTCCTCCTTAACGGTTTCAAGGTTTTTTGTATATACGACGGTTTGAAATCTGATGCAATCTTCTATAATCTTTAAATTTCTTTCAAGTTCCTGAATAAAGGAGCCCTTAGCCGAAAAATGTATCACCGCGAATTTTCCTCTATTAAAATTCTTAATGTCATATGAAAGCTTTCTGATTCCCCAATCGTTAAAATCTAAAAATTCGGCGCCGTTTTTCGACATTATTTCCTTAACCTTATCCAAAAACTGGTTGAATTTTAGTTCTTCCATATCGGGATTAAGAATAACGACGGTTTCATATTTTTTGGGGAACTGATGTTCGATTTCCTTTAAAAAATTTTTCTTCTTCAATATAAAATCCTCCTTAAAAGTAAGCAAATATTTAAAGAAACTATTATAATATTTGAAAAATAATTTTGCAATAATTAATTTTGCAATAATTTATAAAGCGGCGTCTTTAAAAGTTTTAATGAGGGGCTTTAGACTAACTTGCGTTATTCGCAAGCAAACATTTTTCATATGTGGATGGAGTCGATAGTAATTTCATGGACTTTTTTAGTTTAAACATATGATTCAAAGGCATCTTGCCCGTTATGAGATATTTTATAACGAATAAGACATCGTTAGCCCTTAAATTCAGGGACTTATATGAAGCCTTGTAAAGATTTGAAAATTCTTTAAAGAATTCGGCTTTAGATAAATAAGTGTCTAAAACGGGATGAAAAAGATCAAAATAATTATAATCGAGCATTGTCAACTTTTCCTTAAGTTTATCATACAGCTTGGTTCCGGGAAGAGGCGTGAGAACCGAAAAAGCGGGAACGCTTATCTTAAGCCTTTTTACAAAATCGATTAATTTTTTGAAATCTAAATTTGTAAAGTCGGGGGAAACTATAAATGAAGCAGTGACGGCTACATCATGCTCTTTGGCGATGTAATAAGCTTTTTCATTATTAAGAGAAGAGTTGCTTTTGTTAATGCTGTTAAGCTTTTCGTCATCGACGCTTTCAAAACCTATGAAAATGTTGGAAAGCCCCAATTCTTTCCACTGAGAAATGAGTTCGGGATGTTTCACGATAGTGTCGCTTCGCGCTTGAATTGTGTATAGTTTATGAATTTTTTCCTTTTTTAGAAGCTCGCCTATTCTTTTAGCCCTTTTAACATCGCTAAAAAAGTTATCGTCGGTGACTAAAATATAATCGTCTTTAATTTCTTTGAGTTCGGCGACAACCCGTTCGGGAGACTTAGACCTGTAAGAACCCCTGTAAAAATTCCAGACGCTGCAAAAATCGCACTTAAAGGGGCAGCCCCTTGCGGTTTCAAGGCAGGCTAACGATGTTCTTATACCGAGATAGTAATTTTTTCTATATTCACGGGTAAGATTTCTTGCAAAAAACGGAAGCTCGTTTATGTTCTTAATTAATTCGCGGGGCTCGGTCTTTATTTGACTGCCGTTCTCATTGTAAATGATGCCTTTAATTAAAGATAATGGAGTATTTGAGGAAAAAGCCCTTACGAGTTCGACGGCAGTTTGCTCACCCTCCCCTATAACTATTGCATCGATTTCTTTTATATTAAAATCCACAGGATAAACGGAAACATGATGTCCGCCGATAAAAACAAACCTTGCCCCATAATCGTTTTTTACCCTTTTTGCAAGTTCTATCGTTCTATAAACATCGGGGGTAAATGAGCATGAAAAGCCAAAAACATCGGGTTTGAATTCTTTTATCGCATCTTCTAAATACTTATCGGCTTTATTATTTACGGCCCTTAAATCCACTATATGAACATTATGTCCGTCTTTCAAAAGGCTTCCGGCAATTGCCTCAAGGCCTGTCGGCTCGATTAAAGCGACATTGTTAAGTCCGATAGTGTTTTTATTATCCGGTTGAATAAGCAGTATTTTCATTTTTAATGTTTAGGTTAAATCTTATTAAGCCTTTAAAATTTTAAAATTATATTATATGCGGTGCTATGGTGAAATCAATATTTACAATAAAAGTATATCACAAATAAAAAAATTTACCAAATTATATTAAATTATATTAAATTTTTTTTCCTTGACAAATAAAAATAATTATATAATACTTAAAAGGGAAAATACATTACAATTTTAGTAATGTATTTTATCCGTTATGGCATATTCCAATAAAGAAAATTTTCCTTAGGAAAATTTTAGAAGGAGTTTCTAATTTAATGAACAACAGGGTGATAAAAGATAACGGCGTCAAAGAAAATATAACGGAAAAAGAAGGCGGGGGAGAAAGAAGCAGAAAAAGGCATAGATATAGATATAAAAGAATTTTTTACAGGACACTCCATTTTTTTAAGGTTTTAGGACCGGGATTTATTGTTATGATAGCGGATATGGATGCAGGCTCTATCACAACGGCAGGTGTTTCAGGGGCTAACTGGGGATATAAATTAATACCGCTTCAAATCCTTTTAATTCCTATACTTTATCTTGTTCAATCCATGACCTCGAGGCTTGGCTGTGTTACCAGAAAGGGGCATGGAGAACTTATAAGAGAATTTTACGGTGAAAAGTGGGCTATGTTTGCCACAATAACGCTTTTTCTTGTCGTTTTTTCCGCGTTGATAACCGAGTTTTCGGGAATTGCCGCAAGCGGGGAAATATTTGGAATACCAAAGGTTTATACGGTTGGAATTAGTTTTTTAATACTGCTTTTCGTGGTTTTTACCGGAAGTTATAAAAAAGCCGAGAATATAGCTCTTATTTTTTCTTTATCCGGATTCGTATTTATACCGGCTGCAATTTTTGCCCACCCCGATATCCATGAAATAATTTTTAACGGTTTATTTGCAAAGCAGCCGTTATATAATAAAGATTATATCTGGCTCATAGCCGCAAATGCAGGCGCCGTCATAATGCCGTGGATGATTTATTATCAGCAAAGCGCGACGGTCGATAAAAATTTATGCAAAAAAGATGTCAAGCTGGCCGAAACGGACACTTTGATTGGCAGTATAGCAACGCAGATTCTTATGATTGCGGTAATAGTTATGACCGCGGCTACATTGTTTAAGGCCGGCATTAAACCCTCAACGGCACAAGCAATCGGAACATCTTTAATACCTCTGGCGGGAAAATATGCAGGGCTTCTTTTTGCAATAGGGCTTTACAGTTCAAGCCTGCTTGCCGCCTTTGTGGTTTCTATGGCTTTTACATGGGCGGCAGGCGAGACATGGGGGTACAAACACAGCCTGAATCATAAATTTAGCGAGGCAAAAATCTTTTACTTCGTATATGTTGCGTTAATTTTTATTTCGGCTATGCTTGTTCTTATTCCGGGTCTTCCGCTTGTCACTATAATGGTGGATGTGGAAGCATTTAACGGATTCATTCTTCCCGTTGTTTTAGGTTTTTTAATAGCGCTTGCCGGAAATAAAAAAATTCTCGGAGATTATGCTTATTCCAAACCGGCGCTTGCGGGAGTGGGACTTTTAAGCGCGGCAATGGTTATTCTCGGTATAATAACCGTTTTGCCGCATAACTGGCTATAAATGCAAGATTAATATAACGAAAAAATATATACGGCTGCGGGCGGCTTGAACCTATTTCGCTTTAAAGGGAAAATTTGTTTACGCCTTTCAATAACTCGTCTAAATCTTTTTCCAAATCTTTTCTTTCGTCTTTTTCTTCCGGTTCTTTATTTTTAGGCGGCTCGTTATTGCTTTCGAAAAGTTCGCTGTCTTCCTGTTCTACATCTTCCTGTATTTGCTTTTGTATTTGTTTGTCTTCCCGGACAAGAACCGGTCCCTGTTCAGCGGTTTCCGCAGGCTCTTTTAAATTGTTTTCATTTTCATTTTCATCAGTGTTTCCGTTATCACCCGCATTTTCAAATTTTGCTTGCTCTGGAATAAAAGAAATTTCGACTTTTCTTCTTGCTTCCTGTTCGATTAGATTAATATTTGTAGAAAGCAGATTTTTTATAGAGCTGATTATTATAAGTCTTTTGTTTAATAAATCATTAATATTATTTACTATTTCGATGTATTTCGCATTGGCGCCGCCTATTATTTTTTTTGCATCGATAAGCGCATTATTTTTAATGCTTTCTGCTTCGGAAATTGCCGCTTTTTTTATGTCGCCTGAAACGGATTGGACCATGAGAATTGCCTCGCTTATGGACCTGTCTTTTTCCTTATAATCCGCAATCTCCTGGTTCTTCTTAACAAGTTCTTCTTTTAAGTTGTAGTATTCTCCGTAAAGCTTTTCCAGGTCTTTCGATACGATGTCAAGAAAATTTTCGACCTCGGTTACATCATATCCTTTAATCTTTTTCGAAAACTTTTGGGACCTAATTTCTAATGGAGAAAGTTCCATGCCACCCCACCTGTTTTTTAAATTTCGTTAGTCAAATTAACGAATCGAATTTCATTGCGCGGCCGGTTAGCCGGTTAATTATAATATTATTATATAATATAATATAAATTATGTTAATGTAAATAATTAGTGAACATTAAAGGCAATACATAATAATATTCGACATACCGTAAAATATATTGAATAAAATATATTATTAAAATTACTATAATCGGAGATAAATCAAAAGCCATAACATTTCCCAACGGCAATATTATTCTTACTTTTTCCAAAACCGGTTCCGTAATATCATTTATAAACCGGACTATGGGGTTATACGGATCGGGATTGACCCAGGAAAGCAGGGCTTTTATTATAATTATCCACATATAAGCCCAGAGAATAAAATTTAAAGCGCTGAAAATAAATTGAATAAAATTATATAAAAGCCCCATAGAGTAGTTTATATTATATAGTTATTAGAATATATATTTATTTGCTTCTTTTTACCCTTTTATTATATATTATAACAATAAATTTTACAATGTTATTAATGTTATTAAAAATGTCATCAAAAAAGATGCCGTCAAAATTAGAATATTATGACAAATAGTGAAATTGCAAGGGTTTTCGAGCAAATTGCCGAGATTCTCGAAATAAAAGGGGAAAATCCTTTCAAGATACGCGCTTATTTAAATGCGTCGCGCGTTATTAATCAGCTGGGCGAAAGCCTCTCAGATATATCAGGGGAAAACGGTTTAATTAATATTCCGGGAATCGGGAAGGATCTTTCTTTAAAAATAAAGGAACTTATAAAAACAGGACATCTTGCATATTATGACGAGCTTGCAGGTTCAATCCCTCAGGGAGTATTAGAGTTAATTAAGCTGAGAGGATTGGGGCCAAAAAAGGCAAATATGCTATATGAGAATTTTCATATAAAGAGTATAGACGGCCTTTATAACGCGATTTTATCGAATAAACTGACAAAAATGCATGGTTTTGGCGAAAAAACGATAGAAAATTTAAAGGAATCTATCGAAGAATACAGGACATTCAGCCAGAGATTTTTATATGTTTTTGCTCAGGAAGAGGCTTCGGCCTTTGTAGATTATTTGAAAAATACGCCTTATAAACTTGCAGGTGTTATTGCGATAGCCGGTTCATTGAGAAGGAAGATGGAAACGGTGGGGGATATAGATATTGTTGCTTCGGTCAAGGAAAAAGACAAACAAGCCTTTACGGAAAGATTTGTAAATTACGATAAGGTTTTAAGGATTGAATCCACGGGAGAAACCAAAATCAGCGTTATTTTAAAAAGCGGCATCCATGTCGATTTGCGTATAGTTCAAGACGAGGATTTCGTGTACGCTCTTCACCACTTTACCGGTTCCAAGCTTCACAATGAGGAGCTAAGGACATTGGTAAAAAAAGACGGCTATAAAATAAACGAATACGGAATATTTAGAGATAGAGGAATTGACAATGCCTCCAATAAAGTTAAGGTTGCAAATGAAATCGAATTTTATAATGTGTTTGGAATGCAGTTTATTCCACCCGAATTAAGAGAAGGCACGGGCGAGATTGATGCCGCCTTGAGCCGCGGCATCCCCGAACTTGTCGAAGAAAAGGATTTGCAGGGTATTTTTCATGTTCATACCACATATACCGATGGAAAAGACAGCTTAGAGGATATGGTAAAAGCTTCCTTGAAAAACGGCTATAAATATGTCGGAATTTCGGATCATTCGGTTTCGGCGCATTACGCCAACGGGCTTGACAGGTCAAATTTAGGATCCCAAATTGAGTATATAGACAGGCTAAATGATAAATATAAGGGCAAAATTAAAATTTTCAAAGGAATAGAATCCGACATACTGGCGGACGGCGGTCTGGATTACGATGACGAAACGCTTTCCATGCTTGATTTCGTCATAGCGTCGGTTCACTCTAAATTTAATATGCCCGAAGCCCAGATGACGGAAAGAATCATAAATGCGGTTAAGAATCCATATACTACCATGATAGGGCACCTGACGGGGAGGCTGCTTTTGGAGAGAAAAGGGTATGCCGTGAATGTTTCAAAAGTATTGGATTACGCCTCAAAATATAGAACTATTATCGAGTTGAACGCCAATCCAAAGCGGCTTGACATCGATTGGAGACACATTAAAGAGGCAGTTTCAAAATCGGTGCTGATCGCGATAAATCCAGACGCCCACAATGTTTCAAGCATTTATTTTGCCGGCTATGGGGTAAATGCCGCCAGAAAGGGTTGGGCAAAAAAGGCGGATATTTTGAATGCAAGAAGCGCAGGCGAAGTAATGAAGATTTTTAAAGGCATAAGGGATTACAAGCTTAAGTTAAGATGAGAGGGATTTTTAATTATGGGTCTGGCAGGTGAAAAGGTGAAAAAATGATAAAGGCTTTATCGGTAGCGGGTTTTGACGGTTCGGGCGGGGCTGGAATAACATCGGATGCCAAAATATTTTCAAGGCTTAAAATATTCGGCTTGTCGGCAATAACCGCTATGACGGCGCAAAATCCGGATAACATCTACGGGATAATACCGGTTTCGGAAGGTTTTTTCGATATGGAGCTTAAGGCCGTTTTTGATTATTTTAAAGTTGATGCCGTCAAAACAGGGCTTATAGCCTGTGAAGAGCAAAGCTTGATATTAAGCGAATACCTGAAGAAATATATGGTCAAGATTGTCGTAATAGACCCCGTGCATATTTCAACCTCTAATAAAAGGCTTATAATGAAGGATAGCAGTTATCCCGATTTTTTAATGCCATTATTTAAACTTGCAACGGTTATCACTCCGAATATCATGGAGGCGGAATTGATTTCAGGAGAAAAGATTGATAATTTAAACGGAATGAAAAAGGCGGCGAAAAGAATTAAAGAAAATATGCCGGGGATTAAGAACGTTGTAATAAAAGGGTCGCATATTAACGCAAATCTTAATAAAGGCAAAATATACAACATCATACTGGATTCGGGAAACCATTTTTTTGTTAACGAAAGCGAAAGAATTGAATTAGATAAAAAAATTCACGGCACAGGGTGCGCTTTTTCCGCAGCCTTAACGGCATATCTTGCGAAAGGTTTAAAAATAGAAGAGGCGCTTGTTAAAACGGAGATACTGGTTTCCAAATTTATAAAGGGCTTTAGGAATATTCCCGATAACAGCGGGGATAAACATATTTATATTACGGGAAATATATAAATTTAAATCTTACTTTACGGCGTTTTGGAGTATTTTGTTTATCTGGGAATATGGACGGTATCCTACGAGTTTTTTATAAAGTATAAGCCCCCTGTATATAAAAAGAGTCGGCGTCCCCGTGACCCCTAATCGTGTTCCGGCGGCCATATTGCTTTTTATAAGCCTTTCAGGCAGACCGCTTTTAACGCAGGATTCCAATTTTTTAAGGTTTATTGTTCCTTTGGCATGGGTTTTAAGGAAATAATATAAATCTCCTACAGCGCTCCAATTATTTTGACGGCGGTATAAAAGACTCCGTATCTGCAAATATTTTCCCTGAGGCGCCGCGCAGTCCGCATACTCTGCCGCCTTGAAAGCATAGGGATGAATCAGCGTAAGCGGAAAGTCTCTGTATTCTATAAAAATTTTTCCGGTTTTGACATAATCTTTGATTATATACGGAAGGTCTTTTTCTTCAAATTTTCTGCACCACGGGCACTGATAATCCGAATACTCTATAATCGTAACATTTGCGTTTGGATTTCCTTCCTGCCGGTATTTATTAACCGTTTTGACAAAATTTTTATAGGAAAAACCGTAGGCTCTGGAATCGGCATTATTTAAAAATGCCAAGCCGAGAAATAAAAATATAATGACGAATGTTATTTGCTTAAATATAAATAATTTGGATGGTAATATTCTAAACATATTAAACATATTAATATATTTTAATATAAAGTCAAGGAAAAAATTTTTATCCCGTAAAATGTTGAAAATGGGTCTTATCGGCGCCGCAAATAGGGCAAACCCAGTAGTCTGGAAGATCTTCAAACGGCGTCCCCGGTTCTACCCCCCCAACGGAATCCCCAACCTCGGGGTCATAAATATATCCGCAAACATCGCATTGATATTTAGGCAGCGCAAGCTCTTCGGATTTTGCCATTGATTTACTCCTCTTTAAGCGCGGTAATTACGCGCAATAATCAAAATAATATCATAATTATCTTCGCATTGCAAATGATAGATAATTCGACCCGCGCCGGTCATCGGGGTTTCTATCCCCCATCCTTAATAAGCTTCTTAACTTAACTAAGAGAAAGGGGGAGAAATTTAATAAAATTCACGTTTCCCTATATTTTTACAAAATGGGTCTTGTCCATTTTGCATATCGGGCACAGCCAATCGTCGGGTATATCCTCAAAAGGCGTTCCGGGGGCGATTCCGCCCTCTGGATCCCCCTTTTCGGGGTCATAGATGTAAGGACATGCCTCGCATAAATATTTATCTTTATCCGTTATATTTTGAATATCGTTTTTAGTTTGTATATTTATCATATTATCGTCCTCTTTGTTTTAAAATAGAAGAAAAAAGGCCCCCTTTTTCCTTACAGTTAAATTATACCAAATTTTTACCGTTTTTTAAAGGCATTAAAGGAACCCAAAATTGCCGATAGAAAATAAATTTCTATTGCAGGATTTGGGAGGAACTACGACTCGATAGAAGAAGAAATACCCGGAAAACTTTTGGCTTCAAATAACGCCGAGTACAGCTTAACGGCATATATATCCGTCATGCCGCTAATATAATCGCCGCACATTACATAAAATCCATTTTTTCCGAATCCGCCGTAAAATCCATTTTCATATAACTCCTGAAAATCATCGGGATAAAGCTTCAGATTGTTTTTATCCGAAAATACGCAAAATAACTTTTCTATGATGTTTTTAACCTTATACCTGTTTAACAGTATATCCTTGTTTTCCATAACAAGCCTGTATGAAATTTGTTTTAGCGCCTTGATCTCGACATTAACCTCATTTTTC
Source organism: bacterium (assembly GCA_021802425.1). Classification (GTDB taxonomy): domain Bacteria; phylum SZUA-79; class SZUA-79; order Acidulodesulfobacterales; family Acidulodesulfobacteraceae; genus Acidulodesulfobacterium. Next base: position 72,635 of record JAJZXJ010000006.1, on the reverse strand, counting down.
CAGATAAGATTATACTTATATGAATCGTTTTTAAAATCGAGCGGGATTTTTTTAATTAAATCGTTTTTGCCCCGGCCGATGTATTTTTCCCTGTCTTCTATATCTATGTTTAAAATAAATTTAGATATGTATCTTGAAAAAAACTCCTTTAAATCGGTTTTTATTTTAATTCGGCACATAGCGGGGTATATGTTATCACCTGATAGAAGCGGGCTCCGCCTGGTTCCGCTCCGTTCTGTTTGCGCCGCCCTTCCGTTATCGTTAAAGGATCCAAATATATCCTTAAGGCCGTTAAAAAATTTATCTATTCCGGACTCTATTCCCGCTAAATCCCCGGCAAGAAACCTGCCTTCCTTCACATATCTTTTGACTTTTAAACGGCCCGTTGCGTCTATAAGTTTCGACTCGACCCCGTCTTCTAAATCGTGCGTCGCATACGCTATGTCATCCGCGGCATTCAATATCTGGCATTCCAAGCATCTTGAAGCCTCAAAAAATTCTTCCTTAATATTTTTGTTTTCATGTTTATTTATATAATGAAAATTTTTTTCTATAAATTCTATAAAGCTTTTTCCGTGGAGCCGTTCCAGTATAAAAATATCGCCGTCGTATATAAAATGTTTCGATTTATCCGATAAAGAATAGGGCAGTTTATATTTTAATATTCCGTCAATCGTTTTTAGAGACGGATTCAGTCCATATATTTTATTATTATCTTTGTCATAAAACTTTTTTTCGAGAAAATTAAGTATTCTGATATTCTGGGCATTCGCCTCAAAGCCGCACTCTCCATCGGTAATTCCTTTTAGTTTTTCATTTATAATAGATTCTCCCACATGCCCGAACGGGGGATGCCCTATATCGTGGGCAAGGGAAATTGCCTCTATAAGGTCTATATCTATATTTAAACCGTATTTTTTGTTCATATTCGATGCAATGGAGCGGGCTATTTGGGAAACCTCGAGCGAATGCGTAAGCCTTGTTCTATAATAATCCAGAGTAAAAACCCCAAAAACCTGAGTCTTGTTGCGGAGCCTCCTGAATGCGCTGGAGTGGATTATTCTATCCCTGTCTATTTGATAAGGCGTCCTTATCCCGCCCTCTTTTTTATTGTCATAGCCGTATTCATAAACTCTTATAGGTTCCATTGCTTTGCCTCCCCGCGCTTATAGGCCTCAACTTTAGACTTGCTTTTACATTTTATTAAATATATACTAAACCAACATTTTTAAAAAGTAAAATTTTTTTGAGCGGAGAAACGACAATGAAAAATAAAAAAATAGCAAAGGATAAACATGTGCCTGCAAAAAAGGCATCGGCGGCAAAAGATAAAGATGAAACTATTCTTGAGGAGAATGAAATTGAAAATCACCCGGCCGGAGCCGTGTTTTCGGATAAAGAACTCGGGGAAATAAAGGAAACCCTGACCCTCATGAAAAGGGCAATTTTTAAGGAGATAGATGCAAGCATTAAAGAGGGTTCGTCAAAAGATTCTTCCGAATACCAGGGGGATAACTATGATATTGCATCAAACGAAAGAGATCGTGAACTATCATATATGCTCGGGGATAGGGAAAGAAAAAAAGTAAGGGAAATAGATAATGCTCTTCTCAAAATAAAAGAAGGAACATACGGGGTTTGCGACGAATGCGGGGAGCCGATTTCAAAAAAAAGGCTGAAAGTAATTCCTTATTCTAATTTATGTATAAATTGCCAATCCCGCGCCGAAGAGGAAGGCAAGATGCAGGCGACGGACGATTATATCGAAAATCTTAGGCACTTATCCCTGATAGATGAGGACAGCACATTTAAAGACCCTGATGAGTAAACGGAAAAAAACAGCTTGCCATCCTGTTATCCCCGACATCTTTTAACGGCGGTTCATTTTTCCCGCATATTTCTTTTGAAGCATAGCATTTTTTAAAATATGCGCATCCTTTTTCTGCCCCTTTTTCTTTGCCGATTAAACCCGATACCGTATTTTTTCCGTTTAAATCCGTAAAATTTAACTGTTTTTTAAACTTATAAGGCAGCATCGAATTATAAAGGATATTGGAATAAGGGTGGGCAGGTTCTTTAAAAAAATCCGCAGACGGTGAAATCTCCATTATTTTTCCGCCGTACATAACGCAAACCCTGTCCGCAATATGCCTTACTATCTTTAAATCATGGGTTATAAAGATATAGCTCATCTTATTATGCGCCTGTAAATCCATAAGAAGATTCAAAACCTGCGCCGATATGGACATATCGAGAGCGGATACGGGCTCATCGAGAATTAGAAGCTCCGGACCTACGGAAAGGCTTCTTGCTATCCCCACCCTTTGCCTTTGCCCCCCCGATAATTCGTGAGGATAGCCGTACAGGATTTCTTCATCCAATCCTACATTCTTTAGTAAAGAAGCGGCAAAATCAGGCCTGTCCTTTTTTTTGATAATATTGTTCTTAACGGCAGGATAAGAAATTATCTTATATATCTTTTTTTTTGGATTTAACGACGAATACGGGTCCTGAAAAACTATTTGGATTTTTTTCCTAAAGTTTTTCTTTTTATCCTTATAATCTAATAATTCTCCATCGTAATAAATATCTCCGGAGGTCTTGCTTATTAAACCCGTAATCAATTTAGCAAGGGTGGATTTGCCGCAGCCTGTTTCCCCGACTACCGCAAAAATCTCATTTCTAAATACCCCGAAGGTTATGTCGTCAACCGCTTTAATAACATCTCTTTTAATATCGAATATGGACTTATAATATTTATAATGTTTTGAGAGGTTTAAGACATTTAAGATTATTTCTTTTTCCATGTTTTGAGAGATTTAAGACATTTAAGATTATTTCTTTTCCCATTTGACGCATCTGACAAACCTTTCCCCGCTTATTCCGTTTAATGGAATGTTTTTTAAGCAATTTTCATCCCTTTTAAAACATCTGGCATAAAACCTGCATTTGCCTTCCGCAAAATCATCTCTTGTCAAATAACCCGGTATCGTAAACAGCTTTTGCTTCGGCATATAATCCGCAGCTAAAGAGGGGACGCTGTTAATCAAAGAAACTGTATAGGGATGCAAAGGGTTGTCCATAATTTCCTCCGTTTTTCCGGATTCCATTACCTGTCCGGCATAAAATACATAAATCTTATCGGATATATTTTTTGCAATGCTTAAGTCGTGCGTTATAAAAATAATTCCCAGATTCGATTCGAGTTTTATCTTTTCGATAAGGCTTAAAACCTGCAAGGATGTGGTAACATCGAGCGCCGTGGTGGGTTCGTCGGCGATTAAAAAACAGGGATTAAGCACCATAGCCATTGCAATCATAACCCGCTGCCTCATACCCCCCGATAATTCATGAGGGTATGCGTTAAACCTTGCCTTCCCGTCGATGTTCATACGGTTAAGATAAGAAATTGCAATTTCTTTTGCCTCTGGTTTGCCTATTTTTTTATGGGCAAATATTGCCTCGGTAATCTGTTCCCCTATTTTAATGACAGGGTTTAGCGAAGTATTAGGGTCTTGAAATACAATCGATACCAACCTGCCCCTCACGGAGGGGAGATTTTTTGGATTTAGCCTTATAATGTCCAGCGCCTCTTTTTCTGCCGGACATCTTATTTTAACAAAACCGGAAACTACTTCGGAGACATCGGGCGGGTTTAATCTCATAATAGAAAGTCCTAAAAACGATTTGCCGCTCCCTGATTCCCCGACAACGGCCGCAATTTCGCCGCCGTTCACATATAAATCCACGGAATCGATCACATTTATATAGCCGCCCGCATATTTTTTGGGATACAATCTTACGGTCAGGTCTTTTATTTCAAGGTTCATTGTTTTAGTTCTGCCGCCATATACCATATAAATTACATTCTTTCAAGAATCGGTATGCAAAGAAGTTTTAAAGCATTGATTAAAATTATCTTAATTGCCGTCAGCAGATAAAGGCGGGGTTTAATATATTCGTAATCCCGGCCTATCAGCCTGTAATTTTGATAATATTTGTTAAAAAGGGATGCTAATTCCAGAATATATGAACTTATAATAGACGGTTCATTTAAATTTAATGCCGCTTCTATATTGTCTTTAAAAACGGAAATCTGCTTGACGATAAGATATATTTCATTAAAATCGTTATCCCTTTCGGATACGGCAGCCGTATTATCAAAAGAGGTTCCTGTTTCCTTAATACCGGCAGCGGCATTAAACTCCGCATCATTTACGCGATTTTCCACGGGGCTTACGCCGTTGTCGTTTCCCTTTATTAGCCGGGCTATAAGGCTGTTTATCCTTGACACCGTATATTGAAGATACGGCCCTGTCTGTCCCTCGAAGGATAAAACATTATCCCAGTTAAAGTTGACATCCGTATTGCGCCTAGTTTTTAAGTCGTTAAATATTACGGCGCCGATACCTATTTTAAGGGCGGTGGATTCCTTTTCGTCAAGCGTAAAAATGTCTTTCTTATTTTCATCGTTACCGCTAAAACCTGTAACGGTACCTGCGCTATTCGATACGGCATCCCTTTCCTTTAGTTTTTCCGCTGCCCTTTTGCTTGCCTCATCGATGTAATCCTCCAGAAAGACTAAATTGCCCTTTCTTGTTGACATGCCGATTATTCTGCCAAATTTTACATGAACCAGCCTGCCGCTTACGGAAGAGGCATATTTTTGAAAGAAAGGGTTATTGCTTAGTTTATCTTTGCTATCCCTTAATAAATCAAAAATATTAAAAAGCTGGTTAAAGTGCAGTGATTGTTCCGAACCGACCACATAAATCATCTTATCGTAATTATATTTTGCCATTCTTAATACCGCCGTAACAATATCCCTCGAAAGATAAAGGGATGTTCCGTCGCTTTTGGCAATTAACGCCGGAGTTTTTATGTCTTTTAGAGGCACGATTATAGCTCCCTCGCTTTCCGCAGCCAATCCGCTTTTATAAAGTATTTTCACAACTTCATTCGCGAATTCGGCGCTTTGGGATTCCCCTTCATAAACATCGAATGAGATTCCAATCAAATTGTAAATCCGCTTAAATTCTTCGATGCTCAAGCTCCTAAAAAGCCTCCATATATCATATTGTCCCGCATCGGTTCCGCAAAAGCCGCTCTTATTTTCGGCGGTTATTTTTATGTCCGTACATTCGTCTTCTTTTTTCTGGATATTTGCGCTATGCTGCAAATTTTCTAAATACTCTTCAAATACCCTCTTGGATTTTAATATATTTTCTTCCAGTCTTTTAAACCTAAGCCTTGCATCTTCCTCAAGGCTTAAGTCTGTTTGAGCTTCTTTATGAATCCGCACATAAAGTCCGTATAAGGCCTTAACGGGGTCTTTTTCGAATTCGTGAAAATCGATATCGCCGTAACGACAAAATGCGGTAATAAGCTTGCCGAACTGGGTTCCAAAATCTCCGAGATAGTTTATTTTTAAGACATTATGCCCGCAAAATTCATAAATGTTGGCAAGGCTCATTCCTATAACGGTTGACCTCAGGTGTCCTACTCCAAAAGGTTTTGCTATATTCGGGGACGAAAAGTCTATAATAACCTTTTCGGGTTTGCGGGGGAGCCCTCTTCCGTAGCTGCCGTTATGCTTTAAAACATTTTTTACGATAACCCCGATAAATTTTTCTTTATGGACAAAAAAATTAACATAAGGACCTTTTATTTCTATCTTGCTAAAGAAATCTTTTATTTGCTCAAAATTAGCCTGCGCATAATTTAGAAGTTCCGAAGCGGCATCCTCGGCTTTGCCTTTAAAACCGTATTTGGTTAAATAATAAGAGGCAACGGAATAATCTCCGTAAGAACTGTCCGGCGGGGTTTTAATAAGTTTTTCGGCCTCTTGCGGGTCAATATCCTGCTTATTTTTTTCTTTAATAAACGGTATAATAAACGAAATTAAGTTTTCTTTAAAAATATCCATATTACAGCCTTTTTTGATTCAGGTTCAGGTTCAGGTTTATCTGCCGAAGTCATTATCGGCTTATGCGAAGGCAAGCTCGACTATCTCGCATATAATATGGGCGATTAGAATGTGGTTTTCCTGTATTCTCGGTGTGTCATTAGAAGGAATTTTTATTATAAAGTCGCACATATTTGCCATTTCGCCGCCGTCTTTTCCCGTAAAACCGATAATCTTCATATCGAGTTCTTTAGCTTTTATAATAGCCGATATTATGTTTTTCGAGTTTCCCGATGTCGATATGCCCCAGAATATATCTCCTTTGCGGCCGTTTGCCTCTAATTGTCTCGAAAATATCTTGGAAAAATCATAGTCGTTGGCAATTGCGGTTAAATTGGAAGTGTTAACGGTAAGGCTTTCTGCGGGAAGCGCCCTTCTTTCTTTGTAAAACCTTGAGACAAGTTCTGCGGCTATGTGTTGGGCGTCGGCGGCCGAACCGCCGTTTCCCGCAATAAAGATTTTTCCGCCGTTTTTATAGGCGCTTTCGATGGCTCTGGATATTTCGCTTATCGTCTTTATAGCCTCCCTGTCCGAGGCTGTTAACTCCAAAAGCTTTTGCGCATTGCTAAATCTTTCGATTATTAAATGTTCCATAATGTCATAATGTAATGTAATATTTTATTTAAAAAGCGATTTTCCGATATCGTTTCGATAATATTTATTTTCAAATTTTATATTTTTTGCAATTTCGTAAGCCTTGTCCACGATACCTTGCGTTTTGCCTTTAACGCAAACATTCAAGACCCTGCCGCCGTCTGTGTAATATTTTCCGTTTATTTTTTTTGTTCCGGCATGAAAAATGTAACAATCCGCGCCGTTATCCCTGCATAGATTAGGCAGATTGCCGAATGAAATCTCGTAACCGGTTTTATAATATTTCGGATAGCCCAGTGACGATAAAACAAGACAAATAGATTTATTGTCGTCAAACTCAAGCGTATAGTCTTTTAAATTTTCATTTATCACGCTTAGAAACATATCTATTATATCAGATTTAAGCCTTATGAGTATTGCCTGGGTCTCGGGGTCTCCAAACCTGACATTAAATTCGAGAACATAAACATCGCCGCCTTTTATCATAACCCCTGCATATAATATGCCCTTATAATCCACGCCTTCCTTCTTAAGCCCTTCCAAAGCAGGTTCTATTATGGTTTTATTAATTTTATCCTCCAAATCTTTCGAAACGAATGGATTAGGAGAAACGGCCCCCATTCCTCCGGTATTTTCGCCATTATCCCCGTCTAATATCTTTTTATAGTCCATGCTGGTGATGAGAGGCTTATAAGAAATACCGTCGGTAATTACCATATACGAAAGCTCGAAGCCGTCTAAGTAATCTTCGACAATGACCGTTTCCCCGCTTTCCCCGAAAATATTTTTATTAAAGATAGAATCTAAGATAATTTTGGAATCCTCAACGCTGTTGGAAATAAAAACCCCTTTTCCGGCGGCAAGCCCGCTCGCCTTAATAACTAAAGGATGAGGTTTTTTCAGGACAAAGTTTGATGCGCCGGTAAAATCCGTAAATGACCGGTAATCCGCTGTTTTTATGGAATTTCTTTTAAGGAAATCTTTGGCGTATTCCTTAGAGGATTCCAAAAGGGATGCTTTTTTATTCGGGCCGAATATCTTCAGGCCGTTTGCCGTAAATTCATCGACTATCCCCAGAGACAGGGGTATTTCAGGACCTACTATCGTTAAATCTATTTTGTTATTTTTTGCAAAATTAACAAGGCCGCTTATGTCATCCTGCTTTAGCATTATATTTTCGGCATTATCTAAGGTGCCGCCGTTGCCGGGGGCGCAATACACTTCGGTATCAATCCTTGAATTTCTAACGGCATGAATTATGGCGCTTTCCCTTCCGCCCGAACCTATAATAAGAATTTTCATAGATATATTTTTGCCTTTCCTTTAACTAAAATTTAAAATTTCTATCGCAATTCCAGGGATAAAATCAGTGTTTAAAATGCCTTATGTTTGTAAATATCATCGGGATATTTAATTTATCCGCCTCGCCGATAACCTCGTCATCTCTGATTGACCCCCCCGGTTCTATTATCCCGATAACTCCTATCTTACCCGCATATTCCACGGAATCCTTAAACGGAAAAAATCCGTCCGAAGCCATAACGAAACCCCTGACATCCCCGTAAGAATCATTCATTTTTTGATAAGCAAATTTAGCGCTGTCTATTCTCGACATCTGTCCTGCTCCGATTCCTACGGTAGCGCAATCTTTCGCATAAACTATGGCATTGGATTTGACATGCTTTGCAATCTTCCATGCAAAAATCAGGTCGTTTAATAAATAATCATCCGCCTTTTTATCCGTAACCGTTTTAAAAGAAAGCGTATTTTCCGGCGCATCGTCTTTTTCCTGAACAAGAACCCCGCCCGAAGCGCTCCGTAAAGAAAATTTATCTCTTTTAAGAATATAATCGGCAAAATACTCGACGATTATCGTGTTTTTCTTGGTTTTTAAAATTTCCAGGGCATCCCCGCTATAACCCGGGGCTAAAATAATTTCAACAAAAAACGGCTTGATTTCGAGGGCGGTTTCTTTATCCACCTTCTTATTAAAACCTATTATCCCTCCGTAAGATGAAATCTCGTCGGTCTTTCTTGCCTTAAGGAATGCATCTTTTAAAGATGTTTTACTTAACGCGGCTCCGCAAGGGTTGGTATGTTTCACGATTACGGAGAACCAATCGTCCGCTGCATAAAAATCTCTTATTATATTGAAGGTTGAATCTATATCTAACAGGTTATTATATGAAATATCTTTTCCCGAGATCTTTTTGAAAGCGGGGTAATCGTCCCTCTTTTGTTCGTTTGCTGCAATTCCCTTAAAGTCTTCTTCAAACTCCGCCTCGTAAAACGCGGCTTTTTGGTGGGGATTTTCACCGTATCTTAAAGGCGATAATTTTTTAAGATTCAGATTCAACTCCCCTTTAAAAACTACATCCTTTTTTTCTTTTTTTGAACCCAAAAAATTGAAAATTTCACTGTCATACTCTGCCGTAAGTTTAAAAGCCTCATATGCAAACACCTTTTTGATTTCTTGCGGTATTTCCTGTTTGTTTTTAAGAAATTCTATTATATCGGGGTAGTAAGCAGGGCTTGTCGCTACCGAAACATGCCTGAAGTTCTTTGCCGCCGCCCTTATTAAAGAGACGCCGCCTATATCGATAAACTCAAGCTTTTCTTCGAATGTTATATCTTTATCTTTCATTTCTTTAAACGGATACAGGTTTACGACAACGAAATCGATGGGGCTTATATTATTTTTTTTCATATCTTCTATATGGTTTTCGTTGTCCCTGATTGACAGAATTCCTCCAAAAATAGCGGGATGCAATGTTTTCACTCTTCCATCCATTATCTCGGGAAAATTTGTTACCTCGTCTATTCTTTTTAAATCCGTTATCCCCGCAGATTTTAATACATTATAGGTATTTCCTGTCGCAATAACGGTATAACCGTCTATTTCGAGGTGGGTTGCAAGTTCCACGACACCTGTTTTATCATAAACGGATATAAGCGCATATCTTTTTTTGAGCATAAGTAAATTTTCCTTTGATTTTAAAATATTATATAGTAGAATATAAAAAAATTTTATTAATTTTACTAATTTTAAATATTTATTTCAAATGAAAAGATTGAAATTTTGGGTTTTATTATTTTTAATTTTTTTTACTATGAATTTTCTAACAGGGTGCGCGCTTCTGCTTGTCGGCGGTCTTGCGGGAACCACGGGCTATCTTGCCGCAAAGCAGGGCTATGGCGTTCAATCGCCGGTAACAAAAAAATAAAAGCTTACTGCTTGATAATTGCGCAATAGCCGATAATTAGAATTAATAAACCTTAATCCTGCATTAGAAAATATTTAGATGTTTCTTTTATATGTAAATTCTGGATTCCTGCCTACGCAGGAATGACTATTCGGGGATTGAGGTTTTAACCCAAAGGGTGTCATTCCCGCGAAAGCGGGAAAGTTTCTTTGAAACTTCACGAGACCAAAGGTCGAGAGCGAAGCGATAATCCAGAAAATAAATTTCTATTGCAGGATTAGGGAATTAGAATTAATAAATAATAAAAATGGAGACGACATGGAAGTTTTAATTATCGTAGGGTCTAAAAGCGATTTAACCGAGATGGAGGGGGCAGTTCAAGTATTAAAAAAGTTTGATGCCTCCTTTGAAATTCATATTTCATCCGCGCACAGGTCGCTTAAAAGAACTATCGGGCTGATAGAATCTGCCGAAAAAAACGGCGCCAAGGTAATCATAGCGGCTGCAGGGATGAGCGCCCATCTCCCCGGAGTCGTAGCCGCTTTAACCGTAATCCCGGTTATCGGTGTTCCTCTTAATTCTTCCGCCCTGAACGGTCTCGATAGTTTGCTGTCCATTGTCCAAATGCCTTCGGGCATTCCTGTGGCAACTACCGCCATCGGTAAAAGCGGGGCAACAAATGCCGCCCTTTTAGCAGTCTCCATTCTTGCCGTTAATAATGCGGGCTTAACCGAAAAACTTAAAAAATACAGAAAAGAAATGGAAGAATCCGTCACCCTTGCGGATAACGAACTAAATTCAAAGTCGGCCCGCCCGCGCCCGCTCTAAGTTTTTATCTTGTGAGACGGCGGGGAGAAAATTTATGGCAAAAATTAAATTAAAACCTTCCATATATGTTAATCTGGCAATTTCTATTTTTACGGGAGTTTTTGCGCAGCTTTCCATGAAATACGGAATGAACGGTTTAAAGGAAAATATCCGTTTAACCGCAGCGGGTTCGAATATACCGTTAAACTTATTAAGCTTATTTTTGAAAATTATCAAAATTTTGCTCATTATTTTTACGAATAAATTTGTAATTACGGGTATTGTTTTATATCTAATATCGATGTTTTTCTGGATCGGCGTGTTATCGAAAATCGACTTATCGGCGGCATATCCGTTTGTGAGCATCGGGGTTATTTTAACCGTAATACTTGCAGCGATTACCCTTCATGAATCCATACCGCTATTAAGATGGGCAGGAATATTCATTACTCTTTCGGGGGTTTATTTGATAGTCTCATCCCATCAAGATAATAACGCTAAATAAGAGAAGAATATTAAATGAAAATATATAGCCAGAACAGTTTAACCGAAAATGATTATATAGATATCGGGAAACACTTAAGTTCATCCGGCATTTTGATTTATCCGACCGAAACATCATACGCAATAGGGGCTAATGCTCTTGACAACGCTGCGGTAAAAATGATTTACGATATTAAAGGAAGGGATTTTACAAAACCGCTTCCCGTATTAGTTAAAGATTTAAATATGTTGATTAATATAGCTTATGTCGGCAGGCAGGAAGAGGATATTATTTCAAAATTTTGGCCGGGACCTTTAACTATACTTTTTAAGTCTAAAATAAGCGGCAAATATTTGTTTACTTCTGATTCGGAATTTGTCGGGGCGAGGATTTCGCCGCACCCTTTTCCCGAAATGCTGTTTAACAAAATAGACTTTCCGATAACCGCGACAAGCGCGAATATTTCGGGAGAAGATAGTTTAACGGATTTCGAAAGTATAAAAATGGTTTCTAAGGGATTTGAAGAAAAAATTGTGCTGATAGACGGCGGAGAACTTACAGGGGGCGCATCTACGATAATAAGAATCGAAAAAAAGAAAGTTATAATGGTGAGAGAAGGCGATAACAATACAAAGGAACGGTTAGTCTGCTATATGAAAAACAAAAAAATTTTATAATAAAGCCACAATAATGCCCCCCATCGGGGAGGGCGGGGGAATGGAAATAATGAATAAAAGTAGAGATGTATTGGGAATAATCGGCGGCAGCGGATTATACCATATGGACGGGTTAAAAAATATAAAGGAGGAGTCTTTTGACACGCCGTTTGGCAGTCCTTCGGATAAATTGGTTTTCGGAGAAATAGACGGGAAAGAGCTTGTCTTTATCCCAAGGCATGGAAAAGGACACAGAATTTTGCCTTCGGAGATAAATTATGCCGCGAATATTTATGCGCTTAAGGCGGCGGGGGTTAAAAAAATTATATCCGTTAGCGCGGTCGGAAGCCTTAAGAGAGGTATTAAGCCAGGCGATATGGTTATTATCGACCAATTTTTCGATTTCACAAAGAACAGAAAGAATACCTTTTTCGGAGATGGCTTGGTGGCGCATGTTTCGATGGCCGAACCCGTTTGTCCGCACTTAAGAAAAGTTGTGATAAATTCGTGTAAATCTTTGGGGATGCCTTACCATGATAAAGGGACATATTTTTGCATCGAAGGTCCGCAATTTTCCACAAAAGCGGAATCTTTTTTCTATAAAAGCAGCAATTTCGATGTCATAGGGATGACAAATGCGACGGAGGCTAAACTCGCCAAAGAAGCCGAACTTTGTTATGCCACGATTGCTATGTCAACGGATTACGATTGCTGGCACGAGGAGGAAGACAATGTCAGCGCCGATATGATACTCAAGATTCTTAACGAAAATGCCCAAAAGGCTAAAAATATAATTAAAGAAGCGGTTAAGATAATGAACTTTGAAGAAAGGGACTGCGTTTGCGGGTCGTCCCTTAAACAGGCGGTAGTTACCGCAAAAAACGATGTTCCGAAAAGGACATTGGAAAGGCTTGCTATTTTTAATTTGTATGGGAAGTGATATTTAATGTCCTTAATCTTTCTAACACGGGATTAAGGAATAAAAATTTATATTAATTTAGGGAGTGGCAAATGGCTGTAACTGTTGTCGGTTCTGTAGCTTTAGATAATGTCGAAACGCCGTTTAAGAAGATGAATAATATTCTCGGCGGTTCGGCCTCGTTTTTTTCCCTGTCGTCCTCGTTTCTCACCGATGTGAAAATAATAGGGGTAATAGGCGACGATTTTAATCAAACATATTTAGATATTTTTAAGGACAAGTCAATCGATATTACCGGTTTGAAGACGGAAAAAGGGACGACTTTTCACTGGGAAGGGAGATACGGATACGACCTGTCAGACCCGGAAACATTAGAAACGGACCTCGGGGTTTTTTCTTCTTTTAAGCCGGTGGTGCCTCATAGCTTTAAAAATGACACACTCTTTCTTGCCAACATAGACCCTGATATTCAGTTTGATGTTTTAAGCCAAATGAATTCGCCAAAATTGATTGCTCTCGATACTATGAATTTTTGGATTGAAAGAAAAAGAGAAAAACTTATCAAAGTAATCGAAAAATCCGATATTTTTATTATAAACGAGTCGGAAGCAAGGCTTTTGACGGGCGAGTCGTCCATATTTTTAGCCGCTAAAGCCATACATAATTTTGGGGCAAAAATATTAATCTTAAAAAGGGGGGCTTACGGAGCCACAATGTTTTTAGACGACCATTTCTTTATTGTTCCCGCTTACCCTTTAGAAGACATTAAAGACCCGACCGGAGCGGGCGATTCATTTGCGGGGGGTTTTTTGGGGTATATAGATAATACCGGCGATATGTCGTTCGAAAATTTAAAAAAGGCTCTTGTTTTCGGAAACATTATGGCTTCTTTTGCCGTCGAGGATTTTTCGGTGGACAGGCTATTGGCAATAAAAATGGACGAGATTAAGGACAGGTTTAAGAAGTTTAGGGATATGACATATTTCGGAGAGCTTTCACTTTAAATTTAATTTGATTAATGATATTATTCTTTTATTATGTTTAGATTAAATAATCGTTTAAAATTAATTTATATAATCCTTTTAATAACAGGTTTATCCGCCGTATTATACGGCTGCGGGCTGTCCCAGGTTTCCGAGACGAATAAACTTAAATCAAACCTTTATTATAAGCTCGGTGTCGGGTATTATCAAAATGAAAACTATGTAAAGGCGATGCAGGAATTTATCAGAGCAAAGAAATTAAATCCGTATTCGGCAAAAAATTACAATGCTATCGGAATGGTTTATATGATGACGCATAGGGAGGGTAAAGCTATAATAAACTTGAAAAGGGCGATTGATTCAGATAAAAAATTTTCCGATGCGTATTATAACTTAGCGCTTATTTACATAAAAAAACATAACTATAAAATGGCTAAAATCAACCTAAAAATGGCATTGAAAAACCCGTTTTATAACCGGCCTTATAATAGCTATACCCAGCTTGCAAGAATTTACATTAAGGAAAATAAATTAGAAAAGGCAAAAAAATTGCTATTGATTTCAGAGTCATTGAATAAAAACTATTTTCTAACTTATTATTATCTTGGAGAATTTTATTTTATCAAAGGGAGATTAAATCGCGGTTTATTTAATTTCCAGAAGGTTTTAAGCATAGATGCATTTTTTATTCCCGCAAAATATAAAGAAGGCGTAATATATTTTAAACTTAAAAAATATAATAAAGCAAAAGTAATTTTTAATTCTATTTACAAACAATACGGGAGCAGCGAGATTGGAATAAAATCGTTTGATTATTTAAAAAAAATTAAATAATTAAAAATATTACAAACTTATGGAAACGATAGGGGAATATTTTAAATTAAAAAGGGAAGAAAGCGGGTTGACTTACGGCAAAATTTCCGAAATAACAAAAATAAGACCCCAGTATATCGAAACTATCGAGAAAAATGATTTTTCTTTATTTTCTTCGCCGCAAATATTAAAGGGGTATATTAAATTAATAGGCAAAACGGTAGGCGCCGACGAGGAATACGCTTTCAGCCTATTGGAGCCGCAGCTTAAAGAAGGTTTTAAGGATAAAAATGTCGAAGATATCCTAGGTATGAGGTTTAGGGAAGAAAAGCAAATATCGTACAAATTTAAAAAAAGAATTATAATAACTATAGCTGCAGCTATAGTTATTATAATTTTGTCTTTTGCGTCCCTGAAGGTTTTTGAATTTTTTAAGTTTAAACATCAGGGTTTAGCCGTTACTTCATTTCGTTTGTCCCCGGAAATAGCGCCCGGCAGGCATCTAAAGAAAAGAAAAAAAAGTATTTCAGAATACGCCGTTATATTAAAAGGAATCGTGACAAAAAAAACATGGGTTGCCGTCAGGATAGATGATAAAGGGCAAAAAACTTATATGTTATATCCGGGAGATGTCGAAACATGGAAGGCAAAAAAGGACATGAGGATTAAAATAGGAAACGCGGGCGGAATCCGCCTGAATTATAACGGAAAGAGTCTGGGAAAATTGGGCAAAGAAAAGGAAGTCATAACTTTAAATTTTTCCGCTAAGAGCAAAGAGGCCAACCCTGCCAACCCTAATCCAAAGAAGCAGAAAACTTCCCCGCGCTTTTAGGCTAAGTTACCCTTTCTGTTTTTAACTTTATACCCAATTTTATCTAATAATAATGAAAGTATGAATAAAACCCCGCCGACGGCAGGAATAATTAAAATTAAGTCTTCGTCCTCTATGTTAATCTTTAAACCCTGGAAGCCCCAGTAGATTGCAAAACTGATAAGCAAAACGGATGCTATGCCTTTAATCCAGTGAGAGGGAATCTTCTTAAAGTATTTTCTTAAATGTAAAGATAAGATTAAGATAAGACAGGAGCTGATAACAAGCGAGGAAATTACCGGAATCCATTGATTGTCCGTAATTGCAAACGGAACGGCTACCACGCCGACCTCGAAAGCCTCTACTATAACCGCGCTAAAGGCAACGAAGAAGGATTTAGGCGAGCATTTTTTATGCGAAACGGTTGCGGTTTCCATCTTTTTAAAAAGCGGTTTTCCTCCTAATTTTGATGAAAACGGCGTCAGATAAAATATGAAACTGAGCAGTTTATAAGAAAAATACAGTCCTATGGCAAGCAGAATAACCGCTATTATTAATTTGACGGTAGAAATGGGAACGGATTTTATAAGGGTTATGCCGCCTATAAAAAGAATGAGCAATGAGCCGAAAAATCCTGTCATTCCTCCGGCAAGAGCGCTCGATAAACCGATATCCTCGCCGACGACGAATATTATTGCGGCCACTTCGCTTAGTTCGATAACTGCTACGGAAAAAACGGCTATAAATATAAGTATGCTTAAATTCATAGCGCATATTATACCATATAAACTGTTGTAAAAAATAGTTAAAAAACTTCCAAATCCCAATCGGTTTTAAAATTTAAATGACAGGTTTAAAAACTTTATTGACTTTTTAATGGATAAATAATAAACTGATAATGTTTTGAAAATTTAATAAAGTATATTCTTAAGGAGGTAACATTAATTATGGCAGTATCCCCCAACAAAACTCTTGACGCAAGCGGTTTATCGTGCCCATTGCCGATTGTTAAGACCAAAAAAGAAATCGACACGATGAGTTCAGGACAGGTTTTAGAGGTAATCTCAACCGATCCAGGTTCTAAAAACGATATGACGGCCTGGTGCAAAAGAACCGGCAACGAACTTTTAGAATCGATGGAAGAGGGCGGAAAGTTTAAGTTTTATGTCAAAAAATCTTGATAAAGCTTAAATTTATATATAAATAAAAAAATCAGAGGTCATGCCTTAAAATTTAATAAAAATTTCGAAGCATGGCCTTTTTATAAAAAATCTGATTCCTAATTCCATTTTTTTGTTATAATAATTCATATTATTCTTTATCTTATATTTAACTAACGAAAAGATGAAAAAGGAAAACAAAGTTTACCTGCGCTCATTTTCGATTTTTTTGATTATTATAGCTGCAATTTTATCCCAGTTTATAAGCATAAGGACTTGTTTCGGGCTAAAAAACCCCTTTATATCCCCTTTTAAAGCGAAGCAATATAAAAACCGCATAGAAAATCCGTTAAACGGCATAACCCTGCAAGCAATAGTCAGCAGTTCGAATCCAAATAAAAATGTTGCAATAATTAACGATAAGCCTTATTATATAGGTTCTAAGATTATGGGAAAAACGGTTGTCGGAATATCGTCCAGAGCCGTTACTATTAAATTAGAAAATGGAAAAATCGTGAAACTTTTATTAGTACGATATGAAGGATTTAAAAAATAATTCACTGAAAGCAGATAAAAAAAATATGCCGGTTAAACTTAAGCATATTACCGCAATCCCTTTTTTTATCTTGACCGCTTCGCTTTCGGAAGACTTCGGCTTCCTCATGAAATTCCTTCGGAACTTTGTTTTTTTCATATCGGCATTAATAATAATATTAATAACTGCCAAATTTTCCTTTGGTTTTAACAATTATAACAATTCTTACGGTATATACCGCATAAACGGGATCAAGCTGCCCGATAAAAGAATTACGATAGAGGGCAACGATATTCCCTTAAGACCTCTGATAATAGGAATAGCCTACAAATTTCATCTTAATTATGTTCTAAGCAGTTCGGTAAAAGGATATGTTACATTGCATATACGAAAGGTTCCGCTGCCGTCCGCTTTATCCATTATCTTTAAGGCGGGGAATTTGGGTTATAGCGTTAGTAACGGAATTTTATTTATCGGTCCGCGGTCTTCGCTCACAAATAGCTACGTCGATTACAGGATAAATTTAAAATACATACAGGCTAAAAATGTTCTTCCCGTTTTAACGCCTATTTTACCGACAGGGGCAAAGGCTTATGCTTCCCCCCATGGAAATTCGATACTTGTTTACGATATTCCTTCCAATATCACAAAAATAAGGAAAATTATAAAAAGCATGGATGTCAAAAAAAGGGTTGTTCTCTTAAATGCAAGGATAGTGGATGTGACGGATAATTTTGTCAGGAATTTAGGAGTAGCATGGTCTTTTACCCCGCAAATAAGTCCTAATGCAAATACAATCACCAGCACATTAGGAAGTCCGACAGGATTTTCTGGGGTGGTTTCCTCTGCTGCGGGGTCAAATTATGGTAATATAAGCATTGGAACGGCATGGCAAAATTTCGGGCTTATATCTGCCCAGCTTTCCGCCGGGCAGCAGTTAGGATGGGATAAGATTATCGCCTCTCCGAATGTTTCCGTCGTAAGCGGACAACCTGCCACGATAAATTCAGGGGTAACGTTATATTATGTGGCCTATACCTCTTCGGGCCCTTCTACGACGCCTACAAGCGGAACAAGCGGTACCACGATTATAACCCAGCAACCCGTAACATCGACGCTTCAAACTATCACGCTCGGGCTTACATTAACCGTTACGCCGATAGTCGAAAGTAAAAATAATATACTGCTAAATATTACCGTTACAAATTCTGAGCCTAATTTTGGACAAGAGGTAAACGGATTTCCTGCTGTTAACAATAAAAGCGTTACAACCACCGTCGTGGTTAAAAATAATTCCACCTTAGTTATCGGCGGGATTTTATATACCGATAAATCCCATTCCAATAACGGCGTTCCATTTTTATCCACCATACCGGTTATCGGATACCTGTTTTCTTCAAGGAATAGAAGCGTTTCGAAAGAGCAGCTAATGGTATTTATATCCCCTAAAATAGTAAATTAGATGAAGGATAATATAAAAAAAGAAAAAAGCAGGAAAGGCGGGAGCGCTAAAAATGCAGAAGGCAGGATGGCTTTTCTGGAGCATTTTTCCGAATTAAGAAAAAGGATAATCTATATTTTTATCGCCCTTGTTATCGGAATGGGGTTTTCGTGGCATCTGTCTTATACCGCCATTAACTTTATAGAACTTCCTTTAAATAAACCAACCTATATTACATATTTATCGGGATATGCAAAGGTATTAATCAAAAAAGATGCTCCGTTCGCTTATTATACCTTTGGCTTAAATAAAACGCCGAAGAAATTCATAAAACACATTTTACACTATTCAAGACCGTTGGAGCCGTTTTTTATGCAGGTTAAGGTTTCCCTCATCCTTGGATTTATGATAGCCCTCCCGTTCATACTGTTTGAAATATGGCAATTTATAAAGCCCGGTTTGTTAAAGAGGGAAAGAATGTATCTTGTCCCCTTTTTATTTTTCGGGACGCTATTTTTTATTGCGGGGATGATGTTTATGATTTTGTACATCTGGCCTGCCGTTATTAACTTTTCGTTAAGCTATCAAAGCCCTAATTTATCCCCCCTTATCAATCTAACCCATTATATCAATTTTGCATTAAGGTTAAGCCTTATATTCGGCTTAATATTCGAGCTTCCGTTAATATCTGCCCTTTTTTCCTTAGCGGGCATACTTAAACCCCATTTTTTAAAAAAATACAGGAAATGGGCTCTACTGTTAAGCCTTATTATTGCCGCTTTTCATGCCGACATAGTTACGATGTTTTTTATAGCGATTCCGTTATATTCGATGTATGAGATAAGCATTTTAATATCTTCTATTATATGGCGGATGAAAAAAAAGCCCGCCCCGGCTTCTAATCCTGCATAGAAAAAACAGTCCCTTTTATATCGGCTTTAATGTCGGGAAAAGATTTTTTGCTTGCTTTAACGGATAAGTAATCTATTACAAAAATTCTTTTTAACGAATTTATATTTTTAACGAATTTTATCGACTTGTTAAAGCCGCCGGCGATTAAAATGCTGACCGGCAGGGCCGTCACGCCCAGGGTTTTAACCGGTCTTCCAAAATCTATTTTTTCGATAATAAAGTTAGATGCCGGGGCGCTTTTAGAAATCTCCTTTATTAATGTTGAGACCATAAAGGTTTTTGGGAGTTTTGCCCTCTCCTTTTTTAACTCCGCCTTCAGGCTTTTTATCTGGTTTTTAAGATTCAACAAGCTATTTTTTTCATTCGTTAAAGATACGGTTATATTTTTTAATGTTCTAATTTTATCATTAAGCCTTATTATAGTACCGTTATTTGTTTTCAAAGTATTACCCGCGTTATTTAAAAACAAATCTTGATTTACAAGATATATAAATACAAATATCATTAAAATAACGACGGCTATTTTATTTGTCCTTAAATAGCCCGGAATTTTTTTTAATTCTTCAGATAAATTCATTTTTTTTGCTTTTGCTCTTTTATTTTATAATCGGAGTTAAAGTTGCTTTCAATTGAAAACGGTAAAAGGTGTTTCCGCCGATAATTTCTCTGCCCGCATCGGTTAAAATAATCTTTTTAAACATATTCGTTGTTTTCAATCTATCCATGTATATAGATATTCCGTTAAGAGAAATGGAGTTTCCCTCTATCGTAATAACGCCTTTTTGGAGCAATAGTCCGCTCATCCAAACCCCCGAAGGCGAAGCCTGAACCATGTCTCCTATTTTTTTATTCCATGCGACCTTAAATTTTTCAAGATTTTTTATAATTAAAATCCTTTTTTTGATTGTGTTTTTAAGATTTTTTCTGCTATTTATTGCCGATTCAAGCGATTTATTAAGAAGATTTTTGGTTTTCATCAGCGTTAGTTTCTGGTTTAGCCCGGAAATGTAAATTCTTTTTGAGCTGTTTTCAAGGTATGCCGTAAAATCCAGTAAAAAGATAAAAAATCCATATGCGATAATTATAGAAAATATTATTGCCTTTTTTCTGTTTTTTATAAATCGCTCTTTATCGGCGGCGGGTAATAAGTTAATCCTTGTTTTATTGCCGTTTTTTTTCATTTTTATCTGTTAACGATTAGGCCGAAGGTCGTCCACATTTCTTCAAGAGGCTTAAAGAAATCATAGTTTTCGTTTATATTATATTTTACTAACCTTTTTGATAAAAATATTTTTCTTTCTTTTAACAGGCTGATAATCGAAATAGAATATGTTTTTAGGCGCATCATGTCCTTTATTTTGCCGTTAAAACCTTCGTTTCCCGAATAAATGCCTGTTATTATTATACCGTCTATCGGAGCGATAAATTTTCCTGCAAAATAAAAATCTACGGTCTTTTTTAATTCATCCCCGATTAAAAGCGATGATTCGTCGTCATTTAGATTTTTTAGATCAATTCCTTCTATCGTCCTTTCGAAATTAACCGCATTATCTCTGATAATAACAATTTTTGCCGCCTTCTCGCCAATATCGCACAACAATAAATGTTCAACCTTATTATTGCTTAAAAACATAATGTTATTATAAATTGAAGCGGTTTTGCATTCGATTGATTTTAATTTGATATCGGCCTTTGCAAATATTTCTTTGAAGTTATTTATATCGTCCGCCTTAGAGACAAATGCGGTTATGTTAAGGGTTGAACCGTTTTTGACGAATATGTAATCGAATATGCAGGAAGATATAGGGAAGGGAATGAGCTTTTTTATTTCATATTCCACCGCTTTATTTAAATCGTTCCGGGGCATATCGGGCAGATAAAAATTGTAACTGTGAACGGCATTGTCGTTAATATTCGCAAATACATTATTTTTGCTTATTTTGTTGTCGTTCATTAATTTGTTAAGATTAATAGCGCCCCCGCTAATATCAGGATGATTTAAGCCTGAAAGTTTAGCGTTGATAAAATTGTTCAGAAGGTAGCCGCGCCCCTTTTTTACGACTTCAAGTATTTTAAAATGATCGTGGTCAATCTCGACAGCCGTAAAAAATTTTGTAAAAAACATATATGCAAAAAATGAAATTAAAAATTAAATAAAATTTAGTATTTTAATATATCCGTTAAAAAATTCGAATATAATGCCGTTAACGGGAATTTTATTTTTATAATCGCCGTCTTTATCGTAATCGCCGAAAATACTTCCCGTAGTTTCATATTCACCGCTTTCACCGCTCCTTCCTTCCATCACTTTCCCAAAGGTACCCATGAAGGCTTTGCTCTTATTAAATAAAAATGCCTTTGGTTTTATATTGTTGTTACCGGAAGAACCTTCGATATTAAGCGTAAAATAACAGTTAAATAAACCGTTTTTTTTTGAATTTGCGTTTTTATTTTTAAACTCTCTTTTATTAATATTTAAAAGGGTAATATCCCTTATCAAAAATCTTGGCTGTTCGTTCAAAGGTCCGTGCGGGGACATCAGCTTAATTAAACCCGTTAAATCTTTTTTGACGACGGCGTTTAAATCGATTTCTTCATCGTAATCAAGAATTTTATTACCTTCGGGGGTGGAATTGTTTAAATAATCTGGATTGAGATTAACATCGGGTTCGGGAATTCGGACGGCATTTTTGGAAATGCAAGACATAAAGCCGTCGAAACTCTGCCCCTTTTTGATTGTGAGCCCGCAAGCCATTTTATGCCCTCCGAACTTGGCAAAAAATGATTCGTAATTTTTTAAAAACGCATAAATGTCGATATTGCCGCAAGACCGGGCAGAGCCGATATATACGCTGTCTTTATAACCGGTAAGAAGTAAAACGGGTTTTTGTAAATAATCGACTAATTTTGACGAAACAATGCCGATAACGCCGGGATGCCATGACTGCCCGTTTAAAATGAGGATTGGAGCGCCGTCCTCCTTTAAGTTTTTTTCGTTAATTTGACTTATTGCCTCGTTGAAACAAATGTCTTCAAGCGCCTGTCTTTTTCTGTTGGCGGCATCCAATTCCTGAGCGAGCCTATAGACATCTTCAGGGTCTTTTTGCGTTAAAAGTTCAACGGCTATGGACGGGTCGGAGACCCTGCCGGACGCATTAATTTTTGGGGCGATTTTCCATGCAACATCAGATTCGTTAACATTGTCAAAGTGGAGGCCGCAAATCCTTTTAAGCTCCTTTATGCCGGGTCTGGGGCTGCCGTTAATTTTCTTTAATCCGTAATATGTGAGCGTCCTGTTATCCCCGTACATAGGAACTATATCCGCTATAATGCCGAGGCAGACGATATCGAGATAATCCTTAAGGTTCAGCACGGCACGAACCTCGTCCGGGCGGGTATTAATTAAACCGTTTATCACCAACCGTTTTCTTAATGCAATCCCCAAATTAAAGGCAATGCCGACCCCGGGTAAAAGTTTAAAAGGAAACCTATCGCCTTTTCGCTTGGGATTAAGTATCGCATACGCATCGGGCAAAATTTCCTCCAAGCATGTTTCTTCTTCTTTAACCCCGCCCGCGCTTTCCTTAAATAATAATTTGTCGTTATTTTTGGAAGCCTGCATTTTAGCAGGAATTTCGTGGTGGTCGCATATTATTACATCTATATTTTTTGAATTTGCATACGATACCTCTTTAACATTCGTTATGCCTAAATCGACGGTTATCAGTAAGGATAGAGGTTTACCGCCCTTTTGATTTATGAAATCATAAATCTCGTTAATCGGTTCTATTCCAAGTCCGTAACCGTCTTTTATTCTGTCGGGCAATTTATAAAAAATAGTGTTGTCATTGCCGCCCGCCTTCATCAGGTTTTTTATTTCCCTTAAAAAAGAAACAAGAAAGGAAGTCGAAGTTATTCCATCCACATCGTAATCCCCGTAAATGCAAATGTTTTCATCTTCTATCAACGCTTTAGTTATACGCTCTACAGCCTTATCCATGTCTTTAATTAGAAAAGGGTCGCTCAAAGATTTTAGGGACGGACTTAAATAGTTAGATACAAAGTTGTTTAAGTAGTTATCTATGGGAGCTTTGGCGGGTTCATCTTTGCAAAATTCTTCCAAAAAAAAGGGATCGAAGTTTAACTGGGAATTAATTCTTTTCAGGACTAAAGATACAAGGGTGGTATTTGAAGCGGTTGGGTATATTTGAGCAAATGTTTTTTTTAGATATTCTTCTATATGTTCTTCAACATAATTTTTTTGCATATTTTAAATTATTTATTTTCGTTTAACATAATCATTACGGGGCTTGCGATGAATATCGAAGAGTATGTCCCGATTAAAACCCCCCATAATAATGTAAAAGCAAAGTCATGAAGAACTATGCCGCCGAGGAAAAACAAAGATAAAACCACTAAGATTACCGTAAGCGATGTAACGACAGTTCTTGTCAAAACCTCGTTTATACTTTTATTTACCAGGTCATTTAAATTAATTTGCTCTGTCTTCTCCGCTCTTTTTTTCAAGTTTTCTCTAATTCTGTCAAAAACAACGACTTTATCGGTAAGGGAATAACCCGCAACAGTTAAAATCGCCGTAATAACAAGAAGGGTTATTTCTTTCTGAAAAATAAAAATAATTCCCATAAGCGCAAGGACATCGTGGGCAAGACCGACAGCGGCGGCAAGACCGAATCTAAATTCAAATCTCCATGTTATATAAAGTATGATTGCAATAATCGATATTATAATTGCGACAATAGCGTCTTTAGCTAATTTTTTACCGACGGAGGGCCCGATCATTTCATTATTTAACACTTTAGACGGATTGTTTTTAAAGGCATTTTGTATAGTTGCCCTTATTTCATCGGTATATTTATTTAAATCCTTAGCCACCGCTTTAGTTTGGATTATAATATCATTTTTACCCTTTATTTTAACGATTTTTACATCTTTAAACCCTTTTGACAGAAGTTCTCTCCTGACATCCGCGACGGATATTTTATGTTGAAACGAAAGCTGCAAAGACAGCCCGCCGGTAAAATCTATTCCGATTTTTGCCATGCCCAGAATCATCGTAATTAGTTCTATTAACCCGAGTATTACAAGAATAGACGATAATACGAACGAATATTTTTTTTTGCCGATAAAATTAAAATTTGTGTTTTTTATAAATTCCAATTTTTCTTAACTCCTTGAATGAGAATTAAATGCTTAATTTGTTAAGTTCCCTTTTGTTCGATATAATGTCGAATATAACCTTTGTGCCGACTAACGAAGTAAACAGATTTATAATAATGCCGAGAGATAATGTTACGGCAAAGCCTTTTACGGGACCGGAACCAAAATAGAATAAGACGGCGGCGGTTATAAGAGCGGTGACATGAGAATCTAAAATCGTAAAAAATGCCTTGTTATACCCGTTTTCGATAGCAATAACCACCGGTTTATTTTCTCTTAATTCCTCCCTTATCCTTTCAAAAATAAGGACATTCGAATCAACCGCCATACCTATGGTAAGAATTATTCCTGCGATGCCGGGAAGAGTCAAGGTCGCGCCGAACAAGGATAGAGCGGCCATAAGGAATAATACATTTTCAAGAAGGGCAAAATCTGCGATTAATCCCGATAGTTTGTAATAAAATATCATAAATCCGATAACTAAGATAGTTCCGACAATGGCGGCAAGTATGCCCGCATGTATGGAGTCCGCCCCCAGAGTAGGGCCTACCGTTTCATTCTGGATTATTTTTACCGGAGCGGGTAATGCCCCTGAACGAAGGGCTATTGCGAGATTATTAGCCTGAGCCATGGTAAATCTTCCGGAAATAGAAGCGTTTCCGCCCAGTATAGGTTCTTCTATAACGGGAGCCGAGATTACATTGTCGTCGAGTATAATGGCAAGCCTTTTGCCCGTGTATTTTGTAGTTATATCCCCAAATTTTTTTGCCCCGTCCGAATTCAAAGCGACCCCGACAATAGGTTGATTGTAACGGTTTATCTGGACATTTGCGCTTGAAATTTCGGCCCCGCTCATTAAAATAGACTTTTCTATAAGATACGGCCTTTTTGTCGTTTTATGAGAAAATTTGTTGTAGGTTGTATGGTAAAGAATTTCGTCTCCCTTCGGGATTTTTCCGTTTAATGCTTTTAGCAGGCTGTGTTTATCGTCAACTAATTTGAATGTTAATCTTGCGGTTTTTCCTATAAGCTTAACGGCCTGTTTAACATCCTTGACGCCGGGCAGTTCCACGACTATTAAATTTTTGCCCTGTCTGGCAATTTTTGGAGCGACTAAGCCAAACTGGTCGATCCTGTTTCTCATAACCTCCACGGCGCCGCTTACCGCCTCTTCTTTATATTTTGAAAGAGCCGATTTTTTAAAATATATTTTATCGTCCATGAGATGCAGGGAACCGTGATGTTCCGCAAGATATTTTGTCAGTTCCTGCGTATTTTTTAAAAGTTTTCCCTTAATTTTTATATGTGAATCTTCGAAACTTACGGCATCTTTGCCGTAGCCTTTACTTTCAACGAATGATTTTATATCCGTGTAATCCTTATAAAGTTTTTCTTTTACCGCTTTGCCGGTCTCGACTCTTTCGACAAGATAAACGCCGCCCTGAAGATCGAGTCCTAAACGCATCTCCGCGTTGCCGATGACGGCTTTCCACCAGCCGGGCGTGTTTGGATAAATCGAGGGAATTACCGAAAAAATAGATATAACTATAAGAGAAATTATTAAAATCAATCTGGTTTTAACAGGTTTCATCGGATTTTCCTATGAATATGTGAATATATGGTTTTTAATTTTTGTAAAATAATAGACGCCGCAGGTTCTTGAAGCCCGTTTATGATTTAGAAGTCTTTGTCGCTATGGCATTTTTTGCAATTTTGATTTTAACGTCTTTTGCTATTTCTATCGTAAAGACCTGGTCGGCTATTCCGGATATAATGCCGTAAATACCGCCGTTGGTAAGAATCTCGTCTCCCACTTTTAAAGAATCTATCATTTTCTTATGGTCTTTTGTCCTTTTTTGCTGGGGCAATATTACCAACAGGTAAAAGATAACCACGATAGCGATTAGCGGGGCAAAACTCCACAATGTTCCCTCCCAGCCGCCCTGTCCGGAAGATGCGGCGGATGCCGCATAGGCATTTTTTACGGTAAATAGATTAAACGGATTGAATAAATTTTTCATAATAGTTTAAAGGCTTAATGCTGTTTTAAGTTTTAGATTAAGCCCTGTTACCTCCTTTTTGATTTTATTTTTATAAATTTTTATCAGGTTTTATTAATATTATATTTAAATTAAAATAAAGTCAAAACAAAGATGAAGGTTTTTGCATATTTATTTTGTTTAACATATTAAGAAAACTGTTTTCCTTTATCGCCTGCCTTATTTTTACAATTAGATCCTGATAAAAATGAAGATTATGCAATGTTAAAAGCCTTTGCGAAAATATTTCTTTTGTCATAAAGATATGCCTTACATAAGCGGCGCTAAAATTTTTACAACAAAAACAGCCGCAACCTGCATCAAGCGGTCCCGTTTCGGATTTATACTTTGAGTTTTTAATGTTCAGGGTGCCGGAGGATGTAAACACGAAACCGTTTCTTGCATTTCTTGTGGGCATTACGCAATCAAACATATCTACGCCCAGAGATACCGCATTTATAATATCTTCGGGCGTTCCGACGCCCATAAGGTATCTCGGCTTGTTTTCGGGAAGGTTTGATGCCGACGAGGCTAACATCTTAAACATAATTTCTTTTGTTTCCCCGACGGCCAACCCGCCTATCGCATAACCGTCGGCATCAAACCCGGACATGATTCTGGCCGATTTTTCCCTCAGGTCTTCAAAAAAGTTGCCCTGGGATATAAGAAAAAGGAGATTGCCGTCCTTTTTTTTTGCCGACATTGATCTTTCTGCCCATTTTATCGTTATGTCAAGGTCTTTTTCCGCCTTATCCCTTGAGGCTTCAGGTCCTGAAAATACATCCAGCTGCATCATTATATCGGAATCAAGCGCCTCCTGTATCTCAACGACGCGCTCAGGGGTAAAAAAGTGCGTCTCGCCGTCTATATGGGACATAAATGAAACCCCGTCGTCTTTAACTTTGGCAAATTTGGCGAGGCTAAAAATTTGAAACCCGCCGGAGTCGGTTAAAATCATTCCTTTATATCTTGTAAAATTCCTTAAAGAGCCGAATTTTTTTATTATGTCTATGCCGGGACGCAAAAAAAGATGGTAAGTGTTTCCGAGCATAACCTTAAAACCCTCGTCATAGATTTCGAAAGGGGATAACGATTTTACCGTTCCTATTGTCCCGACAGGCATAAAAACCGGCGTTTCTATAATGCCGTTTTTAGTGGAAAGCTCGGCTATTCTGGCGCCTGTGCATTCATCTTTTTTAATTATTTTAAACATCTTAAAAATTATATATTAAAAAAATTAATTTTTAAATATTATATAAATACATGGCATCCCCGTAACTAAAAAGGGAATAGCCGTTTTTTACAGCCTCTTCGTAAACGGCTTTTGTTTTGTCTATGCCTATTAAGGCGCAAATCATAATAAATAGGGACGATTTTGGCTGATGAAAGTTTGTTATAAGGTTTTTTGTTATTTTAAATTTATAGCCGGGGCGGATATACAAAGATGTCGATTTTTCCGCGGCCGGAATTAAAATTCCGCCGCTATCCGCGCTTGATTCGAGACACCTGACCGAAGATGTTCCCGTAATTATGATTTTATTACCCGATTTTAATGTTTCGTTAATTAAACGAGCCGTTTTTTCCGAAATCGTATAAGTTTCAAGGTGTATATTATGTTTGCTTATGTCTTTTTCCCTGACGGGCATAAATGTTCCAAGCCCGATATTTAAAGAAACATTCGCAAAAATTCCACCCTTTCCGTTAATTTTATTTATCAGATCGCCGGTAAAATGAAGTCCGGCGGTTGGAGCCGCAACGGAAGAACCGCTTAAATTATCGGCGTAAACCGTTTGATAGTACGACTCGTCTATATCTTCCGCACCCCTTTTAAGGTAAGGAGGGAGAGGTATTTCCGCGCATTTATCGAACAGGAAATCGCTGTCTTCTTTGTTATTTATCAGAATATCGTAATTTCCGTTTCCATAATTCTTTAGAGCGGTAATTTTAAGATAATTCCCGCTTTTTATAAAGGCATCTTCTCTATCGCCTTCTTCGCCGGCTTTATTTTCCGTTTTATTTTCTTCGGTTATCAGTATTTCTTCCCCATCTTTAACGGTTTTATGCGATTTTATAAGGGCGTTCAGCCTGAGCGGAAACGATATGTTAAAAGGGAATTCGGTGATAAATATTTCTACTTTTCCGCCCGTCTGCCTCCTGCCGAATATTCTTGCTTTCTTGACGAAAGAGTTGTTGACTATGACGGCGTCGTTTTTATTTATATAATTTGTTATGTCGTAAAATTTCTTGTGCTCCATTTTAAAATTTTTTACATCCACCGCAAGAAGTCTTGCTTCATCCCGTTTTTTAAGCGGGTATTTTGCGATTAATTTTTCGTCGAATTTATAATCGAATAAATCTAATTCCATAAATGGAAAAACCGGACCTCCCCCATATATTTTTTAAATTTTTATAATTTTTATGTTATGATATGATTTTGGATTTTTTATTCAAACTTTTTAATTATAGCATAATTACGGAATTTATCGTGGGAATTTTTATAACGCTTGAAGGTATCGACGGAGCGGGCAAAACCACCGCCGCAAATTTGATAGCAGGTTCTTTAAGAGAGGCGGGGTATAGAGTCTTGCTCACGCAGGAGCCGACAGGCACTTATCTGGGAACGGTTGTCAAAGATATTATTATCGGGAGAGACTTCGGGAAGAATATAGATTTATCCTTTTTAAAAACATTGGGCAAAAAAACGGTTTCTATTATGGCGTTATTTTTATTTTCGGCAGATAGAGTAGTCCATTTGGAAGAAATTTCAATAAAACTAAAGGATTTTGATGTTATACTGTGCGATCGGTTTATCGATTCCACATACGCCTATCAGGCGGTTTACTCAAACGGTAAAAACGATAAAAGCTTTGAAGAGCTTATTTTAACTATAAACGATTTTGTCCTCGGGCAAAAAAATGTCGGCATAAACAGAACCTACCTTTTCGATTTAAAGCCGGAGGACGCCTTAAAGAGATTAAACGGAAGGGCGGGCAAGTTTGACGGTTTTGACAGCGAACCCTTAGATTTTTTCGACAGGGTCAGAACTAATTACATATATCTTGGGGACAGGTTTAAAAGCAGGATTAAGAAAATCGACGCAGCCGCCCCCGCTAAGGACATAGCCGATATGATAACCAAAGATATTGTGAAATTAATTAATGCTTTACCTTAAATCACCGTTAGAAATTTCTTTTTCTGGATTCCCGCTTTCGCGGGAATGACACCCGTTGGGTGAGAAGTTAAATTCCTGTATTGTCATTCCCGCGAAAGCGGGAATCCAGAATTTATAATATGTTGAAACCATTTTAATAGTTTCTAACGGTGAGTTAATGCTTTATATTAAGTTTTTAAATTCGGGATAAATATAAAATTTACGGATTATACGGATTATATGGATTACGGCATTTCTAAAATAATAGGGCATGAAAAATCTATAGGGTTTTTAAATGAGCTGTTCGCGAACGACAGGATACCCCAGGGGCTTTTATTTTACGGGCAAAAAAATATCGGAAAAAGGTTTGTCGCAACATCTTTTGCCGCTTCCGTTTTATGCAGAGACTACTCATATTGCACCGGCAGCCGGACAGGGATTAAAGAAAATCCCGAAAATCCCCCCGCTTTGTCTCTTTTTGAAGAGAAAGATTATAAAGATTATAAAGATTCCAAGAATGAGGAATCAGGCAACTATAAAACCGCGGACGCCAAAACATTAAGCGGGTATTTTTGCGGGAAATGCCCTTCGTGCAGCGGGGTATTAAACGAAACAAACCAGAATCTGATAATTGTGGAACCTTCCGGAAATTCAATAAAAATTGAAAAAATTCATCAGGTTAATTCGCTTTTAAGTTTAACCCCCTCCTTCGGGGGTCACAGGTTTGTCATAATAGACGATGCGCAGGCAATGAATCCAAACGCAATGAATGCCCTCTTGAAAATCCTTGAAGAGCCGCCGGATAAGACCGTTTTTATTTTAATTTCATCGAATATAAACGGCCTTTTGCCGACCATTGTTTCGAGATGCTCCCTGCTTGCTTTTAAACCTGTTCCCGATGAGGTTTTATTTGATGCCTTTAAAGCCGTGTTAACGGAAACGCCTGACGATATTTTAACGGTTTACTCAAGGCTTGCGAAAGGCAGTTATTCAAATTTCGAAAAGTTGGCAGAGGGCCAATATTTTGAAACAAGAAAATCGATTTTAACGCTGATTTTTAACGAACCCTTTTATAGCGATCCGGCATTGCTCGGATATGATATGTCGGACGAGTTTAACAGGGTTTTAAAAAATTTGAACGAAAAGAATAAAGATAAAGATAATGAAAATAAGGCCGAATTATTTGAAATATTTTTGTTCATCCTGAGGGATGTTTATATTTACCGCATGACAAAAAATAAAAAATTATTATATAATATAGATATTTGCGAAAGCATCGGGAAGTTTATAAAAGATTCTAAGATTACTCCGCAAAGATTATTAAATATGATTGAGTTAACGGCGGAATATATAGATAAAACCGGTTACAATTTAAATAAAACTATTGCGATGGACGCCTATTTTTCGGATATTTTAGCGCAAGGCATGCCGCGGTAATTTTAATTTTTTTAAATTTTAAACAATCAAAGGTCAAGGAGATATATACTATAAATATGAGAGTAGCAGGAGTAAAGATACACGAAAAAGCCAATATCGAGGAATTTAACGCAAAAGCGCTGCAATTAAAGCTTGATGATAAAGTGCTTGTCGAGAAAGACAGCGGAATTTTTTTGGGGACAATTGCGGAAGACATTAAAATTGCCGATAAAGACCCCAAAACCACGCCCCGGATAATCAGAAAAATTTACGGTTTCGAAACGGGGGAAAGGTTTGTATTTTACCCTATCGAGAGCGAGGGTTTCTCTTTCTGCAAGGAAAACATAGGCAATCTTAAAATTATAATGAAACTCCTTAAGGTTAAATATTTGCCTTCCGAAAACAAACTTATATTTTTTTATAGCGCCGAAGAAAGAGTGGACTTTAGAGAGCTTGTAAAAATACTTGCCGGAAAATTTCATTTAAGAATCGAAATGCGCCAGATTAATATCAGGGATGAATGTAAACTTTTAGGGGGGATAGGCTTATGCGGAAGAGCATGCTGCTGCAGCTCGGTCGGCAAAGAGTCTAATTATGTAGCCTCAAAAATCACAAAACTACAATGCCAGAATGCGGGTAAACTTGTAGGATATTGCGGCAGGCTTTTATGTTGTCTTGCTTTTGACCCGCTAAACCCGGATGAGGATATTTGCAAAACGGTAAAGGAGAGCAACGATGTTTTTTACCGCAATTTCGATTTGTATGACGATAATCCAAACGAGCAGGAGTGAAGAAGAATAAAGTTATGGCAAATAAAGATAATTATAAAAACTATTTTTATGTTACTACGCCTATTTATTACGTAAACGATAAACCCCATATCGGTCATGCGTATTCAACGG
The DNA here is from genome assembly GCA_021802425.1 of bacterium. Taxonomy (GTDB): domain Bacteria; phylum SZUA-79; class SZUA-79; order Acidulodesulfobacterales; family Acidulodesulfobacteraceae; genus Acidulodesulfobacterium. The sequence continues at coordinate 40,663 of JAJZXJ010000006.1, read as the reverse complement.
TTATTGCCGATTCTATCGCAAGATTTAAAAGGTTATCCGGCTATAAGGTATTTTTTCTGACCGGGACCGACGAACACGGATTAAAAATAGAAAAAGAAGCAAACGCAAGGGGTATAACTCCAAAAGAGCTTGCCGATGCCGTTCATATCAAGTTCAAGGACCTTTTTGGGATGCTTTCCATATCTTATGACAGGTTTATTAGAACTACCGATGAAGACCACATAAAAACGGTTCAACTCGCATTTTCCGCGTTAATGGAAAAGGGCGATATTTATCTTTCCGAATATGAGGGCTGGTATTGCACTCCCTGCGAAACTTTCCTGACCGGCAAGATCCTTATAGACGGCAACTGTCCTCAATGCGGAAGACCGGCGTCGAGGGTTAAAGAGGAAAGTTATTTTTTAAAATTGAACAAATATGAAAAAAGGCTGGAGGAATATATCGGGAGCCGCCCCGAATTTATTAAGCCGCCTTTCAGAAAAAACGAGGTTTTATCCTTTATTAAAGAGGGATTAAACGATTTAAGCGTTTCAAGAACATCTTTCAGCTGGGGCATTCCCGTTCCCGGAAACGATAAACATATTATATATGTCTGGTTCGATGCCCTTTTAAACTATCTTACGGCAATAGGTTTTGAAGAGTTTCTGGAGGGAGGGGATAACGATTTTAATTTGCTTTTTAAAACCGCAAACCACATCGTAGGCAAGGATATTCTTAAGTTTCACGCCGTTTACTGGCCGGTTATGCTTTTTGCTTTAGATTTGCCGCTTCCAAAAACAATATTCGCCCACGGCTGGTGGCTTATGGACAATAAAAAAATGTCAAAGTCCCTCGGCAATGTTATAGATCCGGTTTATTTGATAAATAATTACGGAGCGGATGCCTTAAGGTTTTATCTTTTAAGAGAGATAACATTGGGTTTGGACGGCGATTTTAATATGGATAATTTCATTACAAGATATAATTCCGAGCTTGCAAACGATCTGGGAAATTTAGTTTCAAGGACAACTGCCATGCTTCAAAAATATACGGGGGGCAAATTGCCGGGTTTCGGCGAAGCGGGGAGCATCGATGAACATTTAAGCAGAGCGATTTGCGATATAACCTCTACCCTGAACGAAAGATATGACAATTATGATTTTGCAAGGATTTTGGAAGAAACTTTTAAATTTATCAATACGGTAAATAAATATATAAACGATAGCGCTCCATGGAAAATAGATAAATCTTTGCCGGAAGGCAAAAGAAATTTATATAAAATTTTAAGAAGCGCGGTTATTTCGATATATTGCATATCATATTTAATATACCCGTTTATGCCGGATACGGCGGCAAGAATTAGCAAGATATTGAATGTGGAGGCTTTTGCATTTTTTAAGTCTTCAATCGTTCCGGAAAATATTTTTGACAGCAGCGGGGTATTATTTAAAGACGGGCATAAAATCAACGAAAGCAGGGAAATTTTATTTCCAAAGATAATAAATACATGATAGATTCACACTGCCACTTAGAAATGCCTGATTTTGAAAGCGATTTTCAATCCGTTTTAGACAGAATGCGCGAAAACGGCGTAACGCACGCCATTTCCATAGGTTCTTTAGCTCAAAACGAAAGAATAGGAAAAACCATGGATATTGTCAACTCCCGCGATTTTATTTATACCACGCTCGGGGTTCATCCTAAAAGCCCTTATACTAATTTTGAGGGCATCCTGAAATCGTTTGAAAATTACTATTCGAATAACAGGGAAAAGATTGTTGCCGTGGGCGAAATTGGACTTGATTATTTTTTTAACGGAAGGCTCGCGGGGGATATTAATGAAATCAAAAGATTGCAGGAAGAACTATTCAGGTTCCAGATAGAACTTGCTTTAACCAACAGGCTTCCCATTATAGTTCACATAAGGGATGCCTATAAGGAGGCCCTCGATATTTTAAAGAGCTGCATAAATACGCCGGCAGGGTTTTTTGGCGGCGTCATACACTGCTTTTCGGCTGACGATTTAGACATTGCCATGGAATTTATAAAATTAGGCTTTTTTATCTCTTTTTCGGCAAATATTACATATAAAAAAAATGAACATATCAGGTTGGCGGCAAAGAATATTCCCGATGAAAAGATTTTAACGGAAACGGACAGCCCTTATCTTGCGCCGCAGGCTTTTAGGGGTAAAAGGAACGAGCCGTCGTATGTTCGTTTTGTCTTGCAGGAGATTGCCGGATTAAAAGGAATTGAACAAAAAAGATTCGATGAGCTTACGGTGCAAAACACCGTAAATCTTTTTTCCATTGACGGGGTACAGGGCTTTTATCCCGCCGTTGCTTATAAAATTAGAAACTCGGTCTATATAAATTTAACAAATAAATGCACCAACCGATGCTCCTTTTGTCCGAAATATCAAAATCAAAACGGACAGAATAATTTCAATGTCCGGGGTTACAACCTTGAATTAAAAAAAGAACCTTCCGCTTCGGAGGTTATTTCGTCCGTTTTCCATTACTATGATTTTAACGAGGCGGTTTTTTGCGGACTCGGAGAACCGACACTGCGGCTGGCAACCCTTAAGGATGTCGCAAAGGCCGTCAAAGAAAAAGGGGGCGGCGGAATAAAAGTGAGGCTCGATACGGACGGGTTAGCCGGCGCCGTCTATAACCGGAACATCGCGCATGAATTAGAAGGTCTTATAGATAGCGTGAGTGTCAGCCTTAATGCTCATAACAGCGATTTTTACGACAGGATTTGTCTTCCAAATTTGAACGAGAAAGGGACAGATGCTTATACCGGGGTTATCTCCTTCATAAAAGAATCGAAAAAATACATAAAAGAGGTTACCGCAACCGCCGTCGATTTGCCCGGCCTCGATATCCCATATGTCGAAAACCTTGCCCATAAATTGGGCGTAAAGTTTAAACTCCGCAAATATAACGATGTGGGATAGCCTGCCTCAAAATAATTCGCCGGTAAAGACTTCGTTCGAATTATTATCGTCATTGCCGGCATCATTATTGCCGTCTTTTTTTTCATTTATGTCTTTATAGCCTGCGCCGTTTTCTTCTTCGGCATCCGGATAACCCTTAAGACTGCTCATTGCCTTGCTCCGTGCGTGCCGTTCCGTTTCTTTTAATTTTTGCGAATAAAATATTTTTGAATTTAATAAGTACCTGTCAAGCTGTTTTGAATATGGACTCCACGGCGTGTTCTGGCTTTCCGTCGCATCTATGAATTGATTTGTTTTTGCATCCATATTATCTATAAAATGAAGCAAAAGAGCCTCAACGGTTTTTGGCCTTTTTGGCGAGCCGAATTCCAATTCCCCGTGATGGGATATAATGGAGTGGAGCAGCAGCGTCCTTAAATTTTTAGGAAAACCCTGAATTTCATCGATTTTTTTATCTATAATGTTTGCCCCAAGAACTATATGTCCCAATAGTTTTCCGTCATCGGAATATTCCGTTATATTGTTTTTATTGCTTAACTCTTCCATTTTACCGACATCATGAAGGAGAATAGACGCAATCAGGATATCCTTATTTACACCTGTTCCATAGTGTTTTGAGAGAAAAAGCCCGATCTTTAACATGCTCAAAGTATGTTCGAGCAGCCCCCCTATATAACCGTGATGAATGGATTTTGCGGCAGGCATTGTTTTTAATTTTTTAATGTAATTCTCGTCGTTTAAAAATTTTTCGGTAAGTTGTATAATGTATTCATCGGTCAGCGTTTCGCTTAAAAGGTTTGAAAGTTCCGAAAACATAGTCTCTATGTCATATTTGGTTGATTTTAGAAACAGCCTGAGAATATTTTCGTCTATGCCGGCTCCGTCCAGCTTTTCCAGTTCCGAAATGCTAAGCTGAAGCTCATTCTGAAATATATTCGATTTTGATTTTATTTTAATTAAGTCTCCGGCATCAAAGAGTTCATTGTATTTTTCGATGTTATCCCAAATGTATCCCTTAATTTCACCCGTTTTATCGGATAGTTTGAGATAGATATAAGGCTTTCCCGTTTTTCCGGTAGCATGGGATTTGCTTTTAACAAGAAAAATAGATTCGACTTTTTGATTTTCTTTTATATCCGAAACTAAAATTTTTTCCATAGCTATCCATATTAGCAAAACTGACATTAAAAATCAAAATTAACTTTTTTTGTTGCCAAAAAAAATAAGATAGTATAACATCTAAAAGATATTTGGATAAAAATCAAAAAAATTCTATTTTATATGATAAAGAGGGAATGTTATGTTTATTGACAATTTAATCGGCTTATTCAGTAACGACCTTGCGGTTGACCTCGGTACCGCAAATACGCTTATTTATGTTAAAGATAAAGGCGTCGTTTCAAACGAACCGTCCGTTGTTGCGGTACATATCGATTCGCGGGGGGACAAAAAGATTCTTTCCGTGGGGAAAGACGCCAAAAAAATGCTTGGCAGAACGCCCGGAAACATTGTTGCTATCAGACCCATGAAAGACGGCGTGATTGCCGATTTCGAGGTTGTCGAAGCCATGCTTAAATATTTTATAAGAAAGATTCATAACAGAAAGACAATGATAAGGCCGCGGGTTATCGTGGCAGTTCCTTCGGGTATTACCGCCGTCGAAAGAAGAGCCGTTAAAGAATCAGCGGAAGCCGCCGGGGCAAGGGTCGTTTACCTTCTGGAAGAACCTGTTGCCGCCGCCATTGGAGCGGGACTTCCAATTACGGAAGCCGCCGGCAATATGATAGTCGATATCGGGGGAGGCACAACGGAGGTTGCCGTGATTTCTATGTCGGGTATAGTTTACGCTAAATCGCTCAGGGTCGGGGGCGACAAGATAGACGATGCCATTATACAGTATGTTAAGAAAAAGTATAACCTGCTTATAGGAGATAGAACCGCCGAGCTCGTAAAAATGACGATAGGAACGGTCTATCCCGTCGAAGAAGAATCGAAAATGAACATAAAGGGGAGGGACCTGGTTAGCGGAATACCTAAAATTATCGAGATAACATCGTCGGAAGTACTGGAAGCAATATCGGAACCGGCGGGCCAGATAGTCGATGCAATAAGAACCACCCTTGAAAATATACCGCCGGAGCTTTCGTCCGACATCGTTGACAGGGGAATCGTTCTTGCCGGCGGAGGGGCTCTTTTAAAAAACATCGATGTACTTATAAGGGAACATACCGAGCTTCCCGTTATAATAGCAGACGATCCGCTTACATGCGTCGTAAGGGGGGCAGGCAAAGCGTTAAACGAAATTAATGTGTTAAAAGATATAATGCTTGAGAATTAGTTGTGGGAAAATTTTTTAAAAATGTAAAGATTAAAAAATATAAGGATGTGATAGTCCTATTTGCGGTCGTTGCAATATCCGTTTCATTATATATCCTCTCTATCAGCGGTTTTAAATTTGGCGGCTTGTTTTCTAATTTTATAAACAATTCTTTATATAATATATATAAAGCGGCAGACTATCCGTTAAATATTTCCCAAACATTATACAGAAATTATTTAAATATCCTGTCCGTCAAAAGCGATAATAAATTGCTTAAAGCCAGAATAAAAATCATTAAATATAAATTAAATAAATACAGAGCATATAAGATAGAAAATGAAAAACTCAAGGCCCTTTTATTTTTAAAAGACACCATATCCAAAAAATCCATTCCCGCATCCGTCACGCTTCACGGGATAGAAGGGTGGTGGAACAGCCTTCGTATAAATAAAGGGAAGAAAGACGGGATTAAGGTGGGAGACGGGGTTATCTCTTACAGCGGTGTTGTCGGAAGGGTTGTTTACGAAGGAAATAATAATGCGAAAGTTATCCCGGTTACCAATCCTAAATGCGTCTTTTCCGTAGTGGATGCAAATACGGGAACCCTTGGCATAGCGCAGGGGCTTGGAAACGGCTATCTTAAAATGCGGTTCGTATTTAATTCCCAAAAAGTCGATGTGGGCGACGAAATTTTAACCTCGGGACTGGGAGGGATTTTTACCTCGGGCATAAATGTCGGTAAAGTATCTTCGGTAAAAAGAAGAGGGTATAAAATATTTCAAAGAATAACGATAATTCCCCATAAAAATTTATTTAATGCCAAACATGTCCTTGTCGAAGAATAATACGGTAAAATATATTTACATATTTTGTTTTTCTTTGTTTTTAATACTAATATCCTTAGTGCTAGCAAATAATTTTAATAATTTTAATAAAATCGGCATTTTCCCAAATCTTTCCCTTATAACTTTAATATATCTTTCGGCATATTTAGATGTCTATCCCGGCGTAATATTATCTTATCTGTTATTTTACATTTACGGTTCTATGACCGCTTTGAATCCGGCGGTTTTCTCGCTTGCCGGCGTCGTCTCTTACAGCGTTTCTTATGTTCTATGGCGGAAAGTTTCGGCGGAAAATTCTATGAACGAGATTTTAATAACCTTTTTTTCATCTATAATTTACTACCTTATGCTCTTTTTAATAGTTTTTTACTCCATCGGCATTCATTTTAATTACCTGAATTTTTTTCTTTTATACAGCCTTCCCGCATCCATAACTACTTCACTAATTTCTCCGTTGATATTTTTAGTCTTTAAAAAGATAGGTTATAAAATTTTTTTAAAAAGAAATAAAATAATTTTTGATTAGCAAGGGTTAGATTTTAGGCATGTCTCATTTTTTATTTGCATAAAATTGTATTGCCATATAAAATAAAACTGTATGGCATTTTCATTTATTTCACTAATCGGGACAAAAAATAGATAAAATTCTTTGAGGGGTTTTAAACCATTATGCTGGATTTTTTAAGAAAATTTTATGCCTCTGCCTTAGGCAAGGTTATTACAATCCTTGTAGGGGTGTTGTTTGTCGTGGGTTTTAGTTTTCTTCCTTACATCATCGGGACGGGCGGGGGAGTTGCGCCCTCGGATGTCGCCACCGTCAACGGCAAAGGAATCTCTATGGATGAATTTAACAGGTATTACGGATCGCTTGAAAATGAATATGAACGGTTATACGGCAATAAATTAAGCCAAAAACAATTAAAAGAACTGAATTTATCGGGGGAGGCGCTATCTTCGTTAATCGCTGATAAAGTTCTTGAATCCAGAACAGATACATTTGGAATTTATGTCTCTAAAGGTTTTATAGCAAGAAATATCGCCTTATTTTCCGCATTTCAAAAAAACGGGGAGTTTAGCAATAAACTATTCAATTCCGTTTTGCTGGCAAACCACACCACGCCGTCCGCTTTCGAAAAGACTTATAAATCCGAAACAGCAAGGTCTTACATCAGAAGAATAATAGGAGAATCTTTCAGTATGGCTGACGGACAGTTTTTTGACAATTACAGTATCGACAATAAATCCGTTGCCTTCGAAATTGCGATTTTTAAATCTCAAAAGGACGCAAATAGTTTCCTTCAAAGGTCTATTTTATCTAACAATAATTTTAAAGGGTTGACAAAAGAATTTAAAGGAACCGTAAAATCTGCCCCGTTATATTCCGAAATTGACCTTGCCAAGTCAAGTTATTTTAAAAAGTATGGGTTAAACGAAGATATATCGAAGGCTATCTTTTCAACCCCCGTTAATGTCGTGATAAGCAGGGTTTTTCCCGTGAAATCCGGGTTTGCCGTAATTAAGGTATCGAAGGTTTATTTTCCGAAGTATGTGGCCGTAAATAGCGGTAAAAATAAAAAGAATGCAATGTTAAAGCAAAAGGAGGCATACGCGCTTCAAAAGGAACAGGAATTTTTATATAATTATGTAAACTATCTTGAATCGAAAACAAGCATCAAGATAAATAAAAAAGCGCTTGCCGCCTTTAATTTCTAAGATGGAGAATATCTTAAAAGATAAGATAAACAATCTCGAAAAGTTAATAGAAAATACGGGAAAGATTGCCGTTGCGTTTAGCGGCGGAATCGATTCTACATTTTTATTATTTATGTCAAAAAAGGTTCTCGGCAATAAAAATGTTATCGCTATTACCGGAAATTCTTTTGCCATCCCTGAAAAAGAGCTTAGTTTTTGCAAAGAAAGGGCTAAGGAACTTGAAATAAAACATATAGTCGTAAGAACTTCAGAATTTTTAGAGGAATCTTATATTAAAAATGACAGGATGAGGTGTTATTTTTGCAAAATCTCGCTGTTTAAAACGATAACGGCCTATATCCCAAAAACATACGGCGCGGCGGTTGGAACCAATGCGGACGATGCTTTGAGAGTAAACGACAGACCGGACATGCTTGCCGAAAAGGAATTCGATATTTTATCTCCCCTAAAAGAGGCTTATTTTTGCAAGTCGGATATAAGGCAGGCGTCAAAATTTTTTGGCATAGATATATGGGATAAACCTCAAACGACCTGTCTTGCGACAAGAATACCGTTTGGAAACATAATAACGCATGATAAAATTAAGATGATTGCCGCATCGGAAGAGATTTTAGCGGAAAATGGTTTTAAAGAGGCTAAGGTTCGTCATTACGGTAAACTTGCTAAAATAGAATTACCTAAGGAACATGCGGCGTTACTTGTTAATTCAGGTTCAATAGACAGCCTGATAAAAGATATTAAGGATACCGGTTTTAAATATGTCGCGATAGACCTGGAAGGTTACACAATATAGCGCCTATATTAAAAACGGAAAATGTCAAACGAGGTTCGCTCTGCGCTCAATGTTAAGACCCGGCCATGATTCAATGGATATGGAAAAATTTTTGGATTTTGCGGTATCCCTTGCAAAAGATTGCGGTAAAATTATATCTAAATCCTTCAGGAAAACACATTCCATTAAATATAAGGGACCCGTGGATATTGTTACGGAGGTTGACATCGCCTCGCAGCATTTAGCCGTCGGCAGCATTAAAAAAGCATTTCCGCATCATTCTATTCTGGCGGAAGAAGAAAACACTCTTATTTCAAACGAAACTAAATTTAAATGGATTATAGACCCCTTAGACGGGACCACCAATTACGCCCACGGGGTTCCAATTTTTTGTTTTTCCATTGCGCTTGAAGTAGATTCGGAAATTGTACTGGGATGTGCTTATAATCCTGTTTTAAATGAACTTTTTTATGCTTTGAGCGGGCAGGGGGCATATTTCAACGGGAAAAAGGTAAATGTTTCAAAAAACGATTGTTTCGAAAAAAGCCTTTTATCGACGGGGTTTCCTTACGATAAAAAGACGAATCCGGATAACAATTTTGATCATTTCAGGGATATTTCTATCAGCGTCAGAGGCATTAGAAGGCTGGGGTCCGCCGTTCTCGATTTATGCTATACCGCTGCGGGTTTTCTCGACGGATATTGGGAACTCAATTTAAATCCGTGGGATATGGCTTCAGGAAGCTTAATGGTTAAGGAAGCGGGCGGCATCGTAAGCGATTTCTGCCAAAAACCGCTTAATATTTATAACCGCAGGATACTGGCGTCTAACGGCCTAATCCACGATAAACTGTCAAAAATTTTATGCGGATAAATATAATATGTCGTCATTATATAATGAAAACGGAATATTGAAAGGGCAAAAAAACAGGATTAATTTATTGGCCATCATATTCACAGTTTTAATTTTTATTTTAATTGCCAGATTATTTTATTTGCAGATAATTAAGGGCGGTTATTATTATAAGCTGGCAAAGAATAATGCCACCAGAATTATATATCTTACGGCTCCAAGGGGCAATATACTTTCAAGCAAGGGTAAAATTTTCGTAGATAACGAATCCTCGTTTAACATTGCAATTACCCTTGCGCATATAGAAAATTTAAAGGCGGAATTAATATTTTTAGCAAGGTTAATGCATCAGAATTATAATAAGTTTTTAAAGACGGTTAAAAAGGAGGAGTTTTTACCCTCTTATGAACCGATTATTCTTATGCGCAATATTTCCGTTAAGGAGTTATCGAAGTTTGAAGTAAACAAGCTGTTTTTACCCGGTTTTTTTATCGCAAAAATTCCGATAAGGCACTACCCTTATAAGAAAATCGGAGCCCAAATTTTCGGATATGTCGGCCCCGTTTCGTCTTCGCAGCTTAAAGAAAAAAAATACGATTATCTTAATTCTTCCGATATTGTAGGTGAAACGGGACTTGAATATTATTACCAAAAATATTTGCGCGGCAAAGACGGGGAAAAACGGATTGTCGTAAATTCCCATGGCGAGCCTATCGGCAAAATTATTATCAAAAAGCCTGTCATGGGGGCAAATTTATATACGACTCTTGATTTGCCGCTCGAAAGGCTTGCGTATAAACTTATGAAAAAAAGAGAAGGGGCGATAATTGCCATAAATCCAAACAACGGAAAAATACTTGCCATGGTTTCCACGCCTTCTTTTAATCCGTTTTATTTTTCCGAAGGGATCAGCCAAAAACGCTGGGATAAAATTATAAAAAACGACCAGCATCCTTTAGAAAACAAAGCTATTCAAAATGCGCTTGCCCCCGGTTCCACTTTTAAAGTAATAGGCGCTTTAGCGGCCCTTTCTTTGCATTTAATAACGCCGAAAGAAAAAATTTATTCCGGTTCCACTTTTAAACTGGGCAATGCCGTTTTTTACAACTGGAATCCCAACCAGAAATCTAAAATAAATCTCTACAGGGCAATTGCGGAGTCCGTCGATACTTATTTCTATTCTATAGGGGTAAAAATAAGCGTGAATAAACTGGCAAATTATGCGTTTAAGTTTGGTTTCGGAAAAAAGACGGGAATAGACCTGCCCGATGAAAACCCCGGTTTTATACCGACGAGGCAGCTTGTTTATAAAATATATCACAGGCACTGGTATAAAGGTTCCACCCTTTCGGCAATTATCGGGCAAAGCTACGATATCGTTACCCCGATTCAGCTTATAACGGCGTATAGCACTATCGCCAACGGCGGAAATATGTACAGGCCTTATTTGCTAAAAAAAATCGTCTCGCAGAACGGCAGGATTTTAAAAGAGATGAAGCCGAAGCTTATCAAACATATAGATATTAAAAAAAGTTATTTATCGGCGGTAAAAAAGGGGCTTTGCGATGTCGTGAACAAAGACTACGGAACCGCGGTAAACGGCAGGATCGACGGTATAACTTTTTGCGGAAAAACGGGAACGGCGCAGATTATATCGAAAACCTATTCGATTTACGACATTAAAAAGATACCGAGAAAATACAGGGACAATGCATGGTTTGTCGGGTTTGCCCCGCTTAAAAATCCAAAAATAGCCGTTGTCGTTTTAGATATGCATGCAAATTTTCTCGGCGCAAATGCGGCGGTCATAGCTAAAAAAATAGTCGAAAAATATTTGGAACAAAAAGGCTTATGGAAGCCGCCCGTCCGCAAAAAAGTTAACGGCAAGGTTAAGAGTAAAAGCAAAGTGCCGAGCTTTATCTATACAAGTTTTTAATTCCTTATCCACCTCCTTTTACGAGAGGGAGGGGGGTCAGGGGAGGGTGATTTATGAAATTATTAGACAACGAATACGCAAAAAATTTTGATTTTGTAATATTTTTTACCGTTATTATAATCTCTTTTATAGGCATTATAAATCTTTACGGGTCGTTAAGCGTAAACCATAAAGACTTTTTTGACCCTTATGTAATTAAGCAGATTATCTGGCTTATGATAGCCTATTTCCTGATGTTTGCAATTATATCAATAGATTATAACACCCTTATAGAAGTTGCCTATTATATTTATGGATTTATATTCATATTAATAATAGCCGTGCTGCTAAAGGGCAGAATTACCCACGGCGCTTCCCGCTGGATTTCTCTCGGCATGCTTTCGTTTCAGCCGTCCGAATTTATGAAGATTGGATTGGTATTCGCTCTTGTTAAATATTTAACCTCTTATGAAAACAGAAATTGTTATTCCGTTAAGGAATTGATAATTCCGTTTATTATAATACTTTTGCCCGCGCTGTTAATTGCTAAAGAGCCTGATTTAGGGACGGCGTTAATAGTTTTTTTTGTCGGTATTATCATAATTTATCTTGCAGGCGTTAAAAGAACCGCTATTTTAATTTTAACCGGCATAGCGCTATTTTTAGGACCTGTTTTATGGTTTCATTTAAAGTCGTACCAAAAAAGCAGGATACTGATTTTTTTACATCCCGCTAAAGATTATTTGGGAGCCGGCTACAATATAATACAATCGGAGGTTGCGGTCGGAGCGGGAAGGCTTTTTGGGAACGGATTCGGCAATGGTTCTCAGAGCACTTTAAATTTTTTACCCGCAAAGCATACCGACTTTATATTTTCCACATTTTCTCAGCAGTTTGGTTTTATCGGAGGATTAGTTCTTATCGTTTTATATTTTATACTCATAATAAGGGGATTTAAAATCGTATATCAGACAAAAAAAATACAGGGATTTTTGCTTGGGGCCGGAGCGCTCAGCATACTTGCGCTTCATACGATAATAAATATTTACATGACGATTGGCTTACTGCCGGTTGTCGGTGTTCCGCTGCCGTTTTTTAGCTACGGCGGAACATCCATTATCGTAGATATGTCGGCGGTCGCGATACTTTTAAATATAAAGATGAGAAGATATAAATTTCAGTCGGCATAATTTTTATGAAAAAATTTAATTTACCGATATTGATTTCAACCTTTTTTTATGTCGGCTTATTCCCTTACGCGCCGGGAACGGCCGGTTCTATTGCAGGCTTTATTGTATATGTCTTATTAATGAGACTGCTAAACCCGTACGAATATATAATAATCTGCCTGTTTGTTTTTGTTGCCGGAGTGTATTATTCCTCCAGAGCGGAAAAGCTGCTCAAGGTTAAAGATCCGCCGCCCGTCGTTATCGACGAGGTTCTGGGATATTTTATAACCATGGCGGGGGGATTCTGGCTGCCCTTTTCGATTCTTTACGCGTTTGCGGGGCTTTTGTTGTTTCGGGTTTTTGATATATTAAAGCCTTTTCCCATTAGATATGTGGATGAAAAAATGGGCTCCGGATTAGGCATAATGCTGGACGATGTCGTTGCCGCCATATTTTCGGCAATTATTTTGAGGTTTATAATTCTTTTAACCGCCGGTATTTAATTTTTAACTTTGAGGCAAGTAAAATAAATGGATATTAAGATTCTTGTCATAGCGGATGATTATAATTTTGCCGATGCAGGAGAGGCTATTAAGGGTCTATCGGAGGTGCTTTTACACTATAACCTTAGATTTAAAGAGGCTGTTATACTTCCTCAAACCGAAATAGACGGTATTTACAAGGTAATGTCATATATGGCGTCGGAGGGTTCGTTTGTGATAGTTTGCGGGGGAATGAAGGAAGATACTTGTATCACCCAAAATATCGCCTCCGAGGTTTTTAAAAAAGGGCTGGCGAGAAGCAAGGATGCCGCAGATTTAATGAGGCTTGTGTATGAATTTAATAAAAAGCAGTTAAACTCCTCAAATGAAAAGGCATGTTATTTTCCTGAGAATTCTTTTATTATTCCCAATCAAAACTCCGGAATTTCCGGTTTTTATCTGACGGAGCCTATATTTTTTGCCGCTATGCCGCTTGAACCTAAAAACGCCGTCAATATGTTCAAAAGCCATATTTTGGGAAAAATGCTCGGGAAATTGGGAATTAATTATTTTATAAAATCCAGGAAATATAAGCTGTTTGGTTTAAAAGAAAAGGAATTCGAAAGGCTTTTTGAAAGATTAAAGAACGATTCGGAATATAATTTTAATTTTGAATATTCTTACGGCGAGATTATTTTGAGCGTCTATATAAACGGGATTTCAACGCAAAAACTTAATGAAAATATAAAAGCGGCCGATGCGGCAGTCTTAGGAATATTCAAGGAATATCTTTACGGTTATGACGACGACGAGCTCAATATAGTCTGTTCTTATTTGCTCAGGGAAAAGGGCGTCAGCCTTGCTTTGGCCGAGTCTTTGACGGGGGGCTATATATCCAATAAGCTTACCGATTTACCCGGCTCATCCGGTTATTTTATTTACGGCGGCGTAGTATATTCAAATTATTCCAAAACCGATATACTGGGGGTTGATAGCGGCATTATAGAAAAAGACGGGGCGGTTTCCGAAAGCTGCGCTATGGAGATGGCAAATCAGGTAAGAAAAAAGGCTCAAAGCGATATCGGTCTTGCGGTAACCGGTTTTGCGGGACCAAAAACGCAGTACGACAATTATCCTGTGGGAACGGTTTTTATAGCCTTATCCTCGGCCAAAGTAAAAGAAGTAAGAAAATATTTGTTTACAGGCTCAAGGCTTGATGTTAAGGCTTATACGGCAAAAATGGCTTTGTTTTGGATTTACAGGTTGCTTAGCGGAACACCCTTGTCTTTAATAAAGGAAGAATGCTAAACTAATAATATTAACCATAATTTAACTTGATATTATTTTCTTTTTAAGCTATAACTTTTAATGAATCGGCTTAATAAAAGTTGTATGTCCTCCCCGCAAAGTTTCGGGGGCGGGCGATTGCCTATAATTTAGTTAAAGAATAATTATTATATGAATAAAGGAGTCAAAATGTCTTCAAAATCGGCAGATAGCAGAGATAATAAGGTTAAGGAGCCTGTAAACGAGCAAAAGCTTAAAGCTTTGGACTTAGCCATTTCTCAAATAGAAAAACAGTTTGGCGTAGGCGCCATAATGAAACTTGGCGGTAAGCCGCCTGCCGAAAATATTCAAGCCATTCCGACCGGGTCTTTATCTTTAGATATTGCGCTGGGTATAGGCGGGATACCAAAGGGCAGGGTTATTGAAATATTCGGACCGGAATCCTCAGGTAAAACCACCCTTACGCTTCAAATCGTCGCCCAAGCCCAAAAAAAGGGAGGGATTGCCGCTTTTATCGATGCCGAGCATGCCCTCGATTTACATTATGCCAAAAAAATAGGAGTTAATGTTGACGATTTATTGGTTTCTCAGCCAGGCACAGGTGAAGAGGCGTTAGAAATTGCGGATTCGCTTGTCCGTTCAGGGGGGGTAGATGTGCTGGTTATAGATTCCGTTGCGGCGCTTGTTCCAAAGGCCGAAATAGAAGGCGAAATGGGGGATGCGCATATGGGTCTTCAGGCAAGGCTGATGTCGCAGGCTTTAAGAAAACTCACATCGGCAATAGCAAAATCTAACACCGCCGTTATTTTTATAAATCAGATAAGGATGAAAATAGGAGTTATGTTCGGTTCTCCGGAAACTACGACAGGCGGAAATGCCCTGAAGTTTTATTCTTCGGTAAGAATAGACATAAGAAGAACAGGCTCCATTAAAAAAGGGGATGAGGTAGTCGGTTCCCGCACAAAAGCGAGGATTGTTAAAAATAAAGTCGCTCCGCCGTTTAAAGAAGCCGAATTTGATATAATATACGACAGCGGAATATCGCTTGAGGGGGATGTGGTCGATTTGGGGGCAGATAACGGCATAATAGAAAAGGCCGGAACATGGTTTAGCTACGGCAAGGAAAGGCTGGGACAGGGAAGGGAAGCGGCTAAAGAAACGCTTAAAAATAATCCTGCCTTGAGGGACGAGATATATTCTAAAATTATGGGAAAATTTAACCTTAAATAAATATATAAATAAAAAATTTTATTTCCGGATTTGGACAAATATTAACCTCCGGAGGAATACTTATGAATGAACAGCCGTCTTTTATAGAAAAGCTTTTGAAAACAGCTACCGATATGAGTGCATCCGATGTGCACCTTAAGGTAAATTCATACCCTATATTTAGAATAGACGGGGAAATTTATCGTCAAGAGGGTTTTGGCATATTGTCGAAGGATGTGATCGAAAAAATTGCCTCGAGCATGATGGACAAACATCAGCTTCAGGTATTTCAGGAAAACAGGGATGTGGATTTGGCTTACAGCCTGTCCGAAGTCGGCAGGTTCAGGGTAAATATATTTTCCCAGAGAAATTCCATAAGCGTGGCAATGAGGTATATACCGTTCAGCGTTCCTTCTTTTGATTCTTTAAATCTTCCGAAAGTTATCAAATCTATTGCGCTAAAGGAAAGGGGACTTGTTCTTGTAACGGGTATTACCGGAAGCGGAAAATCGACTACGCTTGCATCGATGATAGATTATATTAACAAAAATAAGGCAGTTCATATGATAACGATAGAAGATCCGATAGAGTATTTGCATAAAGATATAAAAGCTATAATAAACCAGCGTGAATTAGGCATGGATGTTTATTCCTTTTCGCACGGCTTAAGAGAAGCTTTAAGGCAGGATCCCGATGTTGTTTTAGTCGGCGAGATGAGAGACCTCGAAACTATCGAGACCGCGATAACGGCGGCTGAAACAGGGCATCTTGTTATGAGCACGCTTCACACCCTCGATGCGCAGGAAACCATTAACAGAATTATCGCGGTTTTTCCGCCGTATCAGCAAAAACAAATAAGGATACAGCTTGCGTCGGTAATTTCAGCCGTAATATCGCAGCGCCTTATTATCAGAGCCAATAAAAAAGGCAGGCTTCCGGCCATCGAGGTAATGGTCGGAACGGAAACGATAAAAGACTGCATTGCCGATGAAAATAAGACGACAAGCATCAGGGACTATATAAAAAGCGGCAATATTCAATATGGAATGCAGACATTTGACCAATCCCTCTATAATTTTTATAAGGCAGGTCTGATTACTTATGAAGATGCGTTAGCGCAGTCCACTTCGCCAAACGACCTTGCTTTATTAATATCCGGCGTAAACGCAACGGACGAGGGTATGGACGGGTCTTTGTCTTTGGGCGGTAAGGCAGCCGTTTGGGGTAGCAAGAGTTGAAAGTATCTTCGAATAATATATCGAAAAGAAAATTAAAGACGGCGGGGACGCCTTTGGATTATTCCCTTAAACTTCTTTCCATAAGATCTTATTCGGAAAAATCGATGCTGGAAAAGTTGATTAAAAAAAAATTTTCGACCGGCGAAATAAGCAGGACGGTTAAAAAATTAAGGGAATACGGCTATATAAATGATGAAACCTTCGCCGAACGACTTATAGAAAGCGGCAAGAAGAAACTTATCGGAAGAATAAAATTAAGTTATGATATATATAAAAAAGGAATAAATAAGCAGCTTGCAGATGAACTTATCGATAAATTTTACACTAAAGACGAAGAAAAGGATATAGCCGTCAAAGCGTTAAACAAAAAAACGGTTTCATTAATTAAATATAAGGAAAACGACCTGATATTCAAAAAAAAGTTATATGATTTTTTGCAGCGCAGAGGGTTTTCTTCTAATGTTATCGAAAACATTTTAAATATAAGTTCAGTCGATTAGAAGGGTCAAGGGTTTTTTACCGATGAAAAATTTACTAT
The DNA here is from genome assembly GCA_021802425.1 of bacterium. GTDB lineage: Bacteria > SZUA-79 > SZUA-79 > Acidulodesulfobacterales > Acidulodesulfobacteraceae > Acidulodesulfobacterium. The sequence goes on along the minus strand of JAJZXJ010000006.1, from coordinate 23,384 downwards.
CAGGCGAATTAAGAGAAATATTTATAAACTATTTTAAGGAAAAAGGCCACGCCTTTGTGCCAAGTTCCTCTTTAATTCCTGCCGGCGACGAGTCCATTATGTTTACTAACGCCGGCATGGTTCAATTTAAAGAATATTTTACGGGTCAGGTTAAACCGCCGTTTTTAAGAGCCGTAACCGTCCAAAAATGCATGAGGGCGGGCGGTAAGCATAACGACCTGGAAAATGTGGGTAAGACTTCCCGTCATCATACCTTTTTTGAGATGCTTGGAAATTTTTCTTTCGGGGATTATTTTAAAAAGGATGCCGTTATCTTTGCATATAAGTTCTTAAAAGACATTCTGGAGATGGACGAAAATAATCTTTATGTCTCGGTTCACAAAAAAGATGAGGAGGGGTATTCGATATGGAGGGATATTATCGGATTTGACGAAAGTAAAATTTATAAGCTTGGAGACGATTCGAATTTCTGGCAGATGGGGGAAACAGGTCCATGCGGCTATTCCAGCGAGATATTTTTCGATACGGGTTATTCCGAGCCGGGTCATAAAGAGTGCGATATAAATTGCGATTGCGGGAGATATCTGGAAATTTGGAATCTTGTTTTTATGGAATTTAACAAAGAAAGAGACGGTTCCATTGCAAGGCTTCCGGAACCGTCGATAGATACAGGCATGGGGCTCGAACGAATTGTGAGGGTTTTACAGAATGTAAAATCAAATTATGACACCGATGTCTTTAAGCCGTATATAACCGAGATAGACGGCATCACGGGCAGAATGTATAACAGCGGCGACGAAAATTACGATACAGCCGTTAGAGTGATAAGCGACCACATCAGGACATCGATGTTTTTGGCTGCGGAATCGGTTTTCCCGTCAAATGAAGGCAGAGGATATGTCTTTAGAAGGATAATGAGGCGTCTTATCAGATTTTCTTTAAGGCTAAATCTAACATTGGAAAACTTAATATATTTGGGAAATATCGTCGTAATTGTAATGGGCGGGTTTTATCCCGAAGTGAGGGACGGCATCACGGTTTTTGAGAAGATAATGTCCGAAGAGTACGATAAATTTAACGATACGGTCGGTTTCGGCTTAAAACTTCTCGAAGAAAAAATATCGGAGTTAAAAAACAACAGGGGGAAAATTATACCGGGCGACTTTATCTTCAAACTTTACGACACTAACGGTTTTCCCTTAGATATGGCTATAGATATCGCATCGGAAAATAATCTGTCTTTAGATTTAAAAAGATTCGACGAACTTATGGATATTCAGAAAAAGGGTTCAAAACAAAAAAAGGAAAAATTTAACATTTTAGATGTCGATTTAAATTTTCCAAGGACAGACTTTACCGGGTATAACAATCTTGACGCTCACGGCAAAATACTTGGGTTTTTGAATGAATCGGGTGAATTAACGGGGAGACTGGAAGACGGCGATGCCTGCTATGCAATATCCGATATTACCCCGTTTTATCCGGACGGGGGCGGTCAGTCGGGGGATAAGGGGATAATAGAATGGGAAGACGGGAGCTTAAGGGTTTCCAACACCTTTAAAACAAAAAGCGGCATAATATTGCACTATGGAAGGATATTCGGTAAATATACCGCATCAGCCCCGGCAAGGTTTACGGTCGATAAGAATATCAGAAAAAAAACGGCATCGAATCACAGCGCCACACATCTTTTGCAGAGCGCTTTGAGAGCCGTTTTGGGAAGTTATGTCGTTCAACAGGGTTCGTCCGTGGATTCGGAAAGATTGAGGTTCGATTTTACGCAGGCAAAGCCTATTTCTGACGATGAATTGCGTAAGGTGGAATCTCTGACGAATGAATATATTTTTTCCGATTTAGAGGTCAAAGTTGAAGAGCTTGATGTCAAATCCGCGCTTAATGCAGGAGCGCTTCATTTTTTCGACGAGAAATACGAGGATACGGTCAGGGTTGTTTCGATGGGGGATGTTTCAAAGGAGTTTTGCGGGGGAACGCATGTATCAAGAACGGGAGAAATAGGATTTTTTAAGATCATGCGCGAGTCTTCCGTTGCTTCCGGCATAAGAAGGATTGAAGCGGTTACAGGCTACAACTATTTAAATCAATTATATATCGAAGAGGACAACCTGAATAATATCGCCTCATTGCTGGGCGCTTCAAAACCCGATGCGTATAATAAAATAATCAATCTTTATTATGATTACGAATATCTAAAAAAGGAGAACAGCGATATTAAGTTAAAACTAAACACCTTTGAATCAGAAAGGCTTGTCAGGGAATTTAAAAACATCGGCTCTGCCTCCTGTTTAATTTCTAAATTCGAAGATTTATCCCAGGACGATCTTAAGGAATTGATTAACATATTAAAATCGAGGGCGGGGTTTCCCGCGGGAGACAGCGCCGTGATTTTTGTTTCTTTAATTAATAAAGAGAGATTAATTTATATCTGCTCCACCGAAGGCGGTATAGACGCATCCAAAATAGTTAAACTTTTAAACGGGCAGGTCGGCGGAAAGGGCGGCGGGAAGAGAGACTTTGCGCAGGGCGGCTCAACCGATATTTCAAAATTTAACGAAATCGAAAAAATCTTAGAAAAGATGTTGAAAGATTTATTGCCTTCTAAAATCCCTGTCTAATGATTTTATGCTTACCAAAACAATATGATAAAGATATACGGAAGGTCGGGTTCGGGGATGCCTGAGGTCGAGGGTTTAATAAGAGAGTTCTTGCTTAAAAGGGAGAGTTTTAAGCTTTATAATATCGACAATTTTGAGCAGGCGCGCGTTGAGTTTTTGGATATTACCAAAGGAAACATTAACGCGCCGGAGGTATTGGTAATAGATGAAAAAGTGGATATTTATAAAAATTAAATTAATAAAATTTTGGAATCTTTAAAGTTGAAATATATAACTATATCCGCTATTCTTACTATTTTAATTTTTTCATCTTTAGGTTTTAGCGGATGCGGCTATTACATTAAAAAAACCGAAAAGTTTAAAAAACCCGTTAACACTCCATATAAAACTGAAAAAGAGGTTTTAACAGGGCTTGCAAAGAATTATGAAAATTTTAAAGGAATGTCCGGAAGATTTGTAATAACGGCAAACGACGGGTATTTTCCATTTGAAGAAGCAGGGCTTTATAAATACATCAAGAACAAATATATAAAGTTTACTATCCTTGATATGTATGGTACTCCGCTTTTTTATGCTAAAATAATCAAGGGCAAAGATAAAGTCTTTTTTCTTGATTCAGGGAAAAAATATCAAGGAAAAAGACTTTTGTATGAAAAACTTTTTCGGGCGTTTAGAATTTTTTTAAATTTAAACAGCCTTTATAAAATCAAGAATTCCGATGTTTTTTATAATACGGACGGCGGATTCTTTTTCGAATATCATAAAAAACACGGCGGTCGTCACGGTCATCATAATAGTTATTATATTTATGTCAACAGAAAATACCTTATCGAGAAAATTACCGTCGTAAAACATAAAAAGATGCTCGAGACTATCTATTTTAAACATTATATTCCAAAGGGCGGAGTCAGGGTTCCTTTAAAAATAGTCGTTGACGATTATCTTTATAATGTTAAAATAAAAGTGGCGGTTTCAAAAGGCAGCACGGTATTTTATATGAACGATTTTAACGGGGAGTAATATGAAAAGTAAAATATATCGGTTATCGGTTATAACCATAATGACAATAACAGTATTTATGGCATCGCTTATCCTTTTAACCGGATGCGCTAAAAATGTCAAAAAACATATCCTGCCTCCCGATGTTTATTACAAAAAAGCCCTTTTTTATGCAGGTAAACATGATTATTCCAGTGCGGCTAAAAACTTTAAAGCCCTTATCGAAAACTATCCCACATATCGCAATACGCAAGAAGCGGAGTTAAAGCTCGGCGATGCCTATTATCTTGGGGGAAAGTTCATAGAGGCGCAGGGGGCTTATATGGATTTTATCCGCCTCCACCCCAGCTCTAAATATACCCCTTTTGCAATGTATTATGCGGCTATGTCATATTATAAAAGGAAAGAGGCGGCAGGGAGAACGCAGAGTCCCTTAAAGCATGCCAAGCTTATGTTCGAAGAATTGGTATCGAAATATCCTTATTCGAAATATTCTAAAACGGCTCTTAAATATATTAAAACAATAAATATAGACTTATCCGAAAACACTTTTTTTACGGGGCTTTACTATTTTAACGCAAGCCTTTGGAAACCGGCCGCTTATATGTTTAAGGCTGTCCTTAAGCAGTACCCCGGGATGCCCATTATTCCAAAGACTTTATATTATTTAACGGTATGCTATAAAAACTTAAACGATAAAAAGACGGAAAATTATTATAAAAATATTTTGCGGCAGGATTATCCGCAAAGTAAATATGCGAAAATGGCATAACGGTATGCTAAATTTTCTTGACACTAAGCGTGAATTATGCAATAATTTTAAAACTATAATTTAATGAATAAAGGAGAGATTCGCATACAAAAAAATACTAAGACAGATATTAACGAAGGCATCAGGGCAAAAGAAGTCAGGGTTATAGACGAAGAAGGCAAGCAGGTTGGGATAATGTCTTTATTTGCCGCTATTAAACTTGCAAAGGAAAAGTCTTTAGACCTGGTTGAAATGTCCAAAGATGCCGCGCCTCCTGTTTGCAGGATAATGGATTATGGCAAATTTAGGTACGAGCAAAACAAAAAACTTCAGGAAGCCAAGAAAAAACAGGTTGTTATCCACATAAAAGAGGTTAAGTTTAGACCTAATACCGATGAGCATGATTACAGGTTTAAACTAAAAAATATAATTAACTTTCTTAAAGAAGGAAACAAAGTAAAGTTAGCCGTTACATTTAAAGGCAGAGAACTTGTGCATACCGATTTAGGAATTAAGGTAATATTAAGGGTCATAGAAGATATTAAAGAATTCGGCATCCCCGAATTCCCGATTAAGCCGGATGTTAAAAGAACATTTAGCACGGTAATCGTTCCGGTTAAAGCAAAAAAGGCGCAATAAGCCTGTTTATCGCAAAATATATTATTATAAAGCATAGTAAACTATACAGTTATCGTTATTTATTATTTTAAGGGGTTCTAAAATGGCTAAAATAAAGATTAAGACCAACAGGGGAGCAAAGAAGAGGTTTAAGATTACGGCTAACGGAAAGGTGGTTCATTATAAGGCGAACAAAAGTCATATATTGACTTCAAAGGCTCGGAAAAGAAAAAATAAACTTAAGAAAAGCGCCGTCGTTAATTCGGTTGACGCTATGAATATCAAAAGGCTTGTTCCTTATTTATAATAAAAGGAGTTAAATAATGTCAAGGGTAAAAAGAGGGATTTTAACAAAAAAAAGGCATAAAAAGGTTTTAAAGCTTGCGAAAGGTTATTACGGCGCAAGAAGCAGGCTTTTTAAATCGGCGCAGGAAACTGTCTTAAAGGGGCTTAATTACGCTTATAGAGATAGAAAAGTCAAAAAAAGGCAGTTCAGAGGGTTATGGATAGTTAGGATTAACGCCGCATGCAGGGCAAACGATATATCTTATTCAAAATTTATTAATGCGCTTAATAAGAAAGGGATTAATTTAAACAGAAAGGTTTTGGCTGAAATTGCGTTAACCGATCCGGCCGCGTTTTCCGGTTTGGTTAAAGAAATAACATCCAATTAAAATTTTTAAAGCCCTATTAAATTTAACCCTGATTAGACCTTAATAAACGAGGACCTTAATAATAAATGTCTTTAACTAAATCCGACTTAACAAATAAGATTCGCAGTAAGGTTGGCTTGACCTCCGCCGAATCTTTAACCTATGTAAACTCTTTTTTTGATTTTATAAAATCGGAAGCTGAAATAGACGGACAGGTTAAACTAACCGGTTTTGGAAGTTTTCTCATCAAAGAAAAAAAGCGAAGAAAGGGACGGAATCCCCAAACAGGCGAACCTATTTATATCAGCGAAAGAAAGGTGCTAAAGTTTAAATCCTCGGTTGTCTTGAAATCGAAAATAAATAAAAAATATAAAAATGGATCCGGTGGATGAGAAGCTTTATTATAAAATCGGGGAAGTTGCAAAAATAATAGAAATTGAGCCTTATGTCATAAGATACTGGGAAACAGAATTCAATTTCTTAAAGCCGCATAAATCTAAAAGTTCTCACAGGCTTTATTTAAAATCCGATATCGATAAGCTTTTGCTGATAAAGGATTATTTGTATAATAAAAAATTTACGATAGAAGGGGCAAAAAAAGCGATAAAGGCAAAATCATCTCAAAAAGACGATAATATCAAGCTTATAAAAAATATTCATAATGAACTTAATTCTGTTAAGTCCCTTTTGTTATCGAGAAAAAAATAGTAATGAATATTCTTCTTTCAAATGATGACGGGGTTTATGCAACTGGTATAAATATTTTATTCGAAGAGCTTAAAAAGTTTGCCGATGTCGTAATTGTCGCCCCCGATAGAGAAAGAAGCGCAAGCTCACATTCTTTAACCATCGATAGGCCGTTAAGGGTCAATGAAATCAAACCGGACATATTTTCGGTTGACGGCACGCCCACGGATGCCGTTAATATTGCCGTTCATTCCGTTTTAAAGTCCAAGCCCGATTTAATCATATCCGGTATAAATTACGGCGGTAATATTTGCGACGATGTCATTTACTCCGGAACCGTGTCCGCGGCAATGGAGGGAGCTATTATGGGAATAAAGTCGATAGCCGTTTCATTGGTTGTAAATAAGGGCGGCGGGTATCTGCCGAAAGACCCCTCTCTCGAAGACAATCTTGAATTATCGTTCCAAAAGGCGGCAGAATTTGTTTCCAATCTTGCCTCCGCCGTTCATAAGCATTCTTTACCTGAATATACCCTGCTCAATGTAAATATTCCTCAAACGATAATAAATAAACAAAACAGCTTCGAATATCTTGTTACGAGGCAGGGGAAGCGTTATTTCGAGGACTTTGTCGTCGAAAAGATAGACCCCCGCGGAAGAAAATATTACTGGATTTGGGGTAAAAATATCAGGTTCGAAGATGTGGAGGGAAGCGATTACGAGGCCGTCCATAACGGGCTTATCTCCGTTACGCCCATACACCTCGATATGACAAATTATAAAGCAATGGAAAGATTAAAAAATATCGATTTTCTTTATAATATTAAATCCTGAACAGAAAGAGGGCTTAATGAATCTTATTGCCGGATTTAAGGGCATAACTTTATGGTAAATTTTAAAAACTCCGCAGACGGGGCTACCGAGCAGGCTCTTGTTTCGAAAGGAATTACCGATAAAAATGTGCTCTATGCGCTAAGAACCGTTCCGAGAGAAAAGTTTGTCGAGGAATCGTTAAAAGAATTAAGTTATACCGGCGCGCCGCTTCCCATAGGCCATAATCAAACAATATCCGGCATTTATACCGTCGCTTTAATGACGCAGTCCCTTCGCTTAAATAAAAACCATAAAATTCTTGAAATAGGAACGGGTTCGGGCTATCAGGCGGCTATTTTGTCCACGCTTTGCATGAGTGTTTTTACTATAGAACGGATAAGGGATCTGTCTTTAAAGGCGAGGGATATTCTTGGAAAACTTAACATTCATAATGTGACATTTATTATCGGAGACGGGACTATCGGGTTTAAAGAATATGCCCCTTACGATAGAATCATTGTTACCGCCTGTTCCCCCGATGTTCCAGAGGCGCTTTTCGCCCAGTTAAGCGAGGGCGGCATAATGGTTATGCCCCTTGAAATGAGCGGTTCACAAAATATCTTTGTAATAGAAAAAAAAAATGGTAAAATGTATTCTAATAATATTGCCCCTGCAAATTTTGTTAGACTTATAGGCAAGGACGGTTTTAAATCCTGAGCGTTCTTCCATATAAGGTTTTCTTTATTATATTTGTATTATTATAAATAATTATAATCTTTTATCTTATATTTATAATGCCGAGAACAAAAATTAATAAAGATTTCGAGCCGCCTGCAGTTTTAGCAAACAGCGAAAAAGTCTCCATACCCCGGTCGTATGATAATGTTATATCCCGTCAATACTTAAAGTATCTTAAAAAAAACCCTCTTTTAACAAAGGAAGAGGAGTATAATCTCGCCTTAAAAGTTCAGGAAGGAGACAAGGAAGCCAGAGATTTAATGATTAAATCTAACCTTGGACTTGTTATCAATGTGGCAAAAAAATTTCTCGGGAGAGGGCTTTCGTTCGACGATTTAATTATGGAAGGAAATATCGGACTTATGAAGGCCGTAGATAAATTTATTCCTAAAAAAGGCTTCAGATTCTCAACCTATGCTATATGGTGGATAAGGCAGTCTATCGAAAGGGGCATATTAAATTCCGGCAGGCTTATAAGGCTTCCCATACACATTTCCGAAAACCTTTTTAAATATTCGAGGGCGGCGAAAGAGATGACGGGCGAACTGGAAAGAGAGCCGAATATCGGCGAAATTGCAAAACACATGGGAATAGAGGAGAAAAAACTCGAAAAAATTTTAGGTTTTATCGGCAACGTTTATTCTTTAGATTCTTCCTTTCCGCAAAATCAAAATCAGGACGGCGAACAAAATTTAGCCCTTGCAAATGTTATAAAAGAAGACGAGGAAGGCACATCCTCTTTTGATATGCTCGATAAAATAGAAACATTAAAACTCTTAAACAAATGGCTTTTCATGCTTGGCGATATAGAAAGAAAGGTTATAATCTTAAGATACGGGCTTAACTATGAAAAGCCGAGAACGCTTAACGAGATAGGGTTAATTTTTAATCTCACCAAAGAGCGCATCAGGCAGATAGAGGTTAAGGCGTTAAAAAAACTTAAAAAAATGGCAGAGGAAGCAGGTATGGAGGGGTAATGCTAAGAACTAACCCCGAGGAAACCGAGGAAACCCAAAAAATTATTAACGCTATATCTAAATACGAAAAAATCTCTTCAAACTTAATCCGCATTATCCAAACCCATATATCACGCGTTTTTATAACGCCAAAATTTGTCTATAAGCAAAAAAAAACCGTTAATTTTGGATTTGTCGATTATTCGTCCTTAGAAAAAAGAAAATTTTTTGCAAGGCACGAGCTTTCTTTGAACAGAAGGGCTTGCTCAGGCATTTATATAGATTTGCAGGAATTAAGGCAAAATAGGGGCGGTTATTTTATCGGCTTTCAAGGCGGGCTCTTAAAAGATGTTTTTGTAAGAATGAGATATGCGGCGGACGAAAGGTTTTTAAATAATATATTGGATTCGTTTAATAAAAATGGCGGTAAAAATTATAAATTTAATAAATTGGATGTTTTAAAAAAGGTTGCCAAAAGAATTTATCTATTTCATAAAAGCGCAAACTCTTCAAAAAGGATAAGCGGTTTTGGTAAAACAGAGGTTTATAAGGAGAACTGGGACGATAACTTTTTAGCCGTAAGGAAACTTCTTAATAGTTTTAAAGGCGATATAAAGGGACAGGTAAATATAAAAAGTTTTTTTGATATTTTGAACTATATGGAAAAGTTTTACAATGAGTTTTTGCAATCGGAAATGTTTAACGAGTTTGTTAATTTAAGAATCAAAAACGGCTTCATTAGAGACCTTCACGGCGACTTAAGAATGGAGCATATTGCCGTTATCGGCAGGGAAAGGATTAAAGGCGTATGTTTAATGGACTGCGTGGAGTTTAACGAGAAGTTTAGAAATCAGGATTTATATTTAGATACCGCATTCTTGCTTATGGATTTCGAGTTTCACGGTTTTTTTTACGAATCCGCCGAATTCTTTGATTATTATAAGGGATTTTTTAACTATAAAAAAGATATAGAAAAGTATGAAAAATATGAACCTTTTATAATCCCTTTTTTTAAGGCATACAGGTCTGTCGTAAGAACCAAAATCGACCTTCTTTCAGGCAGGCCATGCGGAGGACTGAAACATTTAAATTTAGCCCTGTTTTATATCGAGTTTTTTAAAAAACCGGTTGTTATTCTTAATATCGGTTTGTCAGGCAGCGGAAAGACTAACCTTTCCGATTTGCTGGCAGGCTATTTTTATGCCAAAAACATAAAGTCGGATAGATTAAGACAGGAAATGTTCGGTTTTACGGATAAAATATTCAAATACGGCAGGAAGGCAAGCGAAACGGTTTACGACAATATGTTTCAGGAGGGGGACCAGCGGTTTAACGAGGGTAAAAGCGTAATATTCGACGCAACCTTTTTAAAAAAAGAGCACAGGGAAAAATTTATTAGCTATTTTGAAAAAAAAGACTGTAATTTTGTCGTTATATACTCTAAAATATATGAAGATAAAGAGCATGTTATATTAAAAAGGCTTGAAGACAGGCAGGCAGCCGAACATTTGGCAAATAAAAATGCCGTCAAGGACTTAAAAAAGGAAACCGGAGGCGGGGAAAGGAAATTAGAAAAAGAGTATTCGGAAGCAGGTGTTTCGGTTTATCTGAACCAGAAAAAGGCATTTGAGGAGCCGGAGCCTCAAGACTCATCATCACTTAAAAACCATACGGAAACCCGGGGTTTTTGCTTTATAACCGTGGATGCGTCTTTGGAATTAAGCGAGCGGTTTAATTATGTAATGGAAGCCTTACGCATTGGAAAGCGCAATAGACAAAATTTTGGATTATTTTAATACATATTACGACAGGTACAGGTACGAATTTTATTTAGTTTTATTATCTATACTTGCATTTATCGTTCATCTGCACCTTGCCTCCACTTTAAACTTAGGCAATGACGAAGCCCACTATTTCGTTTGGTCGCTGAAACCGTCCCCGGGTTATCTTGACGACGCCCCGTTCGTCGGCTATGTTATTTATTTTTTTACGGGGCTTTTTGGAAAAAGCGAGCTTAATGTCAGGCTTGGCGCGGTTATTTTTTCGTTTTTCGACGGCTTTTTAATATACCACCTATCGCACTTGCTCTTTAAAAATAAAAGGGCGTCTTTTTTTGCCTTTTTGTTTTTTTTATCGGCGGTAATATTTAGCACCGCCCTATCAGTTATGATGCTGCCCGACGCATCCCTGCTGTTTTTCTACCTGTGTTTCCTGATATTATTTTATAAAGCCGTTAAAGGCAGCTCGAATAATGTAAAAAAGAGGTCTGATTTCAAATCAGACCTCTTTTTTCGTAATAACCTGATTTTATGGATGCTTACCGGTTTGTTTTTAGGTCTTGCATTTTTAAGCAAATATACCGCCGCTTTAATTCCGCCTTCCGTTCTATTATATTTATTAGTTTCTAAAAAAAATAGAGCCGTTTTAAAAACTTTTTATCCGTATCTGGCTCTTGCCGCCGCCCTTCTTGTTTTTTCGCCCGTAATCTATTGGAATCTTGTCCATAATTTTATGTCCTTTAAATTTCAGCTCTCGCACGGGTTTTCGCACCCGAAACCCGGAATATCTTTATTTATGCAGGGGTGGCTGGGGCAATTTTTAGTGGTTACGCCGTTCATCTATTTGTTTTTAATCGGGACATTCGTTTATTCCCTAAAATTTATTTCGCAATGGTTCGGCAGGAATATAAAGGGGTCTGATTTCAAATCAGACCCCTTTATTGATAACCTGAAGGCAGAATCCTATGCGGATATTGCCGATGGTTTTTTATATTCCGTCTGCTTATCGCTTCCTGTTCTGGTTTTTTTTATTATAAACGGATATTCCCATAGAATACTAGTTCACTGGCCGGATATAGGTTATATGTCCGCGTTTCCCATTATGGGGTATGTTGCGGATAGGATAAGTAAAAGCGGAAGCCAAATGAAACCGTGGGAAAAATTAAAATTGAAGGCCGCCAAATCATATGTGTATTTTGCGATATTTTCCGGTTTTTTCTTAAGTTTTGTATTATACAACCAGATATACTATAATTCGATACCGATAGGAAAAATAATAAGGTATATCGATAAGGAAAAAAACCTTAAAAGACGCTGGATATTTTCATTAATTCCCCATATACCCGGAAAACCCAAAACGGCCGACATAACAAACGACCTTTTTGGGTGGGGGAAAGGGGCAAGGTATATCGGTATTGTTTATAAAGGATATGAGGCGGCTTATCATCCGCTTTTTGTTTTAACGCATCATTATGCTATTGCGGATGAACTTGTATATTACGGGGGCTATAAACCGGCGGTGAATATTTATAATATATCGGGGTTTTTAAATCAATACGACCTGTGGCAAAATTTAAACAAAATAAACGGAAAGAATGCCATCTTTATAATGGATAATAAATATATGATAAATCCGATGCGGACATATAAGAAGGATTTTAAATCTATAAAAAAAATCGGCAGGCTGGATATATACATCAAATTTAGACCGGTTAGGGTTTATTATCTGTATTTAATGAAAGATTTTAACGCAAAAAGGGCTATAAGGCATATTAAAAAAAGGATGTTTTAATCTTAATCTTAAATTTAAATTAAGGATATGAAAATACTTGTGGCAATACCGACATATAACGAAAGAGAAAATGTGGGAAGGATGATAGAATCCGTTCTAAATCTAAATGAGAATGAAGCGGTCAGGGGGCTGAATGTTACGATTAGCCTTGTAATAATAGACGATAATTCGCGGGACGGAACTCAGGAAATCATAAAGGGGTTTACCTTCGGCAACCAAAAGCGTTTCCCTCAGCACGAGGGGGGGGTCAGGGGAGGGAATCTGTTTCTTATTTCAAGGGAAAAGAAATTGGGTCTTGGGACGGCTTATGTTGCGGCATTTAAGTTTGCCATAGACGGGGGCTTCGATTATGTTATTACGATGGATTGCGATTTTTCTCATAATCCGGATGAAATTGCCGGTTTTATTAATCTTATGAATAATAAAAAGTGCGGAATGATTGTCGGTTCAAGATATAACGGCGGGATAAGAATAATAAACTGGAGTATGAAAAGGCTTTTGATTTCCTATTTTGCAAATATTTATGCCAAATTGGTTACGGGAGTTAAAATCAGCGATTTGACGGGCGGCTTCAATATGTACGATGTAAACTGCCTTAAAAAGGTAAATTTAGACGGCATCGGCTCGAGGGGATATGCCTTTCAAATCGAAATGAAATACAGGATGAAAAAGGCAGGCTGCATCCTCGGGGAATACCCTATAATATTTTACGAAAGAACTAAGGGTAAATCCAAGATGTCAAACGGCATTATTTTTGAGGCTTTTTTCGCTGTAATAAGGCTCAGGCTCGGGTTTTATAAATAAAACCTCTGCCTCGTAAATACATGGGTATATATTTTTTATATTTGAATTTCATTTTACGATATTGTATAATAATTTAGTTTTTTTAAGTCGGGGTATAATAAAACATGGATAAGTTAAATTTAGTCAATTCAATCGACGATTTAAAGGGCTTTGTCAGGGAGATTCCGGATTTTCCCAAGAAAGGGATTAATTTTAAAGACATAACGCCCCTCCTTGCAAGTCCCAAGGCTTTTGCATTTTCCATCGATAGTCTTGCAAACAAATATCTGAACGAAAAGATAGATTATGTCGTTTGCATAGAGGCGAGGGGTTTTGTGGTGGGTTCCGCGCTTGCTTACAGGCTTGGAGCAGGAGTAATAATTGTCAGGAAGCCGGGCAAACTCCCGTACGAGTGCAATTCTTTATGCTACGACTTAGAATACGGAAGCGCGACGCTTGAAATTCATAAAGACGCATTAAAAAAAGGGGACAGGGTAATTATCGCCGACGATGTTTTAGCAACCGGCGGTACGGCTCTTGCCGCAATTAACCTTGTGAAAGAGTTCGGAGCGGAAGTGGCGGATGCGGCGTTTTTAGCCGAGCTTTCGTTTTTAAACGGAAGAGAAAAATTGAAGCAATATACTATTAATTCTTTGATGAAATTTGATTATTAACGATGTATAAATAAAATCACTATTATATAAGGGGGGTTTATGAAAAAGGGTTTTACGATTATTTTTATCGTTCTTGTTATTGTCTTAGGCTATATTGTCGTTCACGCAATTACTGCTCCTGTTAAGTTATCGGCCGCGCAGCTTGGAGCCGAACTCATTCATTCCCATAAAAACGGTATCGATTGTTTTGCCTGCCACGCGATAAACGGCAAAGGCGGCAATGTCGGTCCCGACCTTTCGAAAGAAGGCGCGCTTAAACATTCTATTAAATGGCTTGAGGTTCAAATTGCGACGCCCGCAAAGCATTTTAAACCAGGTTCTATGGTGAAAATAAACGGCAAAACATATATGGCTATTATGCCTGACCACAAAATGCTTTCCAAAAAAGAGCTTTTTGAGCTTGCGTCCTATTTAGACTCATTAAAGTAGGTATCATTTTTGTCTAGAAAAAAGGGGTCTGATTTCAAATCAGACCCCTTTTTTATTTTAACCCCTTTTTTTAATGGAAAATTTTTTGCAATAATACTTGACTAATTTAGTAAAGTATGTTTTACTTAAAGAAAGTAAATTATTCAACTAGGAAAGAAAGGGAAACTAATTTTTATATATTATATATAATATTTATTTTAGATTAGATTTGGAGGCAAAAGTGAAGATAATAAATTTTGACCATTTTGCGGCAACTAAGATGAGACCGGAGGTAAAAGAGGCGATGGAGCCCTTTTTTATGCAGGAATACGGCAACCCGCAGAGCATTCACACGCTGGGAGACGAGCCGAGAGAGGCGTTGAACAAGGCAAGGCTTCAAGCGGCGGAGCTTTTAAATGCGGCGGGTAACGAGGTGATATTTACGGGGAGCGGTTCCGAATCCAATAATCTTGCAATCAAAGGAACGGCTTTTGCCAGAATGGATAAAGGAAAACATATAATCGTTTCTAAAATCGAGCATTTTAGCGTGTTGAATGCCGTTAAGGCTTTGGCAAAACTCGGCTTCGAGGTCAGCGAAATCCCTGTCGATAAATACGGTTCGGTTGACCCTCAGGATGTCAAAAACGCCTTAAGAAAGGATACGATTCTTGTCAGTATAACTCATGCGTCAAATGAAATCGGCACTATTCAGGATATTAAAGAAATTTCCAAAATAGTTCATGAAAACTCGGGTGCGTATATGCACACCGACGCAAATACTTCATGCGGCTTTACCTCCACCGATGTCAAAGAATTGGGCATTGACATGCTTTCGGCCGCTCCTCACAGATTTTACGGTCCGAAGGGAACGGGGCTTTTCTACCTTAAAAAGGGAATCAGGATAATGCCTTTAATAGACGGCGGCATTCAGGAGTTCGGAAGAAGGGCGGGTACGGAGAATGTTCCTGCCATTGCGGGCGCAGGTGTTGCATGCGAACTGGCAAAAAAAGAGTTAAAGGACAGGACGGCGCATCTTTTACCTATTCAAAAAGATATAGTAAGCGGGGTATTGGGCTCCTTAGACGAGGTGTATCTTAACGGGCATCCCGAAAAAAGACTCCCTAACAATTTAAACTTTGTGGTTAAATATATCGAGGGCGAATCAATGCTGATGTGGCTGAACAATAACGGAATTATGGTGGCAAGCGGTTCAGCCTGCACATCCAAAATTTTAAAGTCGTCCCATGTGTTAAGCGCGATAGGGGTTGACCCTGCGCTCGCGCAGGGCTCGCTGCTTATTTCTTTGGGCGAGGACAATTCGCTGGAAGACGCCGCTTATTTTGTAAAAGAACTTCCCGGGGTGGTAAATAAATTAAGGGAAATGTCGCCCCTTTACGAAGAGGTTAAAAAAAGAAATAAAGTATAAATTTAATAATAAAAATACGGAGGTAACATTATGCCGGTATATTCGGAAAAAGTTATGGATCACTTTCAAAATCCAAGAAATGTGGGAGAAATCGAAAATGCGGACGGGGTAGGGGAACTCGGCAATCCGACCTGCGGCGATATAATGAAAATATATATCAAGGTTAAAGACGATAAAATCGACGATATAAAATTTAAAACATTCGGCTGCGGAGCGGCTATCGCAACAAGTTCAATGGTAACCGAACTTGTAAAAGGAAAGACGCTCGAAGAGGCGGAAAGGGTATCTAACGAGGTTGTTGCCGAGGCTTTAGACGGGCTTCCCCCCGTTAAAATGCATTGCTCAAATCTTGCCGCGGACGCGCTTCATCTTGCCGTGGAGGATTACAAGGCAAGAAAGGCGGGCAAGGGTCCGATAGGCAGGGTGGAAACGCCGGAGCATGACGAGAACGAACACGATTTGCTTGAGCATGCGTAAAAGATTATGAAGCACGATTACGAGCTTGACACATTCGGTTTATCCTGCCCGGTGCCCATTATGAAGGTGGCGGAGGAGTTTAAAAACATACCCGAAGGTTCCGTACTGAAGGTCGTGGCTTCGGACGAGGGTATCGTCGAGGATTTAAAAAGCTACTGCAAAAAAACTAACCACGAATTCCTGTCTTACGAAATAAGCCTTCCCGAGTACATAGTTTATGTTAAAAAATAGACTCTCCTCTAACAAAGAAGAAAGAGAGAGAAAAGATATTGACATTAACAAAATAGGTAATATAATGAAATCATAAAAGAAAAATAACGATATTACCGATATATTAATCTATATTGATATATAGATTAATATAGATTAATTAACGATTTTATTTTAAGTATTGACAAGCGATAAATTTAAGTATATATATTATATATATTAAATCATATATTGCTTATAATGGTGCATTTAAGCCTGTAAATGCAAGATATGAAGGAACAAAAACGGTTAAAATACGGAATAAAATTTGGGAAAATAAATTAAAATATTAAATATAAGGAGGTGGAGAGGGAGAAAGAGATTAAAGCATGCCACCCCCGCAGAGTATCCGGACGGGGGAGTTGTAGTTCAATAAATGTTTGTTAGTTCTGTTTTTTTATTAATTTTTAATTTTAACTTTAAGAGAGAGGAAAGTTATGAAAAAGAAATTAGTAGTAACTATGATTGCCTTGTTTATTTTGGCGTTCTCATTTGTTATCGCGCCGAAAAAAGCAAACGCAATTCCCGCTTTTGCTCAAAAGTATCATTTTTCATGCGCAGTTTGCCACACGGTATTTCCAAACCTTAACCCGTTCGGCAGGGCATTCTGGAGAAACGGCTTCAGGCTTCCGGGAACAAACGGAACTCCGTCGGATGCAACGCAGATAACAGAAGGTTTAAGCCTTCCGAACCCATGGCCGATTCCGGTGATGGTTGAACCGATTATCGGCTATCAGCATTATACGAATGAAAATGTAAGTCCGGCAACGGATGCGTTCAGCGCTAGCGTGGATGTGGTTGATGCGGGCGCATTTAAATTATACACGCCTCTTGCCAATTCATTATCTTTCTATGTTCATTACGGATTTAGCGCAGGCGGCAGTTTTAAAGACAAACAGATATTTGCATCTATCAATGGCTTAGGCACGGGTTTCGGCGCTCCGTCACACCTGTTTAATTTAAAATTAGGTCAGGTTACAACCGCAAGTCCGTATTTTTACAGACAAGCACCTTTCTATCTTACTGCGGGTCCAGTAATAAACGGACAGAATTTGAGCGTTGGTAATGACGGCGAACATGGCGCTTTAATCCACGCCAGAAACGCAGGTTTTGCCCTTTACGGAACACCCGGTTATCATTTGTGGTATAAAGTATCGGTTACGAACGATGCAGGCGGCAACACAGGTGAAGCGGCTAATTTATATTCGTATAGTAGTAGTAGCGGTAATTATACCAATACGCAAGTTTCAAACGCAATGGAGTATTCTTACCAATTAAAGGAGTATTATCCTGTCCCTATGGGACAACTTGAGTTTGGTTATTATGGCGCAACAGTTGCGGAGCCAACAGGAACAATATCAGGAACAAGCTCTCCTGCCGGTGGCACTTGGACCAACCGTATAACAATTAACGGTGTAGATGTTGACCTTGCAAACGACATTTACGAGCTTGGTTTAACCTATATGGTCCAGAGCGACAATCATCCGTACGGAAATCCGTCATTAGCATCAAGCAATATTCTGTTAGACAACAGCGTTGTCGGCAATACTAACTCAAGCAACGGTTATTCAACTTTCGAGGTTTACGGAAGATATTTATTTCCGCAGATTGGAAATGGCTTAATGTTGTCAGCCGATTATGCCCAATATTCATGGACGCATAAGGACTTACAAGAAGGTTGGATTAATAATAATCCAACATCCTGTGAAAGTGCAAACCTTTATCAGACAGGAACATATTCCAGCAACGGATGTACCACCAACGAAGGCATAAAAGACGCGTTTGCCATTAATGTTGAATATAACTTGGCTTACAACGCCCATTTGTATCTTGGATACTTGTTGACCAATAAATCCGAGGATAACACAATCGGCACAGGTCTTGACTTCGCATTCTAATTTGGCTAACGCAAGGTGGTTATAAAATTAAAGCGGAAGGGATTAATCCCTTCCGCTTTTTTATTAAGAAAATAAAGGTGTCAGATTTATTTATTTCCTCACTCCCGCTTGCATTTGCCGTTTTTTTCTTTCCTTTCTCCTTTCTTCTTTTTCCAATTTTATTCCATTCTCATAATTTCCAATTATGTAAACTTTATTAGGTAAATTAAATCAAATAAAGGTGTCCGATTTATCCCTCACCCCAGCCTGCGCTTTTTCTTAACCGAACTGTAACAAAAAATTCATCTCTTTTTAACATTCCCGTCATAATCCTTTAACATTTGCCTGCTATAATAAAACAATTATCAATTTGCAAATCTTATAGTTTGAAAAAAATAATTTGAATGTTATAATAAAAAAGGAGTTATAATGGAACAAATTAAAAAGGGTGACGATTATATGAATATGAGCCTTTCGGTCTCTCCCGAAAAATACTTCGACAGCAGATTTGACGGACAGGAGAAGCTTTTTACCGAGAAGTTTAACGGACTTAAGACGCAATTCGACGAACGGCTTAACAGTCTTGAAAATAAATTCGACGAACGGCTCAATAGTCTCGAAATTAAATTTGATGCCATAGATAAAAGGTCAAAATGGAGTACTAATTTGACCTTTGGCGTTCTTGGCTTATTAGTGGCGATGGTCGGGACTTTGTTAGTTATGACATCTTTACATCACTTTTAAGGTAGTGCAAAAAGCACCAGATTTATTTATTTCATTGGTTCATATTATTTTATTTAAAACCGGATTCTCGCCCATACCTTTAGTTTGCATACTTAAAGGCATATATTCTTCCGTGCGCGAAGAATATGCCGCTCTTGCAAACTAAAGATGCGGGTTGGGGACAAGTTTAAAACTATAAAAGGGGGCAGGGTATATGGATTACGGTTTAAAGAACAGGCTTTCGAGGATTATTAAACCGAAGGATAAAAGAACGGTCATGCTTGCGATAGACCACGGTTATTTTATGGGTCCTACGGGCGGGCTTGAGGATGTTAAAGGCGCTATTACCCCGCTTTTAAATTATGCGGATTCGCTGATGCTCACAAGGGGCATATTAAGAAATCAAATCGAGGCGGGTATCGATATTCCGATTGTTTTGCGGGTTAGCGGAGGGACAAGCATATTGAAAGACGACCTTTCGGACGAAGATATTACGGTTTCTATGGAGGATGCGATAAGGTTAAATGCGAGCGCCGTAGCCTTGTCTATATTTATCGGCTCTAAAAACGAAAAGCAAGGGATAATAAATCTTGCAAGATTGGTCGATGAAGGAAATAGATACGGTATTCCCGTTCTTGCGGTAACGGCGGTCGGAAGAGAGATGACAAGGGATGCCCGTTATCTATCCTTAGCCGTGAGGATTGCGGCCGAAACCGGAGCAAGCATTGTAAAAACATATTATTGCGATGATTTTGAAAGGGTGGTAAATGCCTGTCCGGTTCCGGTGGTTGTTGCCGGAGGGAAAAAGACTGGTGAAAAGGAGGCTCTGGAGCTTGCGTATAATGCCGTAAAGCGCGGTGCGGCAGGCGTGGATATGGGCAGGAACATATTTCAATCGGAAAAGCCCGTCAACATGATTAAAGCCGTAAAGGCTGTCGTTCATAAAGGACTTACGGCGGAAGAGGCTTATAATACCGTTTACAATATAATAAAATAATAAATAATATAATATATAACTATATGATTTATAATTAACAATGCCGCCGTAGCCTTTAGATTTTGGCAATAATTTTATTTCCGTCAATCCCGCCGCTCAAGCCTCTGTATCTATAGAGCATCTATAATTTCGTATAATCATGAAACATTTTATTAAAAATTTAAGCATTAAATGGAAAATATTAATAAGCGCTTTTGCTATTTTTTTCTTCACTATTTTTCTAAGCGACGCCGTCTTTCTTTATACTATTTACAAAACATTATCAGGCAGACATTATTTAAAAAATACAAGGATAGCCAGAATCTTAATCTCGGAAATAAAATACTCTTTGTATTTCAATAAAATTCGGTTTTTGAAAAAATATTTAAAGTCTAATATAAAAAATTACCGCATAATCAAGGGTATTTCGATATATAATCCCGAGGGGAAATTAATAATGAACAGCGGAAAGCTTTATGCCGCGCATAATCCAGTTAACGATATTAACGATAAAGAAAACGGAGGCGGATCGGTTTTAATTAGAAATATCGATTACGGCGGCAAAAAATTAGGGCTTGTTGCAATTAAATTTAATTTAAAAAAAGAGATTGAAGCCACTAATAACCGCGTTTTTTGGGTCGGGGTCAGATTTTCGCTAATAGCGCTCATTTTTATAGCCTTAGGGCTTTTTATGTTTTATATTATAACGGTTATTATTACAAAGCCCTTGCTCGAGATAAAGGAGAATATCGAAAAGATAAAAAACGGCGATTATAAGATAAGTTTTAAGAAAAGGTTAAACGATGAAATCGGAAGCGTTATAAGCGCGATTAACTCGATGGCGCTGTCAATCGAGGAATATACAAAAAAAATTGATTTAGTGAATAAAGAAAAGAACGAATTAAACTGTATGGCGATTATGGGTGAAATGTCGGCTGATATAGCGCATGAAGTTAAAAACGCCATATATATTATTTCTTCCGCAAATGCATATATATCCCACGAAACAAGAAATAAGATAGTATTAGAGGTTACCAATATAATAAATAATGAAGTAAAAAGACTCGATAAAATGACCGTCGATTTTTTGAGTTTTTCCAGACAAAGAAATCCCGAACTGGTTCCGGTAAATATAAACAGGCTTATTGACGATTCGGTAAGAATATTAAAATTAGAAATCGACAATTTAAATATAAAATTAATAAAGGAATTTCAAGAAGACCTGCCCATTATTAATGGGGATCCGGAACTACTTAAACAGGTTATATTAAACTTAATAATAAACGCAATGGATAAAACATATAATACCGAGAATAAAATTATTGAAATAAAAACGATTTTAAGAGATGGTTTTATAAATATCGAAATTATCGATAACGGCGAGACTATACCCGAAGAAAATATAGAAAAGATATTAAAGCCGTTTTTTACGACGAAAAAAAACGGCTCGGGGCTCGGTCTTCCGGTATCTATGCGCATCATTAAACTTCACGGGGGAACGATAAATGTTTACAGCAAAGATAATAAAACCGCGTTTGTGCTTGTAATTCCTAAAGCCGTCGGGTCGGGTATCGTTAAATGAAGAAAATATTATTAATCGATGATGAAAAAAATCTTTTAAGAACGGTAAGCTTAAATCTTTCGAGCCGCGGTTTTTTTGTCGATACCGCCCTGAGCGCAGAAGTTGGATTCAGTCTCTTTAACGAAAAGCGGCACGATATTATACTTTGCGATTTAAAATTACAGGGGATAAGCGGGATAGATCTTTTGTCCAAAATAAGAAGATACGATAAAGATGTGATATTTATCGTAATTACGGCGTTTGGGACTATAAAGCAGGCGGTTGACGCCATGAAACTCGGAGCAGACGATTTTATTTCAAAGCCCGTCGATATAGACGGGCTAATAGAAAATTTAAAAATAGCCTTGCAAAAAAGAAGCCCCGAAAAGATTGGCGGTGATTTTCATGATGAAAACATAGAAAAAATTAAGAAAGATTTTATATTTAAAAGTAATAAAATGGAAGAAATTTTAAAAGAAGTTGTTTTAACTTCCAAATCTGTTTCAAATGTTCTGATAACAGGCGAAACAGGAACGGGCAAGGAAGTTTTAGCTAAAATGATACATTCTCTTTCCGAAAGAAAAGGTGATTTTGTGCCGATAAATTTAAGCGCCATCCCGATAGACCTTATGGAGAGCGAGCTATTCGGACACGAAAAAGGTTCGTTTACGGGAGCGGTATTTATGCAAAAAGGCAAATTTGAGATTGTAAAGGGCGGCTCGCTTTTTTTAGACGAAATAGGAGAAATGCCCTTTGCGATGCAGGCAAAGCTCCTCAGGGTAATACAGGAAAAAGAATTTTCAAGGCTCGGTTCTAACTTAAAAATAGAGCTTAATGCAAGAATTATATGTGCTACAAATGTTAATTTAGAGGAAAACGTTATCGAAAAAAAATTCAGGGAAGACCTTTTTTACAGGATAAATGTTTTACATTTTAAAATACCTCCGCTACGGGAAAGAAGAGACGACATCCCAGCCCTTGCCAATTTCTTTGCCGGAAAATATAGCGCCGTTAATAAGAAAAATATTAAGGCCATATCGAAAGATACGATTAATATTTTGATGAGTTACGATTTTCCGGGAAATATAAGGGAACTTGAAAATATCATCGAAAGAGCCGTTGTTGTTGCCACTTCGGATGTAATCGAGCCGCCGAATTTACCCAAGACTATGTTTTCCAAACAGATTCAAACATATAAAAATTTAACCGGTTCGGACGAGGGCGATATAAAACTCGACGAAGTGGAAATTAATTTAATTAAAAATGCGCTTCAAAAAAATAATTACAATCAAACTAAAACAGCAATCTCGCTCGGCATATCAAGAAAGCAGTTAATAACAAAAGTGAAAAAATACGGCCTTTTCAGGCTTAAATAAATAAAATAAATAAAATATTTATTTTTTACAAAAAATGTGATATGGTTTAATATAGTATAAAATATTATTAAATATAAAATAAAAAAATATTAATTGTCCCAAAAGGGACAATTATGGGATTAAAAATTGTCCCAAAACGGCCAATGTTTCAGCGGAATTCTATCGGATTCATGTTTTAACGGCACCTTAAAAATGGCATTATTTTTGCAACATAGTAACAAATTAAGGTTTAACCTAAAATCATTATCTTAAATCATTAACCGCAATAATAAGCAATAATAAGCATTTTAAGGAGGCATCTAAATTAATTATGTTTCATCTTAATCTAACTTACGGCATTGCTTTTTTCGGCGGGTTATTGGCTTTCTTCTCTCCGTGCATCATACCGATAATACCCGGATATATTGCGTTTATAAGCGGCGTCAGCGTTGAAACTA
>JAJZXJ010000005.1:0-98669 GCA_021802425.1 bacterium | reverse complement strand
GCTTTACAACCCGAAGGCCTTCATCGCTCACACGGCGTTGCTGCGTCAGGGTTTCCCCCATTGCGCAATATTCCCCACTGCTGCCTCCCGTAGGAGTCTGGACCGTGTTTCAGTTCCAGTGTGGCTGGTCATCCTCTCAGACCAGCTAACCATCTTTGTCTTGGTAGG
The DNA here is from genome assembly GCA_021802425.1 of bacterium. Taxonomy (GTDB): domain Bacteria; phylum SZUA-79; class SZUA-79; order Acidulodesulfobacterales; family Acidulodesulfobacteraceae; genus Acidulodesulfobacterium. The sequence continues at coordinate 98,501 of JAJZXJ010000005.1, read as the reverse complement.
CTATTACCCTGCCAACTAACTAATGGTCCATAGGCTCATTTATAAGTGATAGCATTGTGAAGAGGCCACCTTTGATACTTTACCATATGATAAAGTATATTATTCGGTATTAGCAATCCTTTCGAATTGTTATTCCAAACTTATAAGTAGATTACCTATGTATTACTCACCCGTTCGCCACTTTACTCATCCCTTGCGGGACTTTCACGTTCGACTTGCATGTGTTAGGCACGCCGCCAGCGTTTGTTCTGAGCCAGAATCAAACTCTCTATAACAATAAAATTGTATCGAAATTAACTTATTTTTTAATGCGTGCTGTTTAGTTCTCAAAGACCAATCTTCTATAGCAGGCTTTTTTAATACCTTAACTTGAAGTGTTTGAACAGTATATTAAAATATAAAACTCTTGTCAAGCTTTTTTTAAAGAATTTAATTTTATTTTATATATTTTCTTTTTGCCGACTTTTAGTATGAATTCGTTGAAGTCGAAAGGAATGGGGTAGTTCATATTACTATCATCGCTTAACTTTCTTTTTATTTCTTCTAAATTGTTGCCGGATTTAAAATATATTTCAACGGCACCCTGCTTAAGAAGCCTTTTAGCCTCGCTATTGCTTGAGGCAGCGTTAATATAGGTCAATAAAGATACGGCTTCAAATTTTACAAGATCCGAAAGAATGCCGTCATGCAACACGGTACTGCCGGCACCCTTTATATAATCGTCGCGGTTAAGTTCGATAGTCGTTATATCCTCCGGGTTTATCTTCTTTTGAAATTTTTCTTCAAAATAGTTCAGCGCCTTTTCCGAAAAGGATTTACCCCAGTATCTTTCTACCATTTCCACCGCAAGCCGTTTTTTTGCTATTATCGGGTTTAACCCGTTTCGAAGGTCTTGTTTTAACTCGTTCAAGCGGCTATTTGATATAGAACTGAGCAGTTCATAATACTTAATCATCATTTCATCGGATATCGACATAATTTTGCCAAACATCTCGTTTGGCTCATCGGATACCCCTATCTGGTTTCCAAGTGATTTGCTCATTTTATTTTTACCGTCAAGACCCTCAAGCAAAGGCATGGTCATAATAACTTGAGGATTCACATTAAAGCTCTTCATTAATTCTCTGCCGACAATAAGATTGAATTTTTGATCATTTCCTCCAATCTCGATATCCGACTTAAGAAATAATGAATCGAACCCCTGAAGCAACGGATAAATAAACTCGTGTATCGATATCGGACTATTGTCGCTAAGCCTTTTTTCAAAATCATCCTTTTCAAGCATTCTTCTTACCGTATAATTTGAGGATATTTTAATAAATTCATCTAATTTTATATTGGATAACCACCAGCTGTTAAAAAGAATTGTTGTTTTTTCGGGCTTCAGTATCTTAAAGGCCTGATTTCTATAATCCTTGGAATTCTTCAGGACATCTTCTTCGGATAGCGGTTTTCTTGTTTCGGATTTCCCGGTAGGATCGCCGATCATAGCCGTAAAATCACCTATTATGAAAAACACTTGATGCCCGTATTCTTGAAAAGTCCTTAATTTGTTTAATAAAACAGTATGCCCTAAATGTATATCGGGGGCTGTAGGATCAAAACCCGCTTTTATTTTTAATGGTAAATTGTGCGCCGTTGAATACAATAGTTTTTCATAAAGCTCATCTTCTTTTATCAACTCGACGCAACCTCTTTTTATAGCATCGATCTGGTTTCGAATTTGGCTTTCTATTTCATGTTTTACGCTAACGCTATTCATATACGTTTAATAATTAACCTAATTTTTATCGATATAAATTTTTTGAATATTTTTACTCAATTTGGTTTTTTTGTCAACTATTACCTGCACGGCGTTTAAAACTATATTATTTTCTTCGGGAATAAATTTTTCCGGCATTCCGGTTAAGTATTTTTTGATTGCAATATCTTTATTAGTCCCGACAACCGAATATTTGGAACCTACCATGCCGACATCCGTTATATAAGCGGTGCCTTTTGGCAAAATCATATTGTCATTTGTTTGAACATGTGTATGTGTCCCGACTAAAGCCGATACCTCGCCGTCTAAATACAATGCGAGGGCTTCCTTTTCGGATGTTGCCTCGGCATGAAAATCTATAATTATAGCGTCGGAATGGCCTGAAATTTTTTCGATCACATCCTTTGCAACCGTAAACGGCGATTCTGTAAGCCCCTTCATAAAAACCCTTCCTTCTAAATTTACAACCCCTATTTTTCTTTCAAATCTGGAATTAAATATGCCATAACCAACCCCTGGAACTAAAGGGGAATAGTTTGCCGGCCTTAAAAGTTTATGCTGCCCCGCTATATAGGGAATTATAGATTTTTGATCCCAAATATGATTACCCGAGGTAATAACATCGATGCCTAAACTTAATATAAAATCGGCAACATCTGGTGTTATTCCCATTCCATGCGCCGCATTTTCCCCGTTCGCTATAATAAACTCCGGTTCGTATTTAGAAACCAAATTGCTCAGGAGTCCTTTAACCGCCAGTCTTCCCGGTTTCCCTATGATATCGCCTATAAAAAGAATTTTAATATCATTATCTTGCAAATTCCGTTGCCCTCGTCTCTCTGATAACGGTAACCTTAATCTGCCCCGGATATTGAAGCGAGGATTCTATCTTTTTAGCAATATCTTTAGATAGCATAATAGAATCGTCATCCGATATTTTCTGACTTTGAACGATAGCCCTAATCTCTCTTCCTGCTTGAATAACATAACTTTTGGCAACGCCGTTAAATGAACCGGCAATCGATTCAAGATCCTCAAGCCTTTTTACATAAGTTTCAAACATCTCTTTTCTTGCGCCGGGCCTTGCGGCGCTTAATGCATCGGCGGCAGATACTAAAACAGCTAACACGCTGTTTGGTTCTTCATCATAATGATGAGCGGCGATAGCATGCACCACTCTGGGAGATTCGCCAAACTTTTTAGCAAGTTCCGCTCCGATAACCGCGTGCGATCCTTCAATCTCATGATCAACCGCTTTTCCTATATCGTGTAAAAGACCCGCCCTTTTCGCCTGCTTAACATTAATGTTGAGCTCCGCCGCCATTATCCCGCATAAGAAAGCAACCTCTATAGAATGATTATACACATTTTGCGAATAACTTGTTCTATACTTTAACCTCCCTAAAAGTTTGAGAATTTCGGGATGGATACCGTGAACGCCGACATCGAAAGTGGCCTGTTCGCCGGCTTCCTTCATTGCAAGGCCGAGTTCCTCTTCGACTTTGCTAACCACTTCTTCTATTCGGGCAGGATGAATTCTGCCGTCCGTTATTAATCTTTCGAGCGAAAGCCTTGCAATCTCTCTTTTAACAGGGTTAAAAGACGATAAGATGACAGCCTCAGGGGTTTCATCGATTATAAAATCGACACCGGTAGCTGCTTCCAATGCCCTTATGTTTCTGCCCTCTCTTCCGATTATCCTGCCTTTCATATCATCGCTTGGAAGTTGAACCGATGATATAGATTTTTCTGCGACATAATCACCCGCGTATCTTTGTATAGCTAATGCTATAATTTCTTTAGCTTTTTTATCGGCGGTCTCTTTTGTTTCATCCTCTATTTTTTTAATAGATTTTGCCGCTTCATGTTTAGCTTCTTCGACGATTGAATTTATGAGGGAATTTTTAGCCTCCGAGACGGTCATCCCAGATATCTTTTCTAGTTCGTAAACCCTTTCTTTTAATGCTTCTTCTATTTTTTTTTCTTTCTCGACTATTGTTTTTTCGGATTGGATTAAACCCCTTTCCCTTCTTAAAAAATCGCTTTCTTTTCTTTCGATTAATGTTATCCTTTTTTCAAGATTATCTTCTTTAATCGATAATCTTTTTTCCATTTGATTTAATTCTTGTTTTTGAATCCTTATTTCTTCTTCCGCAATTTCTTTTAACCTGATAGTTTCGGATTTAACGCTTAAAAGCGAATCCTTTTTAATCTCTTCCGCTTTTTTTTCGGCTTCCTTTATAATTGAATCCGCTTTTGATATAGCATTTTTTAACGAAATTTTATCGATAATATATTTAACGATAAACCCCGCAATAAAGAATAAAAGAGAAAAACCAATTATTATTCCTATAACAAAACCATTTAACATTATTGTATCTCCTTAATATAATAAAATCATTATTTAATTATTTGCTTTAACAAAACCGTTCTCCGTAAGCATGTAATGCATCTTTATATCGTTGCCGTCAAATTCTAATTCGTCATCCGAAATTAGTTGGAAACCATAACAAACACCCACAAACAGAGAATCTTTTGCTTGATTGAGAGCTTTATCGTAACACCCTTTTCCATAACCTGCCCTGTTTCCAGATATATCGAATGCAACTCCCGGCACGAAAAAAACATCTATCTCCTTTATATCGATAATACAGCCGCCTTTTGGGCATAAGATGCCGTAATCGTCTGTTTTCATCGAATTAATATTTTCAAATTTATTAAAACACATATAATTCCCTCTGGAATACTGAGGAAGGTAAAAATTAATACTTTTAGATATATCTAATTTAATAATATATTCTATTCTTACCTCATTTTTTACACTCATATAAATTGCCGCATTTTTAAAAAAATTATCTTTTATAAAAGAATAAGCATTGGCGGCAATATTCAGGCTGAAATATTTAATTTCATCCTCGCTTAATTTATTGCGCCTTTCAATCATCCTTTTTCTTGCGATATTCTTTTCAATCATCATCTATTATCGTCATCTATTTAGATAAAAGCAATATTATAACTGAATAACTGAACGGATTATTGCGTGAAATTTAAATAAATTTTTAAGGGAATAAACGGATAGGGCGGCATGACAAACGGAACCCCGCATGTGCCGAAGCGGCTTTAAAATTAGACCTATTTCAAAATAGGTGGCAATCATATGCTAAATGAATTAGGAATCACAGTTGCCTATGTTTCTATATCAAAAAGCAGTGACAATCCCATTCTATCTAACTGTTGGGTCAATTTTAAAAACCTGCCATCGAACACTGCAGGGCATAAGCCTATAATCTGTTCTAAAGAGAGCGATTTATATGATTATATATATTGTTAATTTTTTCTAAAACTCTTTTGCTTTCACTATTAACTTCCGTTTTGCTGGATATATAATCGTCAGCTATATTAAGCGCAGTTAGAACAGCTACATTAAAGGAATCAACGGATTTTGTCCGTTTTATAATCTGATCTGCTTTAGCATTCACATAGGCTGCTAATTGCTCTAAATATTTTTTATCTTTATCGCTATTTATAACAAACTTGTGATTCATTATTATAAGCTCCACAAATGAGCTGCCCTGAAGTGAGGCTATCTCCGCCGAACCTGCATCCCGCTGGACTTTCGTCTCGTTTTCCCTCATAATTGTATCGATTCCAAATTTACCATTATACCGTCAATCTTTTTTATTATTATATCATTTTCCATTTCATTTTGGGTAATTTTATTCTTCAATTCGTTAATCTCATCATCTTTAGCTTTAACCTCCATTAAAAGTTTATCCCGTTCAATTTTTATTTTTTCAAATAATTCTTTAATTAAAATAACCTTTTCTTCGATTATATTAAGATTATCGATATCCATTTTTTGAGACCCCGCAAATAATTCATTCATAAGTTTAAAAAATTATTTTAAAAAGTTAAAGGTAGATTATGCCGATGTATAAAGATGGGCATACGGTCTGGCGCTTGAAGGGACAATTTTATAAAAAGGCTTGCCCGTAATGTCTTCAAAAGAAATATTAAAATCATCCGCATATTCCAATAAATATTTTTTTAAAAAAGCCATATCGTTATCATCTGCTTCATATAGTTCAACTTCTTTCGAATATTTTGAGAAATCTATTTTTTTTCGTAAATATATAACCCCTCCATGCATTCCTGCCGCAAAATAATCGCCGGCGGTATCGTCCGCATCGTTCAGCCCCAGCAAGACAATAACTCCTCCAGCCATGTATTCCGCAAAAAAACTCCCTACCTTTCCGCCTATTATTATAACAGGCAGCTGCTCATTATAACCCTTCATATGTATCCCGACCCGATATCCGGCATTCCCCAAAATATAAATCCTGCCGCCTCTCATACCGTACCCGACCACATCTCCCGCATCGCCTTTTATTAAAATTTTCCCGGCATTCATAGTATTGCCGACATTATCCTGCGCATTGCCGTTTACGGCTATAGTGGGACCGTCCATAAAAACTCCTAAATCATTGCCCGGAACGCCGTTTATGTTAATAATTATATCGTCGCCTTTAATGCCGTCTCCAATGTAATACTGTCCGTTAACATTTTCCAGAAAAAATTTTTTAACTCCTCTTTCAATCCCTTCCCTTACTAATCTGTTAAGGTCTCTATAATGCATCCCGCTTGCATCTATCGTTATCATGTTGCCGCTTAATCTCCTTTATCTTTTAGCTAATTTGATATTTTAGGTATTTTATATAGTAAACACGGGTTTAACGCTATTATAGCCCCGCATGTTTGATCCCTAATACTTTAAGCTCGGCATCGGTTAATTCGACGCCCCTCAATCTTTCTCTCGAACCTCTTAAGCTTTCGATGGAATTAACGCCCATGGCTCCCAGCACCTCCTGAATTTCATGGCTCCATGCAGAAATGAGATTATATAACCTTTCCCCGTAAACTTCAGGGTCTAATCTTCTGACAAGCTCCGGCCTTTGAGTGGTTATTCCCCAGCTGCAATTGCCCGTATTACACTTTCCGCATACATGGCAGCCCATAACAATAAGGGCGGCAGTTCCGATTGCAACGGCATCCGCCCCAAGGGCAATCGCTTTTACGGCATCTGCGCTAGACCTGATACTCCCCGCGGCAATAAGGGAAGCCTCATTTCTAATCCCTTCTTCCCTGAGTCTTTCATCAACCTGGGCAAGAGCAATCTCGATAGGAATCCCTACATGGTCTTTTATTATATTTGGTGCCGCTCCGGTACCGCCGGTATATCCGTCGATATATACTATATCTGCCCCGGCTCTGACTATTCCGCTAACAATAGCGGCAATATTATGAACAGCGGCAACCTTGACGGAAACCGGCTTCTCATAATTTGTAGCCTCCTTTATGGCAAAAATAAGCTGCCTTAAGTCTTCGATAGAGTAAATATCATGATGGGGCGCGGGCGAAATTGCATCCGTTCCTATGGGAATCATTCTCGTTCTGGATATATCTAATCCTATTTTTTCGCCGGGCAAATGACCCCCTATGCCGGGTTTAGCGCCCTGTCCTATTTTTATTTCAACGGCAATACCGCTGTTTAAATAATCCCTGTGAACGCCGAATCTTCCCGAAGCGACCTGAACAACGATGTTTTTGCCGAACGGGACAAGATCGTCATGAAGTCCGCCTTCGCCCGTATTCATAACTATCCCCAAAGCCCTGGCGGCCAAAGCCATGGCTTTTTGAGCGTTTAATGAAATAGAGCCGTAAGACATTGCGCCAAAAACAAAAGGCGTTTGCAATTCAATTTGAGGGGGCATCTTCGTTTTTAAAATCGGTTCGCCCTCTTCATTAAAATCAAGTTCGATTTTGGACGGCTTTTTGCCAAGGTAAGTCTTAAGTTCCATGGGTTCACGCAATGGATCGATGGAAGGATTGGTAACCTGGCATGCGTCTAAAAGTATATGGTCAAAATATTTTTTATATTTAAAGGTCGTCCCCATTCCGGAAATAATAATTCCACCCGTTTCGGATTGTTTCCAGATGCTTTTAATGTGATTCTCCTTCCAATTGCCGTTCTCCCTGATAACGGTGGGATTTTTAACAATCGAAATGGCGCTTTCGGGACAATATGTGTAGCACCTGCCGCAAGCTACGCATTTAGCATGGTCGGACAGGATTTTATCGCCGCCGAAGCTGTATGTTCCCCACCCGCAGTTTTGAATGCATCTTTTGCATCTTACGCATTTTGTATGGTCTATTAGCGCCAGATATTCGGATTGTATATTAGAGAACGAGGATTTTGTCATAAGCCGATTAACCCTCCTTTTTGAGCCACTAACTCTTCGAACTTAACTATAACGGGTTCCCCCGCCTTTGGAGACCATACTAAATCAGGAGAAGGGCAAATTGCTCTAATAGCGGCTTCTTCGGATGCCACATAGGTAAAATCTCCCATTGTCGCTGCAACTAACGGCCTAAGTTTAATCCTGTCATTCATTGCGACCATACCTCCCGAATAACCGAATACGATAGCAAACGGGCCGTTCAAAAGGGCGCTGCCGTATATTTGCCTGAGCGTAGTTAATAATTCTTTCTTTTCGTTATCCATTTTATCGATATTTTGATAAAAAGGCACCGCCAGCACAAGGGTGGCTAATTCAATTGGAAGTCCATGTTTTCTAACTAAAAGATCGAAAATATATGTTATAACCTCTGTATCGGTTTTTAGCGAAAGATTATATTTATACATCTCAAGATACCTTTTGTTAATACCGTAAGATGATATCTCGCCATTATGCACAATAGACCAATCGAGTAATGTAAACGGGTGCGCGCCGCCCCACCAACCCGGGGTATTAGTAGGAAAACGGTTATGGGCCGTCCACATATAGCCTTCAACCTCGTCTAACTTATAAAAATCGGCAATATCCTCGGGATACCCTACCCCCTTAAATGCCCCCATATTTTTTCCGCTTGAAAAAACATAAGCCCCGTCATATTTTTCATTAATGGACATAACGCTTTGGACAACAAAATCATCGTCTCCCATATCATGAAATAATTTATCCTGTCTATCGGACTTCGGTTTCATAAAATAACGGTGTAAATATGGATGTTCCTTGATCTTAGAAGTTTTTGATGTTGGTATAGACTCCTCTTTCTCGATAATAAAATTATTTTTAAGGTATTCTTCGACATTATCCTTTGCGGATAAATTATCATACATTATATGGAACGCGTACAATTCGGCGTAATCCTGGTAGTTGCCGTAAACGGCAAAACCGCCGCCTAAGCCGTTGCCCCTGTCATGTTCAACGGAGATGGCCTTTTTAATGTCACTGCCGGTAGTTTTAACCTTTTTTGCATTTATTATGCCGCATAACCCGCATCCTGAAATATCTCTTTCAACGCTAAATTTATTTTTTAACTTTAACACTTTTGATCCCTCAGCCTTTTGTATATAAAATTGTTTTTATTAAACCGGTCTAAAATATTTATAATGAATTCCTGCTTCCTTCGGAATGACAAACATATTAAATATTAACATATAAGCAAGTTTTTAACAAATATTTTATAACAGATTTTCATCTATAAGTTTTTTAAAATCGGCAGCCACAACCTTTTTTACCGGAGGAAGACCTAATTTCTTTCTAATTCCTTCCTGCGGATCCCCCAGCCTTAAAGTTTTAAAGAAAATGTCTTCAGCCTTTTTAACCTTTTGAGGGGAGGCGTCATTTTTTATCGCAAGATTTTTAAGCGTTGTAAGAACCGTTTCCCAGCTATAATTTTGCGGACACAGTTCGGAACATGTGTGGCATTCAAGACATTCCCAGACTATTCTTGAAGATGCCGCCCTCTCAACATCGTTATCCAGAATCATTTTAATAATCAAAGGAGGGTCGTAAGATTCGAAAGAAAGGCTCATAGGGCAATCATTCCTGCAAGCCTGGCAATTATAACATCTAACTAATGAATCTTTGTCGAACATTACCCCGTAATCCGTTAAGGCCTTTGTTCCGTCAAATTTATCAAGGAATTTTACAGCCTTAATTTTATGCTGCCCTATAAGTTCTTCGGTTCCTTCTATGCCAAAAGCCAAACACATAAGCTCTTCCAGTGTGATAACAGGAATTTGATAAGCAGTTCCCTCTTTTAAAAGCATAAACTGATTTGTATCGAACTGCGTAAAACAAGAAGGACAAACCGTCGTAATTAAATCGGGATTAACTTCTTTAATCGAATCTAATTTTATTCTGGTCATAACAAGAGCCTTATCGTGCTCGTCAACCCTGTCGAGCGCCTGCCCGCAGCACATCATTTTGTTTTTATAATTTATAACATTAGCTCCGAGCGCCTTAAGAATACTATCGTATTTAAAAGGGTCAAAGGGGGAATCGAATCCGATTGCATGGGACGGCCTTACTAAATGGCAGCCGTAATGTATTGCGATGTTAATGCCCTTTAGCGGATACTTTATATTTGCTTTAATTTTATCTAATCCGACCTCGTCATGGAGATATTCGATAAAATGGTAAACGGAAGAGCTTCCCGAAAAATTAAGTCCGATATGCTCGAGGGTTTCGTTTAATTTTTTTTGGTACGGAAGATTTGAAACGACCTTTGCCTTGATTTGCTTGAGGTTCGAATAGCAGCCCGTGCAAACCGACATTATATCTACATTTTCATTTTCGGCAAGCGCAATATTTCTAATGCCGGTTAAATCAAAGAGTGTTTCGTCGATATTTTTTACCAAAGATTTTTCCGGGCAGCAGGTAAAAGAATCGATATCCCGATATTTTATATTTAATTTATCCAGCACTAAACGGGTAGCCTTTTCCATAAAGGGAAACTTTGCCTGTATCGTGCAGCCCCAAAAAAAAGCGCTCTCTTTATTCATATATTTTTATCTATTTATATTTTTTAATTTAATTAATTATTTTTTTATTTAAATAAAATTTAAAAATTTCGATAATTTTTTCTTTTAATTATTATTAGTAATAGTATAAAATATATTAAGAAAAAATTCAATTTCAAAAATGATACTTAATCTATGGAATCTATGGATATTTTTAAACAAATCCAGCCTGACGATTCATTAAACGATATAGATTATGTAAAAACCTTTTCATCCTTTAACAAGCCGGTTGCCGTTAAAGGAGTAAAAGGGGAAATATTGTATATGAACGAGCTTGCGAGAAATCTATCAAAATTATCGGATCAGGAAATATTTGCCTCATACGATGAAAAATTGCCCGAAGACATAGCGCAGGTTAATGGGCTGGGACTCGTATCGATCGAAAAAATAATAAGATTAAAAACTACCGCCGTAGAGACGGAAGAAAAATTTTTTCATATCGAAAGCAAAACTCTTTTAAATAAATTCGGCCTGTTTTACGGCACGATGTTTATTTTTTATGATTTTACTTCGCTTGTTAAATATGTACTAAATATTAAAAATAATTCGGAAAATAAGGTTTATGACGAGATAACGGGTTTATTTTTAAAAAATCAATTTAAAGAAATGCTTTCAATGGAAGTAGAAAGGGTTACAAGATATGGATTCCCTCTCACCCTTGCGGTATTTTTCTTTGAAAATCTGGCTTTTTTCGGCCAATCGTTTGGAAAAGATAAATTAAATCAGCTGCTCAAATTTTTCGGTATTTTTTTCAAGCAGAAATTTAGAAAAACCGATACTATTTTTAGAATCGATTTTAATAGCTTTATTTGCATATTGCCTCACACGAACTATGAAAGCGCAAATAACAAATTTAAGAAATTACAAAAAGAGCTTGATGAGGTAATAAAATTTCAAAGCAGTATTAAACCGATTTTAATTTTCGGAATTTCGGAATTCGACTTAAAAAAGCATTATAAAAATTATGAGCTTTTAATAGAAGAAGCGAGGATAAGCCAGCAAAATAACAAATTTTACAAATAAACTTAACCCCTGCCTGCTAACTTTCCAATAGCACGCCTGATACGCTTTTCAAATATTTATACGAAGAAATCAGTGAAAATACTATACTGATAAAAATCAATATGAGACCTATGTCCCCAAAATTTATATTAAAATGCTCATAATAAATCAATAAAAAAAATATGCCGAACATTTGGAAAGCGGTTTTCCATTTCCCCTCCTTTCCCGCAGAAATAACGACCCCTTTTTCGCTGGCAATAGCCCTTAACCCCGTAATAAATATTTCCCTGAATATAATTATAACAACCACCCATGCAGGAATTCTATTTAATGGAATAAGCATTATAAGAATTGTTACTACAAGAAGTTTATCGGCGATAGGATCTAAAAAAATTCCTAAATTTGTTACCAATTTTTTCTTTCTTGCTATATAGCCGTCTATAAAATCGGTTAATACGGCAAAGATAAAAAAAACCGAGGCATATATGCCGTAGATTTCTTTTTTGAAAAATAACAACGCAAATATCACGGGTATAATTAAAATTCTAGACATCGTCAAAAGATTGGGCAGGTTATATATTTGTTTTTTACTTTGCATTGTTACCTTCCCTCCTGTAATACTTCATTACCTCGTTAACATAACCGCGGGTTTCGCTGTACGGGGGTATGCCTCCGTATTTTTTAACGGCTTTGCTTCCCGCGTTATATGCGGCGAGAGCCAGAGGCAGATCCCCGTTATACCTGACAATAAGGCTTTTTAAGTATTTCGTTCCGCCATAAATGTTTTGAGACGGATTAAACGGCTTCAAGACATTAAGTTGCCTCTGAGTCCCGGGCATTAATTGCATAAGCCCTTCGGCGCCTTTATCCGAAACCGCATCGTCATTAAATCCTGATTCTGCTTTTATAACGGCTTCTATCAATCTGGAACTAACTTTATATTTATTGGAGGCTTTAAGTATTATCTTTCTGTATAAGACATTATTGTATCGCTTAAAATTATTCGGATGCTGCCTTGTCTTCATATAAAGCCGATAGTTATTCGAAACGGGAACATTAGAAAAATAAACCGTTCCGTTTTTGCCGACGCGCATATAAATGTCGGCCGCCCCTGCCTTGAGATTAACAAAATTAATTAAGCAAAAAGAAGCAAAAATCAATAATAAATATGCATATTTTTTCATAAACTACAGGACAAAAGGGCATTTACCGCAGAAGCGGCAGACGAACTCCCCCCCAAATTTCCGAAATTACCGATAGAAGAATAAAAATTATCTTCGTAAAGTAATTTTTTGGACTCTGCCGCTCCGACAAAACCCACAGGCATAGCGATTATTATAGGCGGATTGTAATTCATAAAGCTAAAAAGACGCTTGCATAAATCCATGACCTCGATAAGCGCCGTCGGAGCATTTCCAATCGCAATTATATCGGGCAGATTTTCTATTGTCGCCAGCCTTATGGAAAAAGCCGTTTTTGTTATATTATTATAACTGCCCTCATTATCTTTAATCTTATTGGAAAATTCATATTTATTTTCTAAATTTTGCTGTTTTTTCAATAAAACATCATAATCAAGGCCTATATAGCAGTCTAAATCAAGCATGATATTTTTATTGACATTTTTACTTATACCCGCCTTCGTCATCTCGGAGTCGCATACAATTTTTAACGGTTCTTTTTTTTTAATTTTTTCATTAATCAGGTTTGCCACCTTTTGAACCGAATTGTTTGTAAAGAAAACGGACCCTGCATAATTTATATCGCTCGTGGCATGGATAACTCTTTTAACAACCGCCTTTTCTGCTTCGGAATAAAAACCGTCGAAACGGGTATTCCCTTTTAGTAAAGAATCTATTATGGTTATGCTTTGTTTATAAATTTCTTCGCCAATGTTAGATGTCATAGCGCAATGTTTTAATAATTCCCTATAAATGTTATAATATATTATATGTTAAATTTATATAATAAAATTTATCACATTTTACGACTTAAGACAAGCTCCGAACTTGTTAAAAAATAAAAATGAAAAATAAAGAATCGTTATTTGATAAATCGCAGCAGGAATTAGAAAAATTCTGCGTTTTAAACGGGTTTAAAAAGTATAACGCTCATCAAGTTATGAGATGGGTTTATTTTTATCAGACCTTCGATTTTACTAAAATGACCGACATCTCAAAATCTTTAATAGATGAATTATTAAATAATTTTCATACTAACCTCCCTGAGATAGCGGGCGCAACATATGAAGAAGATATAAACGGCTATTCAAAAAAATATTTAATCAGGCTTGCGGATGATATGACCATAGAATCGGTATTGATAAATTATAACAGCAGAAAAACTTTATGCGTTTCTTCCCAAATCGGGTGCAAAATGGGCTGCGCATTTTGTGAAACTGCAGGACTCGGCGCAGGCAGAAACTTATCCTCAGGTGAAATAATATCACAAATATTACTGATAAGTAAGGATATAAAAGAAAAAATTACAAATGTAGTTTTTATGGGTATGGGCGAACCGTTAGACAATATGATAGAAGTGAAAAAATCGTTAAATATTATGTCGGATAACAAGTTTCTTGCTATAGCGCCGCGGAAAATCACTATTTCGACTTGCGGCTTATTAGATAAACTTCACGACATCGAAAAATTTAAATATAAAATCGCCATATCTTTAAACGCTTCGGATAATATTACAAGAAATAAGCTTATGCCCGTCAATAAAAAGTTTCCGTTAGAAAGCATCGTTAATTTAATAAACCTCCAAAAACCCTCCCTCCATAACAAAATAACGCTGGAGTATGTGCTGATAAAAGGTGTGAATGACGGTATTTCAAACGCTAAAGAGCTTATAAAAATGTTTTCCCCTTCAAAAGTAAAATTTAACTTAATACCGTTAAACAAAGGAGAAGATTCCATATTTTTAAAAAACTTAGAAAGACCCGACGATAAAGTTATTAACGATTTTAAAGTTAAATTGCTCAAAGCGGGATTCACCGTAACGACAAGATTTTCTAAGGCGCAATCGATAAACGGCGGGTGCGGGCAGCTCACGGCAAAAACGCTATATTCTTGATAAAATGTTTTTCAAAAAGCTTACTGCCGGAAAGAGGAAAGTTTTTTGAAATTCCGATTATATTGCTTAAATCCTTCTCCCTTTCGGACTGTTTTGATGTTATATATTTCCTGCAGCCTAAAAGGACCGAATCCGGGGTAAAATTTATCGTTTTCCCCTTAAATGGAAGAATGTCTATTAGATCGATAATTTCGGGCTTTATATGACTGCCGAATGTCCCTGAAAGGTAAACATCGAAATCATCGTCATTATAAATTTTAAATTTTTTCATCAGGATTTCCGATGCAGATTTAACTGCCGATTTGGCTAACTGAAATTGCCTGACATCCTCCTGAAAAAACCGCATATTAATTTTATCGTCGAAATATAGGACAACCTCCTGTCCGCCATTCTTTGTACCTACTACGGAATAGCTTTCGGAATCTATTAAGTCAGGGGGAAGAATTCTTCCGTTTCTATTTATAACATTTTCTCTTAAAAGCTCATGCATAAGGCTCATTATACCGCTTCCGCAAATTCCCTTCGGCCTGGCACCTCTCATTGTCTTGAACTCAAATATGCCGTTTTTAAGTTTTACATCAAAAATAGCGCCGGTTTCTGCCGCCATCCCAAACTTAATGTTTCCTCCCTCAAACGCCGGACCTGCGGGAGCGGAAGCGGTATATATTTTATGCTTATTTCCTATGGCTATTTCGACATTTGTTCCAAAATCAGCCAGAAAAACCGGCTTGTCTCTTTTTTCCATATCTAAGTAATAGATAGACGCCACCGTATCGCCCCCGACAAATCCATCCAATATCGGGAATATGAATAACTCCTTGTTCTTTAAACAAAAGTCCGGTAAAAAATCGGTTTTATTTGGAAATAACAGGGCAGATGACGGCTTATAAGGCGGTTTTGAAAGTGAAATAAGCGGATAGCCGCATAAGGCCATTTCCATAGCCGTATTGCCGGCTATTGCAACAATGTCGATATCCTTACAGTCTAATCCTGTTTCCTTTTTAATATCGCCTATTAAGGTATTTACAGTTAAGACTGCCCTTTGCTGCAACTTTTTAACTGAATTCTGGTCTAATCCGTTCTGTATTCTTTTGATGGAATCAAGGCCAAATTCGGGGTATTGAAAATTTAATATGCTTTTGCTTGAAATAACGAAATTTTCATGATTCACCAAAGCCGCGGCAACCGTGGTCGTTCCAAGATCAATTCCTAAAAAATATCTATTTCGCATTAAGGCTAACCCGATAAATAAAGAATAAAGACGGGACAATAAACGGATTATATTTAAACCATATAAATAAGGGCGCCTTCCCCCTGAGTTCTTTGCAATATTTTACCTATCCTGTGCAACGGCTCTCCGGCATTTTTAAAAGCATGCTCCAGCGCCTTCGATTTTGATTCAGGAACCGGCATTACAAGTCCGCCTGAGGTTTCCGCGCCAAAAGCTAACCACAATAAATTTTCATCGACATTTCTCAATGTGGATACATATTTTGAAAAATATTTTCTGTTTCGTTTGGTTCCTGACGGGTTTATACCTTTCCTTATTAATTCATATACCCCGTTTATGACGGGCAAAGAAGATAAATCAATCTCGCATGCGGCGCCGCTTGCAATCATCATCTCGCTTAAATGCCCGACCAGCCCGAAGCCCGTAACATCCGTAAGAGCATTTGGCGATTTTAAAGAAACGGCAATCTCCGAAGCTTTTTTATTGAGCTTTGACATAGACAAAGAGGCTTCGTTTAGCGAATCCTTGCTTAAAAAATCCGTACAAATAGCGCTGACGACAAACCCCGTTCCGAGACTTTTGGTTAAATATAAGATATCTCCGGGACTTGCCCCCTGATTAGAATAAATTTCATTTATATTACAAACCCCCGTAACGCTAAGCCCGTATTTAAGCTCTTTGTCGTCTATCGAGTGGCCGCCTAAAAGCGCTGCCCCTGCCTCGTTTATCTTATCCAGACCGCCAAGAAGTATCAGGTTGAAAACCTCTTTTTCTACTTCCTTAACAGGGAAACAGGCAATATTTAAAGCCGTTATCGGCTTCCCCCCCATTGCATAGACATCCGAAAGCGCATTTGCGGCGGCAATCTGGCCAAAAGTATAAGGGTCGTCCACCACAGGCGTAAAAAAATCGACTGTTTGAATAAGGCAAGAATCGTCGCTTATTTTATAAACGCCCGCATCATCTTTATACTCAAACCCGACCAAAACATTATCATTTTTTGGAACAGGCAATTTTTCGAGAATCTTCGAGAGGTCCTCCGGACCTATCTTGCATCCTCAGCCGTGGGCGCTTGTCAAACTTGTAAGTTTATATTTTTTTGCCGTCATGTTTATATTAATTTAGTGTGTTACGGCGTGGGCATTTTGCCGCCCACTATGAGATATTTAAGGTCCTTATCCGTAAATTTAACGCCGCCGCCGATGTAAACAGACCTGTTATGATTACTAAAGATGTCGTCGTATCCGGCATCTAAAAATAAGTGCCTGTAAAATGTGTACGCAATGCCGGCGTCAACATATTCGCTGACGTTACCGTTGTTCGAATTAAACCCGAATGCCCTTGTATAAAGCTTAACATTTTTATTCGTACCGGGTATATAGTAATTAATCCCGACCCCGCCCGTCGAATATAATAAACCTGCAAGAAGGGTAAAATTATAAAAATTTTTGGCTATCAAGGCGTTAAACTTTATGCTGTTGGAATATGTGTATTGCGTCGTGTTTGTGGTTATACTCGACGGATAAAACTGCCCTGAGGGCGGGCTGTTAGTCGTGTATGTCGTCGTCTGCGTCTCGCCGAATGTGTTGCCGTAACCCATAGGTACGGAAGCAACGCCCAGCTCGTAATAATGGCCCGGCGACGGCTGAAGTTTGACATTTACCTGAGTTATAGAGCTTTTACTTCTGGCAAGGTATTGGGAATTCATGTTCATTTTAATCTGAAATTGACTGTAACCGCCTACTAAGTTATTAATGCCCTTAAGAGAACCGTTTAAATTGTTATATACCGAATTTCTATTGACAAGTTTTCCGATTGTTCCCTGCCCCTTGTTTATTTTTGAAGATATGCCGTATATTTCATCTAACGACAGCTGCAATTTTTTTGTATCGGAGTTGATGTTTTTTAGGCTTTCGTTAATATTATTTTTATTTTTGGCAACAATATGATTTAAATTAGTAGAAAGACCCCGTATATTTTCCGTAATAGCGGGAAGTTCCTTTTTTAAATTATAAGATATGGAATCAAAATTATGAATCGTTCTTGTGATAGCCGCATCGTTTTTAACGGTTAAACCGTTTATGTGTTTTGAAATAGATGCGAAATTAGACATAATGGTATTGACATTTTCCTGATTTATATAAACAAGCCTGTTTAAATTTTTTGAAAGCATGGCAATATTATAAAGAATTTCTTTTATATGCTTTTCTCCGGTCTTTGTTCCAACGGAATTTCTAAGCGATCTGGAAACTTTTTCTAAATCGTCCGCGGTTTTGGCAAACTTCATAATAAGCGCGGACATACTTTGGGGCGATACCTCGCTCTTAACGATTTCCCCGTTCAAAAGTTCTTTCGTTTGAGCCGCCGGAGTCCCGACAGGTGAAATAGAGATATAACTCTCCCCCAATAAACTCATCGATCTGATGGAAGCGACATACTGGGGATAAACTTTATACCGGGAATCTATCGCCATGTAAACCCTTGCCATGCCGTTTTCCAATTCAATCTTTTCGACCCTCCCTATTTTTATTCCCGCCATAGTAACTTCAGTCCCTATGCCGATGCCGTTTGCCGATTTAAAATAAGCCGATATAGTATAGGTAGGAGGCTTGAAGATATAAACCTTTCCAACCCTAATGGAAAAATAGGCGAGTATTAATAAAACGATTACCGTAAAGATACCTACCTTGGTTTCTTTATTTAATTTCATAATTAAATCGTATTAAAATTAATCGGACCGATCATGCTTCCGGCAACAAACTGGCTCACTACCGGATTCTTCGAACTTTTAATTTCCGCAGGACTCCCTATTTCGATAATGGAACCGTCGTAAAGCATTGCGATTATATCCCCAGTTTTATACGCGCCTTCTATATCATGGCTTATTATTATTCCTGTGAATTTAAATTTGTTATGAATCGATATGATTAAATTATTTATCGCGTCCGACATAATGGGATCAAGTCCGGTAGTGGGTTCGTCAAAAAGAACTATTTCGGGGTTAAGTATTAAAGCCCTTGCCACTGCCACTCTTTTTCTCATGCCGCCGGAAATCTCCGACGGCATCTTTAATTCCTGTCCGCTCAACCCCACATCGCCAAGCATCGAATGAACCCTGTCTTTAACCTCGCTTTCCTTAAACTTAGTATGCTGCCTTATCGGGAAAGCTATATTTTCAAATATATTTATAGAATCAAAAAGCGCCCCGTCTTGAAAAACCATGCCAAATTTTTTCCTGATTTCATTAAGTTCCTTTCTTTTTAAGATATTGATATCTATGCCGTTTACTAAAACTCTTCCCGAGTCGGGCTTTATCAAGCCTATTATATGCTTAAGCATAACGCTTTTACCGCCGCCGCTCCTGCCTATTACAACCGTAATTTTTTGGTCGTCGAATTTTATATCCAGATCATTTAACACCTTGATGCCGTTAAAAGATTTTGTTAATCGTTCAAGGATAATCATAGCATTTTAAAATGATTTTGACAATTTTAACTAAATTTTTAAAAATTTATTAAAAAAGGATAGAAGTAAGAATATAGTCTGCAAAAAGAATATATATAGAACTTAATACCACGGCCTGGGTGGTAAAACTGCCCACTCCTTTCGCACCGCCTTTTGTCGCAAAGCCTTTAAATGTGCTAATCGTCGCAAGTATTATACCAAAGAAAACCGCCTTCAAAAGACCGTTATATATATCGCTTAGTTTCATATACTGATATATTTTTTCTACATAAGTAATATGATTGAGCCCTAAAAAATAAGTGTAAACGATATAACCGCCGATTATGCCGATCAGCGAACACAAGATTGTCATAATCGGGAGCATAACCATGGCGGCCAGAATCCGGGGAATCGAAAGATAATAGTATGGATCGACGGCCATCACTTCAAGCGCGTCTATTTGCTCCGTTACCTTCATTGTGCCGATTTCGGAAGCCATAGACGAACCGCATCTTGCCGTTATCATAAGCGCGGTTAAAACCGGCCCCAATTCCCTTGTCATGGATAAAGCGACCGTAGGACCTATCATATAAGTTACGCCGACAATTTTAGCCGCATAATATGACTGGAGCGATAATACCATGCCTGTGAAAAGGCCTGTTAAACCGACGACATAAAAGGAATCCATGCCGATAAAAGCCATCTGATCGATTAGATTGCCGAAATTTATGGAATACTTGAATATAGAAAGAATGGATTCCCACAGATAAATAACAAGAGAGCCCAATTCATCGGTTGTTTTTAATATAAATTTGCCGATACTTTCAAAAGGGGTGAGTATTCCATTCATTGGACTATATATGTTAATGTTTATAATTTTGCAAATGCCATAAGCGGCCGATACTTTATTACGATTCCTCCAACTCCACATGCCAATAAGCATTATCGACGAGGCTTAGAAACGGCATCCACTCTTTATACATAACATTTGTAAGAGATATATGATAATAAGGGGACCATTCGGGTTTCCGAGGTTTCCTGATAAGTTTCATTCCCGCTCCTTCAGGCGTTCTTCCGCCTTTATTTCTGTTGCAGGGGATACAACTGCATACCACATTTTCCCACGATGAGACCCCGCCATGCGTCCTTGGAACGACATGGTCAAGATTCAACTCGGTTTTTTTAAACTCCCTGCCGCAATACTGGCATTTATTTTTATCCCTTAAAAATATGTTAGCCCTTGAAAATTTTATATATCTTTTGGGCAGTTTATCATAGTTAGCAAGGATTATAACCCTTGGCGCCCTGATCATCCTATCTACAAGCCCTATTGATTTAGATTCTTCAATGATAGCCAGGCTCTGCCACGAGTCAAAGCTAAATGTTCTATAATTTTCATCCACAGCCCTGGCAACGCCTTGATAAAGAAGGATTAGTCCTCTTTTTAAGGATGTAACATGAACGGGCAAAAAAGATTTATTTAAAACAAGAACGCTTGATGAAAGCATAATTTCTATTCAAATTGATTAAAGATACAAATTGCATTTAAGTATTATAATAATTATAAATATTATAGCCTTATCGAATCATTATATCAATAAATCAAAAAAATAAAAAACTAAAAATATTCGTATTCCTTATCGGAGATAGATTTTAACGCTTGCATTATATCTTTAAAATCTATCTCGAGCACGGTTCTAACATCAATCAAAAACTCTTCATTTTTTATTTTTCCGATAATCGGAACACGAAAGCTGCGAAAAATTTGGCTTAATTTATTAGCGCTTAATGTTTTATGGACAATGCTTATGGAATATGTTTTGAGTTCGTAATCCGGCAAGGCTCCGCCTCCTACGATACTTAAATCCTCTATTATCTTAAAATTGTATATATTTTTATTTATATATTCAAGTTTTTTAATTTTATTTAAAAGCCTGAATGCTTTTCTTTTAATATCTTCTCCGCTTTGTGAAAGAAAAAAAAGGGTGGGTATTCTTTTAACAGCGGTTTCGATATCCAAATATTCAAAAAGGACGGCTTCAAGCGCGGCAAGCGTCATTTTATCTATTCTAAATGCCCTGTTTAACGGATTTGATGCAATTAAATCCACATACTCTTTTTTTCCCGCTATTATTCCTGCCTGAGGTCCCCCTAAAAGCTTATCTCCGCTAAATGTGATAATATCTACGCCTGCATTAACAACCTCCTGTGCAGTGGGTTCGTGAGGCAATCCAAATCTTTCAATACCCACAAAACTGCCCGAACCCAGGTCTTCCATAACGGGTATACGGTGGTTTTTACCGATGGAAACAATATCTTTGCTCGATAGTTCGCTGACAAAACCCCTCATTCTAAAATTGCTATGATGCACCTTTAATAAAAGAGCCGTGTTTTCATTTATATTTTTTTCATAATCCGAAGGCTTTGTCTTATTTGTGGTACCGACTTCCACTAAGGCAGCCCCCGAAGCCTTCATTATGTCGGGTATTCTAAACGACCCGCCAATTTCGATAAGTTCCCCTCTCGAAACTATTACTTCCTTTTTTTGTTCCGCGCAAAATGATGACAGCGCCATAAAAACAGCGGCCGCATTATTATTCACGACGATAGCCCTTTCGCATTTTAAAATTTTTTGAAGCAGGGATTCCACATGCGAATATCTTTTGCCCCTTTTACCCTCCGTCAAACTAAATTCTAAATTTGAATAGGACGATGATATTTGCGCAACATTTTTAACGGCTCTTTCCGGTAAAATGGAACGCCCTAAATTTGTATGGATAACGACGCCGGTTCCGTTGACGACTCTTTTTAAATTAAAAGAAAAATTGTTTAAATCATTTTTAAGCTCGCCGGCAAAATATTCAACCTTAAACCTTTCCTCATCGATATTTCCGGTTTCCGCCGTTTCCATATTTAAAAGATTTAAAACATTATCTTTTTCCTGTTTCATTAAAGCATTAAGCCTTCCTTTTACAAAATTATAAGAAAAAGCTTTACTAAGCAATTTAACATCCTTATTTTCAAGGATTTCATAGATACTCGGAAATTTTCTTAATATATCGTTTTTATTGTGTTCCATAAATTTTTTTGATTTATAATTTTAAAGGCTCTCAAAAGATTTTAACTTTTTACCTATATGAAATGATAAAAAATCTTCCAAAAATGTGGAACATTCCCTTAATAATTCTTCTTTAACGACCAATTTATTTATTATCGACAAATCCGATTCCATCATTAAATTAGATAAATTAATAAAATTAACGGGCAAATTTCTTATTCCTGCATTATTTCCCGAATTGGCGCAAGAGCCGCAAACAACGCCCCCCTTTTTTAGGCTAAAATAAAATTTGTTATCCGCATTCTTCTCCGAACAAACGGTGCAGGTCGAAAAGTTAGGAAATATACCCGTATATTTTAACAAATTAGATATAAAATAAATCTCGTATTTAAGCAATATCGCGGTCATAGAAAAATCAGGCGAAGATGCTTTTGCGCCGACATGGTTAAGACCTTTATAAATAGCGCGGGTAAGATAAAAAATATTTTTATTGTTATCCCTTTCCTGACATAAAACCCTTGAAACCTCGGCAATCTTGGTTAGAAAAAGATAAATATCTATATCCTTTCTAACATTCTTGTAATCTTCGACTATATCCGCTTCGTACAAAATATCTAAAGTCATGCCCGCCTTTTCATAAAATTTTATATTCGTGAGCATTGCAGGCTCTAATTTACCCAGAAATCTTTTCCTGCTTTTCCTCGCATTATTGGCAAAACAGGTAATCTTTCCGTAATCTTCGGTGATATAGCTCAAAAGCAAATCAGCCTCGTTTAATTTTTTTATATATATCACAAATGCATTTGTAGAGAATAATTTCATAGCATAGAAGATGCAGAATTATTTATTTTCCAGAATTAAATATTACAAATATTCCTATCATGATTATAAAAACCCCAAGCCATCTTTTAAGGCTGACCTCTTCCTTTAAAAATATTTTCGATAAGAGAACTACAAGTACATAGCCGCTTGAAAGCATCGGATATGCAATAGATAAAGGCAGCTTAGACAGTGCAAGAAGGTAAAATATCGTCGCAAAAAAAAGCATTATCAGCGCGCTGAATATAAATGGATTAAAAAAAACAAGGATAGACCTTATGCTTATCTTTAAATGTTCCTTTTTAACCATGCCGGAGCCGATTTTTTGCAAAATTTGCCCAATCGATGTAAATATAACGGCAAGACCCATAAAGATGTAAGGATTTGTCAGCATAATTTATATTTATATTATATACTTTTTAAATTTCAAAAGCTCGGTATAAGTGGGTAAAATAAAAATTTTTTTATTCCCGCCATCTCTGCCGCCGCCTTCCCCGCAAATTTTAATAATTCTTTTTAAAGAACTTTTTAAGTTATGATCTACTATAATGCTGTCTTTACCTATGCCGGCGGTCTGCAGCCTTATCGCCATATCAAAGGGGCGGGCGCCGGTAATTACGATTTTGCCGAGTTTACCTGCATACCCCTCGAAATCGACATCCCAAATCCACGAAACATCTCTGCCGTCGGCATCTCTGTCGGAAAAAGCAAATAGAACATTTATAAAACCATCTTCACCCGTAATCTTTTCTAAAACCCTGTTAAACCCGGTCGGATTTTTAACAAGGTCAACATTGATTTCGATTCCTTTAAAAATCTTTTTATATGACCTTCCAAATTTTGTCCTAAAATTCTCAAACGAAGCCCTTATGATTTTATCGTTAAGCGTATAATTTTTTAAAACCGCATAAGCCGCCGCATAATTAGCCATATTGTAGTCGCCGGATAACTTTGGCTTAAAATAAAATATTTTGTCCGCAATTTTATTGCATAAACCTTTCATCCCTTTACCGTTAAACTCACAAGCATAAATTTCCGGTTCTTTACTCTCGAATCCGCAATATTTACAATTAAATCTTAATAAAAATATACTTTTATTTAAATTTTTTTCACAAAAAAGAATATGTCCGCAATCAGGACAGGTTAAAGCATCGGATAAATTGGAAGAAAACCCCCTAATTTTATTTATTTCATTTTCAAAGAAGTTTTCATTAAAGCCGTAATAAATCTGCGGATTGTTAAGTCCGTGACCGATAAAGGAGCCTAAAGGTTCGTAAGAGGGTAAAATGAGAACAGGCGGATAAGGCAAATCTTTTATAGCGTTTTTTATCTTATTTACCGTTATATTGACCTCGCCGTATCTGTCTAACTGGTCCCTGTAGAAATTAGTAATAACGATAACATTCGGGCTTAACTTTGAAACTATATAAGGAAAAACCTTTTCATCTACCTCCATAACGATAAAATCGGCATTAAATTTCAGCGTTAAATTATATGAACCTATAATGGATCCAAAAATTCCATTCGGCATATTAGCGCCGTTTGAATTAGTACATACATTTTTACCCGAATTTCTAAGAGCGCCTGCAATCAGGTTTGAGGTTGTAGTTTTACCGTTGGTTCCGGTAACGATAATAACAGGAATGCCGCGTGAATTAATGTCTTTCGAAAAATCGTCGAAAATATCTTTATCTAACTTCTTTAAAATATGGGCGGGCAAAACATCGCCTTCCCTTTTAAAAAAGATATTTAAAACACTTTTAAAAAATTTGTAAAAAAGAATTTCAATTTTATTTTTAAATCTTAAAGTCATAATAAATTCAATAAGTTATAATATTTTATTATAAATATTAATAACTTAATATTGATTAATTATTAATCAATTTGATTAATTATTCGATTTGTTTAACAAATCGACTTTATAAGAATAAGGCTTTCAAAAAAAATTTTACAACAATTGTGAAATTGTCATAAAACTGTAACATAACTGTCATAAAACTGTAACATAACTTCCATGAAACCGCATAAATCGTTTATATATTCCTGCTTATCGGGCGGGACAAATGTTGTTTAATTTTTTCGACTGCTTCCATTGCATTTTTAGCATAAATATCGGCATTTATCGATTTTGCGTAATCATCCGTTACGACAGCCCCGCCAACCATTGAAAATACCTTTAAATTATGTTTCTTCAGTTCCTTGATAACATGCTCCATTTCCGTAACGGTCGTCGTCATCAAAGCCGAAAGGCCGACGAAATCAACTTTATTTTTTATAGCTTCTTCTATTATCCTTTCGGTCTTTACATTCCTGCCAAGGTCTATAACCTCGTAGCCGTTATTTTCAAGAAGCATGGATACTATATTTTTTCCTATATCGTGGACATCGCCCTCAACCGTAGCCATTAAAATTTTAGGCCCTGTGGAAGCGCCGCTTTTAGGCAGCTCCCGTTTAATTCTGTTAAAGGCTATTTTCATAGCCTCTGCGCTTTCCATAACCTGGGGAAGAAAATAAATGTTTTTATCAAAAAGCCTGCCGACTTCTTCCAATGCGGGTATTAAATATTTATTTCCGATATCTAACGGCAAATCCCCATCGCCTAAAAGTTTTTCGACATAATGCGCGATATGCTCCTTTTCTCCATGAACAACGGCATCATACAACTGGACTCCCGCTGTTTTTCCTGAAGCCAAATCAGGATTTTTCTCTCTATCGCTATTGCCGGCATAGTCTCTTGCTTCCGCCGAATACTTGTTTATATAGTTCTTAAAAAGATAGTCTTTCCCCAGGAGGGCATTTATAGCATAAAAATTTGCCATTAAATAGTTATCTTCGGGATTTATTATAGAAGCGCTTAAGCCCTCTTTAATGCACAGCGATAAAAATGACGAATTAATATATGACCTTTTCGGAAGTCCGAACGATACATTGCTGATACCTAAAACAGTAGGAAGATTCAGTAAAGTTTTATTTTTTAAAAGCGCGTCTATTGTTACCATTGCCTTTTCCTGTCCTGCGCTTATCGGAAGGGTAAGAAAGTCAATGATAATGTCATAAGATTTTATGCCGTAATCTACAAGTCTTTGATATACTTTATATGCCGTTTCCAGCCTTTTTTCCGCAGTCTCCGGAATCCCCGCATCATCTAAGGCTAAAATCAAAACGCCTGCCCCGTATTTTTTAATCAAAGGCATAATCTTCGCAAGTTTCTTTTCTTCGCCGCTTATCGAATTTATAAGCGGCTTGCCGGGATACAGTATAAGAGCTTCTTCTAAAACGGCCGGATCGGAAGAATCTATGGAAACAGGTGTATGCACAACGCTCGTTATGGCGATTATCCCTTTTTTCATCAAATTTATTTCATCGGTTCCGGGAACACCCACATTAAGGTCAAGCACCGTTGCGCCCGCTTCAACCTGTTTTAACGCGGTTTTCCTGATATAATTGGTTTTCCCGTTTTTAAGTTCTTCTATAAAATCTTTTTTACCGGTAGGATTTATTCTTTCGCCTATAACGATAGGCGGATGATTATAACCGCAAGATACAAAATCGGTTCTAGATGTTAAAAACAGGCCGGACTCTTTCTTTATACCCTTTTCGGGCAGGCCGCTTTTATTTATCATATCTATCTCGCCTTTAAGCGCACGGGTAAACAAATCATTGCTTCCGCAGCATGCAGAAATTACCCTTACGCCTATTAGCGCAAGCTCCGAAACTAATACGGTAAAATCTTCCGGTTTGCCCGGAAAAACCGTTTTTCCGTCGATTAATTTCGGTATTCCGGCATTTGGCTTAGAAATAAGCGGTATTTCAGTTACGGAGGCCATCTTTTTTAAAATCTCGTATATTCCCGCAGGGCCTACGGAACAGTTTGCGCCTATTACATCTGCTCCGAGGCTGTCTGCCGTTATGGCAAAAACCTCGGGAGTGGTTCCTAAAATCGTTCTAAAGGTGTTATCAAACGTCATCATTGCTATAATCGGTTTATCGCATAACTCCTTAACCGCAATGATAGCGCTCCTTACCTCTTGCAAATCTATCATGGTTTCGAGTTGGAATATGTCTGCCCCTGCGTCTAACCCTGCTTTAATCTGCTCCTTGTAAATTTCGACGCTTTCTTTAAAAGCCAGATCTCCTACGGGATAAATAAATTTTCCGGTAGGACCTAACGACATAGCAACAAGCGCCCTGTCACCCGCAATTTCTTTGACCGCTTTAACGGCATTAAAATTTACGGCATACAACCTGTCCGACAGGCCGTATTCGGCAAGCTTTATTCTATTGCCGCCGAATGTATTGGCGACTATTATTTCGCTTCCCGCCGTAAAATAACTTTTATGAACATCTTTTATATAATTTATTTTTTCCGAAACATTAAAGCTTTCGGGAAGCAAGCCTTTGGGAAGCAGGTTTTTTAGCTGCAGAACCGTTCCCATAGCCCCATCCGAAAGCATCAATCTTTTTTTTAATTCGCCTCTAAAATCCTTTATCATAAAATGAATCTCAAATTTATTTTATTTTTATATATTATAAAAATTGGTTAACGATATTGACATCTTCTATCTTCCTACCCAAAAATTTTTCGCCTAATTCCTTAAACTTTTCAAGGTCATCGCTGACAAAAAACAATTCGCTGCCATTTTTTGCCTCATTTTTTAACATATCGTTTTCTTCCAAAAAACATTTAACGATTTTTGCAGTTTCGATTCCAGAATCTATTATTTGTATATCCCGGCCTATAGCCTCTAATATTAAATCTTTAAGAATCGGGTAATGGGTGCAGCCGAAGACAAGGCAGGAAGGTTTTTCGTCAACTACCGGATTTAAATAGTAATTTATTACTTTCTTTGTTATTTCTTCATTCAAAAAACCCTCTTCGACAAAAGGAACAAGAAGAGGGCAGGCTTTTTCTATAACCTTAAAATTACTTTTAAACTTATTATATTCGCCGCTCCTTTTTAAAGCGTTAATTTCTTCGTATATAACCCTTGAATATGCCCTGCTTTTAATTGTGGCAGATGTCCCTATTACAGCGATATTTCCTCCTGAAGAAACCTCTACCGCCTTTTTAGCTCCCGGCTCTATAACGCCGAATATGGGAATAGTTTCTCCTTTTCGCAAATCGTCTAATGCCAGGCTTGAAGATGTATTACAGGCTGCCACGACGATTTTAACCCCTTTGCTTATTAAGAATTTTGAAATTTCCGTCGAATATCTGAGAACCGTTTCTTTTGATTTATTACCGTAAGGAACCCTTGCCGTATCCCCAAAATATATTAAATCTTCATCAGGCAAAATCTTTCTTATCTCTTTAAAAACCGTTAAACCGCCGAGTCCCGAGTCAAATATACCTATAGGGGAATTATTGTATTTCATATAATAAAATAATTGTAATGGTTCAGATAAATGTAGTAAAATATCAAAGGCATATATGCGCGCTTTAGCTATTATAAAATAAAGAAACCTATTATATCAAATAAAAAACGATATAAATTTAAATAAAATTAAATCAAATCAAGAAAATGAAAGATAAATACTTAAAAAAAAGATTCGATGTTTTGACCGAAGATAATATCGATTTGGATATTTTAGAAACTATGGACTTTGAATACCCAGCAAGCGATACCTCGGTAACCATAAGAACCAAAGAATTTGCCTCGGTTTGTCCGTGGACAGGGCTTCCCGATACTGCCGAACTCTTAATTACATATATCCCTTTTAAAAAATTAGTCGAGATGAAATCCCTAAAATACTACCTTTTATCCTTTAGAAATGTCGGAATACTGCAAGAACACGCAGTAAACAGAATTATAAACGATTTAAGTAAATTGCTTAAACCTAAGTCTATGGAGGTCGAAGCAAGATTCGAATCCAGGGGCGGACTTGATACCGTCGTTAAGACCGCATATAAAAGCAAAAGAAAACAATAGAACGATAAATTTACAATTTATATATGCGGCATATTACATTACATAGATATAAAACCGCTCAACTCTTTAATATCTTTTCTTGCATTTATTTCAAAACTGTTATCGATTTTAACGCGGTTTATTTCGATGACCTCGTCAAGCGAAATATTGTATCTGTTTTTTAGTGCAATATCTATTAAATAGTCGCAAAAAACAAAATTTTTAGGTAAAAAACTTCCATGTAAATATGTGCCGAAAAAGTTATCGGTTCTTGCCCCTTCCGTTTTATCTTCCCCGTTATTGCCGAATCCGCGCAAAACAGTTCCGAAAGGTTTTTGGGTTTCTTCTAAATATGTCCTGCCGCCATGATTTTCGAAACCGACCGCAACCGTATCGTTAAATTTTATCGCGATATTCCCTGTCAGCCTTGGGCTTTTAGCCTCCGTATAACCTTTAAACAGGGAAATACCTTCGATAATTTTACCGGCAGAGGACTTATAATAATCGCACAAAAGCTGGTAACTGCCGCAAACGGCAAGCATTATTATATGCCTGTCCAATGCTTCTTTTAATATATTTTTTTTATTTTTTATAAAATCGTCGTAAATCAAAGCCTGCTCCGCATCCTGTCCGCCGCCCATAAAAATAATATCCATATTATCTGCCCTTAAAACCTTTTCTAATGAAATATTTTCGATTTTCAGGCTGATTCCGTACATGGACGCCCTGTATCTAAAATAAAGAACATTCCCCCTGTCCCCGTATATGTTCATAATTTCGGGATATAAATCTATTGCCGTTAATTCAAAAGCCTTTTTCATAATTTTAAATAAATTTTAAAATAAAGTTCGGCAATTTAACGATTTAACATATTTATAAATATTTATAAATATGTTATCATAGCAAAAAGCGATGCCTATATTAGATTTAATTTCCAAAAAGCTCGAAGAAAACAGAAAGCTCGGACTTTATAGAAAAATACCCGAGTTTAATTTTACCCGCAAAGGCACTGAATCCTGTTTTTATTTTAATAAAGAACTTAGCCAAATTCCGGACATTAACCCCCAATTAGATTATAACACGGGGTTTGTTAATCTTGCAACAAATGACTACCTCGGGCTTTCTTCGAGCGAAAGAATAAAGAACTCGGCTAAAAAAGCTATCGATATTTACGGAACTTCAAGTTCTTCTTCTTTCCTGATATATGGCCATACCCTGCCCCATAGAAACCTTGAGGATTTGCTGTGCGAATTTAAAGGCGGCTATGAAAGATGCATGCTATATCCATCAGGCTATCAGGCTAATATCGGCACTATAAAGGCACTGTCAAATATATCCCCTCTCAAAACCTTTATAGCTTTCGATGAGTTATCCCATGCATCGATAGTCGATGGAGTTTTAGGCGCTAAGGTTAAATTTAAAAGCTTTAAACATAATGATTTATGCCATTTAAATAATATATTAGAGAGCCAAAAAGATAAAGAAATAAAACTTATTATAACCGAGGGGGTCTTCAGCATGGACGGAGATACCCCCGATTTACGGGGCATCTTAAACATCGCAAAAAAATATGATGCCGTAAGCGTTATAGACGATGCGCACGCAACCGGAACCATAGGAAATAAAGGCGGCGGCAGCGTTGATTTTCATGAAGTAAAGCCGGATATAATCGTGGGAACGCTTGGTAAGGCATTAGCGTCTAACGGAGCTTTCGTCCTTTCCAACCGTTTGATTATCGAATACTTAATTAATTTTAGCAGGTCTTTTATATTTTCGACGGGCATACCCCCGTCATCCGCCGCGGCAAGCCTTGAAGCGCTAAATATTATAAAAGAAAATCCCGAAATAGTTAAAACTTTGCAAAACTATTCGGAATTTGCAAGGAATTTTTTAAAAAACTCGGGATTAAATATATTGAATTCTACTACTCATATAATTCCCGTTCTGATCGGGAACGAAGAAAACGCCGTTAAGATAGAAAAAAAACTTTTGAAAGACGGAATCTATCTCAAAGCCGTAAGATACCCCACGGTCGCGAAGGGGAGCGCAAGATTAAGGCTGGGTGTAAATGCGTCCATTGATTTTGCAAATCTTAAAAATGTATTAAAAAATCTCGTAAAAGTTGTGGAACAAACATGGGAATAATTACGAATCAAGGTAATATAGAAGGCACGGAGAAAGTAAATGCACACAAAATAAATAAAAAGAAAGTAAAAAGAAATTTCTCAAATGCCGCAAATTACGACAGTTTTACCTCTTATCATAATTTAACCCTTGAAATGGCATCCCGAACGATAAAAAATTATTTAAATAAAAATAATGCATCTAAGCCGCCAAAACACATATTAGATATAGGATGCGGGACGGGACAGGGATATTTCGCCATTAATGAAGCTATTTCAAACCGGCAATTTAATTATTACGGGCTTGATTTTGCAATCGGACTTCTCAAGAAGGCAAAACAAAAATTTTCAACTTCCCGCGATACTAATAATGCCTTCTTAATTTGCGCCGACGCCGAATTTTTGCCGCTAAAAAATAAAAAATTCGACATAATATTTTCTAATATGACGCTTCACTGGTTAAATAATGCCGGACATTTCTTAAATTCGGTTAAATCTGCATTAAAAGATGAAGGCATCGTTATCTTGTCTTTTTTAAGTTCCGGAACATTAACGGAGCTGTCCGAATGCCTTCAAGATGCCTTAATTGAAAGACGGGGAACGACGGGGAACGAACCCGGCAAGTTTAAAACCGAAGGTTTTAAACTTCATAAATTTCCATGTCTAACTTATACGGAAAAAGAAATAAATAAATCCGGTTTAAAAATAATAGACTCCAAAGTATTTGAATATGTCGAAACTGCGGATTCTTCTCTGCTATTACTAAAAAGAATGAACATGCTCGGAGCCAAAAATGCTCTTGACGCCGGAAAAATGCCGCATGGCTTATTGAAGCGGATTTTAAATATCTACGATAAATGCTACCTTAATTGTGACGATAAAGTTTATGCTACTTATAAAATTGCTTATTTGGTGCTAAAAAAAACTAATGAAAAATAAAAAGCCCTAAATATTTAATATTTAGGGCTTTTTATTTTATAATTTATCCGGCGTATTAGAATATGCGGAATACGCAAGGCTTTACTTTGAAACGGCTACAAAATGATCCCTTCTGTTAATGGCATAGCATACCCTCGTATGCGCCTTGCATAACGGTCTTTCTTTACCGTAGCTTATGGTCTTAAGCCTGTCTGCGGCTACGCCGAGATCCTCAAGATATGCCTTTGCGGCATTTGCCCTTCTCCAGCCGAGCGCGAGGTTATAGGCCTCAGAACCTCTTCTATCGCAATTGCCCTGTATTTGAATAACTTCACCTGGATTATACTTAAGATAGATTGCGTCTTTTTTAAGTACCATCTTGGCAAGCGGAGTGAGAATAGATTTATCGAAGGCAAAATGAATATTGTTTGAGTTTGCCTGAATGTCATAACTTGCAAGCCAGGGGTACTCTTTGGCGTATGACGGAACTTGCTGTGCAACCTTAGGCGTAACTTTGGGCGAAACGGCAACGGCAGGTTTTTGTGCCGGGGGCAAAGCGCTTGAAGTAGTTTTGGTTACCTTAGGGGCGCAACCCGAAAGAACGGCAGAAACGCCAAAAACTAAACCAAGAATTGATAAACCAATCTTTGTTTTTTTGTTCATTGTAAATTTTCTCCTTTAAAAATTAATTTTAAATTTTAAAAACTTTTAGGCCCTAAAAACTAATTGAATTAAAAATTAAATTGGATTGAAGGCAATTATTAACAAAATCAAAAATTAAACGCACCACTCTCCTTGGTAAATTAAGGTTGAATAAAATATCCCATCAATTTCACATATATCATACTTATATCATTATTTAAAAAAAAATCAATACCTTTTTTATAAACCCTTTTGATAAATTTTATAAAATTGAAAAATTTTAATCCTGTGATAAACTTTATAATAAACAAAAAAATAAGGAGGTGAAATTTATGAAAAAGGTTTATGAAGCCCCGCTATTTCAGGAAATCCCCGCCGAAGAATTTTACAGTTTAATCATGGATGGCTACGGGATTAAGGATTCGTGCTATTCTTGAAAATCCTGCAAATAAGCGCAGTTGGCGCTACTTTGCTCACCGGCCTTCTTTATCAAGTTAAGGAAGTCCGGTGAGCTTATTTCAAATACTCTATAAGCTCTACCATAATCCCGTTTGGATCATTCAGAAAGGCAATTTTCATGCTCTTATCCATCGAATAAAAAGGGTCTCTCGAAAAAACCGCGCCGTCTTTTTTCATTTTTTCGACATCCCCGTCAATGTCATCCGTTTGAAATGCAAAATGGGCAAAGGAATTTTCGCACGGGTTAATTTGCTTTGGATTATCTTCGGTTATAAGTTCAATTTCGAAGCCTGTTTTTATATCTTTTAAGAAGACTAAGGTAGTTTTATGAGCCTCTATATATCTTTTTTCCCTTACGGCAAAGCCAAAAAATTTAGCGTAAAAATCGATAGACTTGCTTAAATCGTTTGTTCTTATTGCAGAATGTATAAATTTCATTATTTTTAATTTAATCAAAGACAAAGACGGTACCGGCATCATTTTCATGCCTTATCTCATCTACCTGTTCTTTTTTCATTTTTCCGGCATACAGCTTATTCGCGGCATTGATAACTAAGCCGTTTTTCCCGCCCGCATTTTTGTAAGCGTGAACAACGCCGGGAGGAACGATAAGAGCGGCAGGTCTATTCTCTCCAAGAAATAATACCATTTTATTGAGATAAGTGGGTGAATCTTTTCTGTTATCCCACAATATAATCTTAAAATCGGAAGGACCCAAAAAGCAAAAATAATCCGTTTGGAAAACATGTTCATGAGGCCCTCTTTTAACATCGGGCATAGTTAAAGAAACATAGGCCATCTGCGGAAAGATTGAGCCGTCAATCTCGTCGCTTCTGTATAGTTCGGCAAGCCAGCCCCTATCGTCGATATGTTTTTTAATATCTTTGATAACGACATCTTTAATTTCGGATAATTTAAAAGAAGCATTCATTTTTACAGCCTTTATTTTTTGTGATTTTAGGATATTATTAAACTATGCAAGGCAAGTTAAATTATATGCTATTAAATTTTTAATTTCAACCGTTTCTAAAATTTTAAAATTATAAAAGCAATGCAAATTTTTATAAATTTCATAAATAACAAATTTATAAAAATGTCATTTTACGGCTGCCTAATAATTTTTGTTTTAATATTTTCAAGCGGTTATTCTTTTGCTAAAACATTAAAAATAATCAATCCCGCTCAAGCTATTGCCATAAAAGCCTTCATCATTCCTTTAAGGAAAATAATAAAAGGCACGGAAACCATCAAATATATTCAAAATATTCAAAGCGCCGGGCCGATTAACAATAATTTTCGAACCGGCAACGGTAGCCGCATAAATAAAATTAAAAATTCGGGCAGCAGATTTAAAAATCTTAAGGGATTATATGTAAAGCTATCCGCTAATTTATATTTAATGCTTTATCCAAATAATTTTTATAAAAAGCCGAAGCATTTAAGGGACTATAATATTCATCAACTTTATCCGTACACTTTTGATAAAGGATTTATAACCGTAGATAAATTATCGGAAAAGATTATAATAAACAGATTATATAAGCTATATATAATTAAAATTAAATTTAAAACAAAAATTCCCGAGGCGTTTGGCAATTTCGGGTATTTTAAAAAAGAAATAGTATTAAATGCCCCTTTTTATCCGTATATTTCGGCAAATAAAAACTCAAATCCTCAGGTATTTACCCGCTTTAAAATAAATTTAGCAATAAAAAACGGATACGAAGCATTTTTTAACGGAAAAATTTATACGCATAGATTGATTGTTGCCCGGACCACAAATTTCATTTCTATTATATTATCCAAAAAATTCAGAAAAAAGGAATTACATTTAAATGCCTTATCGTTAAATTTTTTCTCTCCTTACCCTTGTAATTTTAATAATAAAAATAAAAAAATTTATAACGGAATAAGATTATTAAGCAAATTCTATAAAATAAAATTGAACCGAATAAACATTGTTTATATCTATTTAAGAAGAAGCATATGGCTGAAACCCCCGCTGCACTCAAACACCCTTCTCGTCAACACGCGGTTTGCAGGCGTATTTCCCAACTTTTACATATACCAAAAACTGAACCTTATAAGAGGAATAATTTATTTAAATTTAATAAATTCCAAAAAAACAATCGAAAAGGTGAGCAAAAACAGTTATCCTTTTTATTCTCAAAGATTGCAAAGGCTTTCGTTTATTAATTTTAAAGCATTTTTAATTAAATATTCAAAAAAAAATCCAGATATAAAAACATTTCTAAAGCATTTTAATTTTATTCAGGGGGTCAACACCGTCATAAACCACCCGATATTCCCTCTTTCTTACCTTTACTTTACAGGTTTTCCCCGCACGCATGCATTAAAAAACAGCGTTTATTATTATAATAACGATTTAAATCTTATTCCCTATAAGAAAATAAAGGCTGAATTTTTAAACTTGAAGAAAAAAGATTATTATACCGCTTTTGTGAGCGGCGCAGGCGGAAATATCAGTCCGAACAGCGGGAGAACGGAAGGATATATAAACCTTACCCTGACAAAAAGATTCAGCTATAGAAATAATCTTTTATTCGGCGTGTTCAAAAATTATTACAACAGGGGTTTTAACATAGGATTTTCTCATCAAATCGGCAGGTTTTTCCCTATATCGCAAATGTATAAACAGTCTGTTTTCGGATTGTTAAACCTTATGGAAATAAACCCTGAAGCATTAGGCAATTCTTTTGTTTACCGAAATCCAAAAAGGGTGGCAGAATTTAGTCTGGGCTACGCTTATAATTCTATCGATTACAATATGAATCCGGAATACGGTTCTTTGTTTAATATTTCATATAACATTGCCGATTCCAATATTTTTTCCCCGTTTTCATTTAGCCAATTTACATTGCGGTATATTAAAAATTTTTCAATAGATGCATCCAATATAATTGCGTTCAGAGGAATCGGGGTGTTTGCGCTCGGCAGCGTCCCCGCCGCGCTCGACTATAACCTCGGCGGTATAAACGGAATAATGGGGATGCCCGCCAGCTTTCCGTTTATCAATAATGATACCCTTATTGCGGAAGTCGATTACAGAAGAAATATTTACAGGGGATTAAATATAAATCTGCTAAATAATCTTTTAAGTATAACGGCTATAACCTCGGATGTTATTTCGGGGGCGGGCAAAATAGGGGATACAGTTCCGTCAGTTTTTAATAAAGGTCCGCTTTACAGTTTTGCCGGGCTTGGAATTCATTTTAAAACCTATTTTTTCGGAATATATCCCGAAATGATAAGTATTTACGCCGCCAAGGCATTTGGAAGCGGCGTAGGTTCGGAATACGGCGTAAGGTATTATCTTGGTTTAAATCAACCGTTCTAGTTTCAACAGGAATGACAACAGTAATCACATATTGAAATTTTCTACAATTTTTGATATAAATATATAAATATGGAATACAAAGACTATTATAAAATACTCGGGGTAGATAAAACCGCTTCTTCGGATAATATAAAAAAGGCTTACAGAAAATTGGCAAGGAAATATCATCCCGATGTAAATCCTAACGATAAAACTGCGGAATCAAAATTCAAGGAATTACAGGAAGCTTATGATGTCCTTAAGGATGAAAAAAAACGCAAAGAGTATGATGAATTAGGTTCTAATTATTTTAACTTTAAAAATGCCGGAGCGGGCGGCGGTCCATCGCAAGGGGAATACTACTACGATTATACCGGCGGCGGCCCTTCCGGATTCAATTTTAATACCGGCGGGGCAGGTTTTAATTTCGAAGATATATTCTCCGACCTTTTTAGCAGATCCGGAAAAAAACAGGGACCTGTTAAGGGAAACGACTTGAGCGCCGCACTCGAAATATCCGTTATAGAAAGCGTTAAGGGAACCGAAAGGATAATTAATATCAACGGTGAGAAAATAAAGGTAAAAATACCTGCAGGGATTTCAAACGGCGGAAGAATAAAGGTTTCGGGAAAGGGTTCCCCCGGTTTAAACGGCGGTCCGAGCGGCGACCTTTATATCGAAATTGCCGTTTTAAACGACAACATCTTCGAAAGAAAAGGAAACGACATCTATGTCAACAAAAAAATAAAATTAACCGAGGCTGTCCTCGGGGCAAAGGTGGAAGTTTCCACTATTGACGGAAAGATTATGCTGACAATCCCCGCCGGAACTCAAAACGGAGCAAAGTTCCGTGTTCCCAAAAAGGGCGCAGCGGATATTTCGACAAAAAAATCCGGCGATTTAATAGTTACAATACAGATAGAGGTTCCTTCGAATATTTCCGAAAAAATAAAAAAAATATTTACGGAGCTTTCGAAAGAGGGAATTTAAAAAGGTTTAATCGTATATTAATTTATTAATTATGGATTATTTTATTAGCCTGACAAGCTTTTGCGATGAAATTAATTTAAATAAAGAGTCTGCGATGTTTTTCGTTTACGAAGGTTCGATCTCCGTTAAAAAACAGGAAGACGAATTTTTTATAGACAGCGAAACAGCCGAAACGCTCAGACTCATTTCCGGGATTCAAAACGACCTCGGGGTTAACGACGAGGGTATATCCGTAATACTCAATCTAAGAAGGAAAATAATAGATTATCAGACTAAAATTAAAACTATATTCGAATCGATAGATAAGTCCAAGAGCATTGACGAGCTTATTTTTATACTTGAAAAAACAGGTATTTTTAAAAATACTGATAATGACGAAAATATTTAATATTTATTTAATCTAAAGATATGTCTTTTTCACCCATTTTTCAAATAAAAAACTTAATCGATAATGGTATAGAACTGCCTGACGATATGCTTTTGTCCATCTATGAGGCATCGGGTTCAACCCTTATGGAACTTTTTTCTTTAGCGCTTGAACTTAAAGAAAAATATGCGGGGAAAAAGGTTAATTTTTGTTCGATTATTAGCGCAAAAACAGGGGTATGTTCGGAAGACTGCGCATTTTGCGGCCAATCTTCATTGGTTCGGAAGAACAAAAAAACAAAAATAAACAGCCTTGCCACCGAATCCGAGATTGTGGAAGCCGCAAAAATTGCCAAAAATAACGGCGCAAATGAATTTTCTATCGTAACAAGCGGAACCTCTATAAATAATGAAAATGAACTTAGTATCATTGCCAATGCCGTTAAACGGATTAAAGAAGAGGTCGGCATTACTCCCTGCGCATCTTTAGGGCTTATGAAATACGAACATCTATTATTATTGAAGGACTACGGCCTTGAAGTATTTCATCATAATATCGAAACCAGCAGCGACTTTTTCCCAAAAATCTGTTCCACTCATTCTTTTAAGGACAATATCGAGACTATTAAATCCGCAAAAAAAGCCGGGCTTAAGATATGCTCCGGCGTCATAATCGGAATGGGCGAGTCAAGGCTTGACAGGATAAGGATGGCAAAAGAGATAAAAAATCTTGATGTAGATAATATTCCCGTTAATTTTTTAAATCCGATTCAGGGTACCCCTCTCGAAAATGCGGAAGAGCTTACCCCGATGGAATGCCTTAAAACTCTCGCAATGTTCAGATTTGTAAACCCACTAAAAAACATCCTTGCGCAGGGGGGCAGGGAACATAATCTTCGCCAATTACAGCCTCTTGCCCTCATGGCGGGTGCAAATGGACTGCTTTTAGGAAATTATCTGCTTACCTCGGGAAGAAATCCCTCCCTTGACATAGAATTAATAAATGATCTAGGGCTTGAAAAGGCGGAGTATGTCAAATAGAAAAGCCCTTGGCATCGATTACGGCTTAAAGCGGATTGGACTTTCTTTAAGCGATGACACTCAAACAATTGCATTTCCGTTCAAATATATTCCTAACACTTCATTAAAAGAAATAATCGCCGAATTAGAAGAGATTATTTTTAACGAAAATATCGGCTTAATCGTAATCGGGATGCCGTTGGGCCTTAAGGGAAAACAAACCGATTTGTCGTTAAAAATAAATGAATTCGTTAAGGAACTCGCACGCTCCCAAGACTCCGGCAAAACCAAAAACCCAATCCCTATTGTAATTTATGACGAAAGATTTTCAACGGTTCAGGCTCAAAAAAGCCTGATCAGCCAAAATGTTAAAAGAAAGAAAAGAAAAGAAATTGTGGATTCCGTGGCTTCCACTTTTATATTGCAATCCTATCTCGATAAAAACAAAAAAAACGATAAAAATTTATAATTAATTGCAACTCTAAAAGTTTTTATTTACTTAAATTTATATAATTTTATATAATTTACAATATGTTAATAATATTAATAAATATAATTAATAAAATATATATGACGAATTTCCGAAACATAAAAAAACATAGATTAAAATAATTTAAAAAATCAACAAATTCATTGAATGTGCTATTTTAACTATCCTGCCTATAAACGATTTAAAAAGATTGCGTTAATATTAGAATTTATTATTCCCTTAACCATTATTGCTTTCATTGTATCATATGCGTTCCTTCCGCAGTCATATCGCTATAAAAAGCCCGAACTTATTACGATTACCCGCGGAAATTCCTTAAAGGAGATAACATATAAACTTTACGATAAAAAACTGATAAATAACCCATATCTGTTTTATTTTATGGGCTTTATCAGCGGCTATTCAAGATATATCGAGGCCGGAACTTATTATGTATCCGCAAGCGAGTCCCCCGCTTCCATTTACCACAAATTTGTGAACGGCGATGTGGCATCGGCTAAGGTAACCATTCCGCCCGGCTTAAATATTTTTCAAATAGCCGAAATTCTGGCAAAAAAGAAAATTACCGGCCGAAAACAGTTTTTAAAGGAGTGCTTTGACGAAAGATTTCTTTTAAGCCTTAAAATAGACGAAAAATCGGCTGAAGGATTTTTATATCCCGATACATATATTTTTAAAATTCATTCAAACCCGCAAAATATAATTAAAGAAATGTTAAACGAATTTAATTTAAAAACAAAAAATCTAAAAATTAATTACGATGATTTGATAATAGCTTCCATGATTATCAAAGAGGCGGATGGAAATTATAAAAACGGCATGAGATTAATCTCATCGGTTATACACAACAGGCTTAAGATAAATATGCCGTTGGGTATCGATTCAACCTCCATATACGGTAAAAATTTATTAAGTTATAAAAAGTATAAAAAGGAGGATAAATTTAAAATCGACTTTAACATGAACCTGTCTTATTTAAAAATAAAGTCCCCGTATAATACATATCTAAATTACGGCCTTCCGCCCACGCCCATTGCAAACCCGAACATCAGGGCAATTAAAGCAGCCATGGACCCCGCTAAAACACGATATTTATATTACATGTCCACAAAATCAGGAAAAACAATATTTGCTAAGACATTGATAAACCAAAATGAAAATATTAATAAATATCTCAGATAAGTAAAAACATAAAAATAAATTAATTTATTTTAAAAAATATATTATAATATCAATATAAGAAAGCTTGAAAGAGACCGTTTAAAATTTTTATTTATGGAGGAAAAACAAAATGAAATCGTTAAAAGTCGGATATTTGACTAAATTATCCGCAAAAGACATGCTTTTGCATATAAAAACTTCGTTTTTGTTTCAAAAATCGAACAGGGCATTAGCAACCCTTGCAATGCTTCTTCTTCTGCCTGTTCTTGCCTTTTCGGGATGCGCCACAACCGCGGGACCGACAACCAGTGCAAGCGGGCTGTCTTCCGGCAATGTTGCATTAAGCACTAAGATGAGCTCAAGCATATTTCTGCAGCCTGTTGCGCCGCAAAAAAAAGTCGTATATGTAAGTGTAAGAAACACTTCTACTGCTACGGGACTTAATTTTAGAAACGAACTTATTTCAGCCTTGATCGGCGAAGGTTACCGCATAACGAATAATCCTCAGGAAGCCAATTTTATGCTTATGTCTAATGTTCTTTACATCGGTAAAGAATCCCATAACTATACAGTGGCCGGCGCTTTAGCGGGAGGTTTCGGCGGCGCTTTTATAGGCTCAAGATATAACTCCGGAACTTCGATGGTAGCCGGCGGAGCATTGGGCGCATTGGCGGGCGGTATTATAGGCTCGATGTTTCAAAACAAAAACTATATGATGATTGTGGATATTCAGCTTGAACAGAGACAAGCGGGGACTTACACCACGAACTCCACCGCCGCGGGTCAGGGAACGGCAAGTACCATCACGACTTATAATGCAGGCGTTAAAAACTGGGCTATATACAGGGATAGAATCGTATCTCAGGCATCGGCAATGAATCTGGAATTTGCATCTGCCGAACCTTTATTAAAACAGCAGATGGCTCATTCGATAGCTAATTTATTGCCATAAATAATTATAAATAATTAATTGGCTATTTAAAACCTTAAAATGAAAAAGGCGCCGTACGGCGCCTTTTTCATTTTAACAATCAATAATATAAATTTATTAAACTATTAAAAAAACAGTTGCTATTAAAAAATATCTTATATAGATAATTCCCATTGACAAAAGATTATTATCGTTATATCATTATGGATATAACACATATTAATAAATATGCCGTAAAAACAATAGGGCAAACATCGATAAATGAATAAACATCCTTATAAAACAAGCCTGCAACAAGTAAAATAAGTAAATAAATAACTAATTAATGGAGTTCAAGCATGCAAAATCAAATTAAATCCATTTTAAAGTTTGAATATTTATCATTATTTTTAGCGCTATTGTCTGTAAGTTTTGTAAGTTTTACGACATTTAATATTACCGCCGCAAATGCCGTTACCCTTAGGATAATGGCAGCCGATGCCCTTCCGAAGCCGAT
Organism: bacterium; assembly: GCA_021802425.1. GTDB lineage: Bacteria > SZUA-79 > SZUA-79 > Acidulodesulfobacterales > Acidulodesulfobacteraceae > Acidulodesulfobacterium. Next base: position 56,399 of record JAJZXJ010000005.1, on the reverse strand, counting down.
TACGGAAATAGGCAATATTTTTAAAAAAGAACACCCCGGCGTTAAAATAGATTACGATTTTCTGGGCGCAGGCGTCCTTAAGGGCGATATCGAAGAAGGAGCGCCGTGCGATATCTTTTTATCGGCAAACGGAAAATTTCAAAGGCAGCTTAAAAGAAAAGGGTTTTTAAATTCTTACAGGGTTTTTGCATACGATTACTTAGCAGCCGCCACGCCTTATAACAATCCTGCTCATATTACAAAATCCAATTTAATACAAAAACTAATGGATTCCAATGTTACGCTTGCGACATCCAGTCCGCATTCCGACCCCGCCGGCGATTATACATGGAAGATGTTTAAAATAATAGACAAAAACATCCCCGGCGCTTTTGGAAAGATTACAAGCCACGCCAATCATCTGCTTGACGCCGCATTAGTTATGCCGATCCTTGAAAACGGAGACACAGACCTGGGTATTCTCTACGCATCGCAGCTTCTTGAGCTTAAAAGAAGCGGGGCTAAGATTAATATTATCAAGATACCCAAAAAATACAATACTCACGCAAAATTTACGGCCGGGATTTTAAATCAGTCAAAATATAAGGCTCTCGATGAAGACTTCGTAAAACTTCTTTTTTCAAAAAAAGGAAAAAAGATATTAAGACACCGGGGATTTTCTCCTGTAAAATAATTTTTGGCATTATTACATTTTTTCCATGTTTCCGCCGGAGGACGGGACGCGGGATATTATTGATTTAAATAAAATCAATAATAATATAAAATAAAATTAAATTAAAATCGGACTGCTTCTGTTTAAATAAACCTGTAAGAAAATGAAATGAATTTTAATAAAAATAAAATATTCGACATACTTGTTTACATTATCTCGTTTTCATTTTTTATTGCGCTGGCGCTACTCCTTTCGGGCATCTTTTTTCAAACATCGCTTAATCTTTTTATAAAAGAATTAAAGGACATCCGGCTTTGGAACTCCATCTTTTTAAGTTTTAAAATATCTTTTATCGTTATTTTAATAAACTTAATAGTCGGCATCCCTCTTGCTTATATATTGTCGTTTAAGAGAAGCAAAATATCGTTTATACTTGATTTAATCTCCACTCTTCCGCTCACGACATCGCCGCTTGTAATAGGTTTTGCCGTTCTAATTACCATGGGTTCGTTAAATCCGATAGGCAAGTTTTTTATGGGCAGGGGAATAAAATTCGTATTTACCCCTCAGGGAATTATATTGGTTCAATTAATTATATCCTTTCCGTTTTTCGTAAATATAGCAAAGACCTCTTTTGATTCTATAGACAGAAAAATGCTGGATTCGGCTAAAACCATAGGGGCATCATCCTTCGACTCTTTATTTAAAATCATTTTACCGCTTTCATATAACGGCATTCTGGCGGGACTTGCGATGAGCTGGTCAAGATCGATGGGCGAGTATGCCGCAACGCAGATGGTTTCCGGCGTTATTCCAAATGTAACGGAAACCGCCCCTATAGAAGTTTTCGTCAAAACCGGCTACGGCAATTACCCTGCCGCCATTGCCATCGCCAGCATTTTAATGCTAATATCCATGTTTTCTCTTGGAATTTTTAAATACTTTAATTACAAAACAAGGACAAACAATTAATCTTTCCTGCCTAAAAATGAAACTATTAGAAATTAAAAACATTTATAAAAGTTTTTCGGGTAAAAAGGTCTTAACCGGCATAAATTTAGATATAGAAAGCGGGGAAATCTCCTCTATTTTCGGCTATTCCGGCGAGGGTAAAAGCACGCTTTTAAAGATAATTTGCGGAATTATAAAGCACGATAACGGCGATATCATGCTTAACGGGAAAAGCATAAACAGCCTTGAGCCTTATGAAAGACACGCCGTCCTCGTAATGGATGAACCACTCTTATTCCCGCACATGAATGTATTTGAAAATATAGCCTTCGGCTCAAAATTAAGCTCTAATAAAAAAAGGCATATAAACAATAACAGGAATATATTGAAATCTGCAAAAGAAATAATGGAATTACTTGGAATTAGGGGCCTTGAAAAAAGATACCCGAATGAAATAAGCATGGGGCAGGCTCAAAGGGTGTCTTTAGCAAGAGCGTTAATCGTGAACCCGGAAATTATACTTATGGATGAACCGTTTTCGAACCTTGACATTATTTCAAAAACCAAGGTTAGAAAACTAATTAAGGACATAAACAATGAACTTAAAATTTCTATGCTGCTTGTAACACATGACATAGAAGATGTTTTAAATCTGTCAGATAAAATGTTTATTTTAAATAGCGGAAAAATTCAGGATTCGGGAAAACCTAAGGATGTTTTGAAAAAACCATCCTCTATGGACGCAGCTTTCCTTCTGGGGACGGAAAATATATTTGAGGGCATCATATCGGAAATAGACGAAAAAAATAATTTAATTAGAATTAAACTTTTAAACGGAAAACAAGGAAATAGTTATATCGAGACGGATTTTCAGGGAGATTTCGAAATAAACGAGCAGGTTTTTTTTGTAATAAGACCTGAAGAAATAATAATATTGAGAGATGACAGGCAAACTTCGAAACCGGTAAAGGAGAATCACTTTTCGGGAAGGATTATTTCATCCGTTTTTACATCGCGAATGATGGAAATACTGATTAGCTCGGAAAATAATTCCATGTTTAAGATTTTAATACCCTTTCATGCTTATGAGGTTATGAACCTTTTTGAGGGAAAAATAGTCAATATCTCTTTAAAAAAATCGGCGATACATATCATAAAAAAGAAAAAACAGCGAGACAATTTTATTTAACTTCTTTCCCCTTGACCACGGCGCTTAAGTTTCCGTCGCTTAAAGTTATTTTTATATTTTCGTTTTCTTCCACATTTAAAACCGATGAAATAACCCTTTTATCATCGGTAAAAACTATACTATACCCTCTCTTTAAAACATTGTAAGGACTTAATGAATTTAATGCCTTATTTTCGGTCTTAAGCATGTTTTTATAATTCAATATCACTATTTCCATTGCCTTTTTAAGTTTCCCCGATAAACCCGTAATATAAGATTTGCGTTCATTAAAAACAGATAAAGGGCTTCTCAATAAAAGCCTTTTATTAAGATGTTCAAGATTAATTTTCGATAAATGAATACGCGAAACGATACTTTTGCGCAGACTGTCCGCAAGGTCATATAACCTGAGCGTTTTATCCTGAATAAACCTTTTTGGAGAGGCCGTTTCCCTGTTTTTAATTAAATTGGATAAAGCGTCTTTTTTAGTTAAAATAACATTAAAAATCCCCTGTTCTATCCTGCCTCTTAACGATTTTATCTGTTTTGTAAGTTCAAGCTTTACAGGAACAACCATTTCTGCGGCATTAGAAGGTGTTGACGCCCTTCTGTCTGCAACAAAATCGGCAATAGTAAAATCGGTTTCGTGACCGACTGCGCTTATTACCGGAACTTCCGAATTATAAATAGCCCTTGCGGTAGTTTCTTCGTTGAAAGCCCATAAATCCTCGATGCTCCCCCCGCCCCTTCCGACTATAATCACATCGACTTTTTCCTGCGTCCTGCTATATAAATTTAACAGGTCAATTGCATAAGCTATTTCTGCCGAACTGTTTTTTCCCTGAACGCTTGCATTTGCAAATACTATAGATACATTTTTAAATCTTGACCTTATTACTTTTATCATATCGTGTAAAACAGCCCCGCTTCTCGATGTAACTATTCCTATGGTTTCAGGTAAAAACGGAATCTTTCTTTTACGGGATTCGTCGAACAACCCTTCACTTTTAAGTTTTTCTTTTAACTGCTCGAATAATAGATAAAGCTCTCCGTAACCCGAAGGCTCTATTTCCGATATTATAAAACTATATTCGCCCCTCGGTTCATAGACGTTGATCCGTCCATAAACGGCCACAGACAGCCCCTCTTTAATCTCAAACCTTATCTTTCGAATATCGTTTCTAAAAATTATACATTTTAATTTAGCATATTCATCTTTTAAATCAAAATAAATACCCGAAGAATAATTAGTTTTTAAGCCGGAAATCTCCCCTTTTACCCTTATGTCGTAAAAACTCCCTTCCATCATATCTTTAATAAAACGGGTAATTTCGGATACGGTATAAACTGCCTCATCCGCAACATTATTAAAATTCATATTCATATTCATAATTTTATCATATCTCTTATAAATTTCTTCCTGATTTTTTATTTTTAATAAAGAAGGCTATGGCTGCGCCGGCCAATGTAATATAGCCCAGAATCGCAAATGAATCGCCGTAAGCGGCAATGGAAGCAAACATCTGCACAATATAATCAAAAAAGCTCAGGGATGGATTTGGAAAAATCGTTCCCTGCCTGAAATACGACGGCGCTTTATTTATTAAACCGCCGCTAATAAAATTCATCATATTATGATATGCGTAAAAATTATATTTAATATCGCTTGCGTATTGATTTAAATGATAAACCTGCCTTACCACAAGTTCGTTGCCTATAAAAGCTATCCCGAACGAAGCCCCTACCTGAAGCGTTACAGGAATTAAACCTGAAACCTCGGGAATTTGTTCCGTTTTTACCGAATTTAGCGCGGCGCTCATAACAGGGGCATTTAACAGCCCTATGCCTACGCCTCTTATCAGTTGATTTATAACGATATCGTAAACGCTTGTGTTTAACGAGAGATTGTCGAACATAAACATAGATGCGGCAACAATCAAAAGACCTAAAAAAAGCGGATACCTCGGTCCTATTTTATCGGATATTTTTCCTGAAAACAGAGAAACACACGCAACCGAAATTGCTGTCGGAGCCATTAAAATCCCTGTTCGCATAGCATTGTAATTTAAAACGTTTTCTATGAAAAGCGGCAGTAAAAACATTGCCCCGAAAATTCCAACCGCCCTTATCATATTAACGATGGAAGCTATAGCAAAATTATAATTTTTAAAAATGCCTAAATTAAGAAGGGGCGTTTCGACAAATAATTCCGTTATTATAAAAAAAACAAGTGAAAAGCCGCTTATAACCTCTGATTGGACTATAATAGGAGCATGCCAGCCATAGGTCTGCCCCTCGTTTAACGCATATAACAAGGAACCCATCGATAGCGCCATAAATAAAAAACCAAAAATATCGAATTTCTTTACATATTTTTTTATAGGAATATCATGCGGTAAAATTGCGATAGAACCCAATATAGAGATAATCCCTATCGGAACATTAACAAAAAATAACCATCTCCAGTCAACATAATCGACAAAATATCCTCCGATAGTCGGCCCGATTGCCGGAGCCACCATTGCCCCGATAGACCAGATACCCATAGCCTCCCCCCTTTCCTCGGGAGCAAAAACCTCGGCTATAAGGGTTATCCCTGTAGGCGTAAGCCCTGCGCCGCCTATTGCCTGTATGATGCGAAATATAATAATATCTGTAAACGACGGCGCCATTCCGCATAAAGCCGAACCTATCACAAAAATACTAATGGAGACTATAAAAGGGTATCTTATCCCATATTTTCTTCTAAAAAAAGCTACCGGAAGTATAACGATAGAATAAGCTATCGTATAGGCAATCATTACCCATTCGACATCGGTAACGTTGATGCCGAAATGGGACATCATTTTTGGAAGAGCCACCGTTACGATATTGACATCGAGAATAGCCATAAAGGAAGAAACGACTACAAGGGCGAGAACTATCCATTTGTAATGCTTATGCGATTTTTCAACCATTATTTTAACCTGTTATTTTCCACTACGACTTTTTAAAAAACCCTTTTAGATTGTCCGTATAGGAGTATAAAACGGGAATTACAAGCAGGGTAAGAAACATAGAGGTCAAAAGCCCGCCTATAACATCTATTGCCATAGGCGCCCTCGAAGAAGAACCCACGCCAATGCCGGTTGCGATCGGAAGCATGCCAAAAATCATTGCAAGAGTCGTCATTAAAATCGGGCGAAGCCTGATGCTGCCGGCTTCAACGATAGAATCATGCTTATTTAACCCTCTCTCTCTCGACAGTATTATAAAATCTACCAAAAGTATGGCATTTTTTACGACAAGACCTATCAGTAAAATTACCCCTATAAGGGCAATTACGCTCAAAGCCCTGTGCATTAAAAGCAGTCCGCCTATCGCGCCTATAAGCGCGAACGGAACCGAAACCATAATAACTAAAGGGTCTATAAAACTGTTATATAAAGAGGCAAGAATCATATATACTATTATTAACGCTAAAAGCAATGCGGAACCCATGGCGCCGAACGATTGATTCATTTTGGAAGCCATACCGCTAAACTGGTAGGTGTATAACGATTTTTTAGGTATAATACGGGACATATATTGATTGACCTTGGAAACCCCGTAGCTGAGCGGAACATGATTTGACATATTGGCATAAATCGTAACCGCATTTTCAAGATCCCGTCTGTTTATAACCTGCGGGCCTATCGTTTTCTTAATCGTTACCATATCTGATAAAGGTATTAATTTGCCTTTATTATTTGACACATATAAATTCTTTATATCGCTTACCCGGTTTCTTTCATTCCTGAAAAGCCTTATCTGCTGATTATAAATATGTCCCTGATAAATAAAATTGTAATTTTTAAATATATTTATATCTCCGCCTATAAGCGCATCTATTGTTTCGGCAATGCTCGAAACGCTCACCCCGAGGCTGCCGGCTATATTTCTTTTTATATGAATTAAAAGCTCGGGTTGATGGAACTGCATATTGGAAGTAACATCAACCAGACCCGGCGTCTTCCTTATATCATTTAAAAGTTTATTGGAATAAGCTACCGTTTTTTTGATGCTTGGACCCATCATGATAACCTGAAGGGGGGCGACATTTGCGGAAGCGCCGCCGACAACAGGCATATCCATAACCTGCGTAAAAACGCCGGGGACTTTGGTAAGCCTTTTTCTTAAAATAGCCATTATCTGCTGCTGATTTACATTCCTATTATTTTTTAAGGAAATAAAAAATAACCCCTTATATCTTGAACCGTTAACACCTGAAGCGGTAGCCATGAAAATTGTCTTTCGGAACGGGGTCTTTTTAACAACCATATATAAAGAATTGGAATATTTTTTCATAACCCTTACGCTTGTCCCTTCGGGCGCTTGAAAATAAACAAGAAAATTGCCCGAATTAGACGGGGGCATCATCTCTTTTCCGATATATTTTGTTAAATATAATGAAAAAACAAATATTATAATCGCCGATACTATAACGATTAATCTATGATTTAAACTCCAGCTAATCATTCTTTTATAAATATTAGTCGTTTGCGCCATGATATTTTCAAAAAAAGTAAACAAAAAGCCGTGTTCCTTTTTATGAACGATAAACCTCGATGACAGCATCGGGGTGAGCGTAAAAGAGACAAACAGGGATATTAAAACGGCAAAGGCAACGGTTAAAGCAAATTCATAAAAAAACTTTCCTATCATGCCCGGCATAAATGCAACCGGAATGAAAACTGCAACGATGGAAAATGTGGTTGCCATTACTGCAATGCCTATTTCATTCATGGAATTAGACGCCGCAAACATTCTATCTTCTCCGCCCTCGACATGCCTGTATATGTTTTCGAGAACAACGATGGCATCGTCTATCAAAAGGCCGACAGAAAGCGATAAGCCAAGCATGGTCATATTATTGAGCGAAAAATTCATTAAGTGTAAAAAACCAAAGGCTGAAATTATTGCCGCAGGCAAAGCCGCCGCCGCAATTATAGTAGTTCTTAAATCTTTTAAAAAGAAAAATACGATAAGCACCGTTAATAAAGCGCCCCAGATTATATCAAATTCGACGCTTTCTATGGATTTTTTAATATAAGTAGCGCTGTTATAAGCAACCTTCGCTTTAACGCCCGGAGGCAAAGAAAGCTTAACCAAATTTAAAAGATGTTTTGCCTCAGCAGCCACTCTGACTGCATTTGCGTGGGTCTTTATGGTAATGCCGAGCCCGACCGTCGATTTTCCGTCAAATGTAGTAATCGATGTTTCAGGGGCTTCATAGTTTACGGCATGCCCTATCTGCGAAAATCTAACCGGCACTCCGAGGTAATTATTAATTATCATCCTGTTAAATTCTTTCGCGGTATGGAATCTTCCCTTAAGGTATGTAAAATAGGTTTTTGTGCCGGTTTTTAAATTTCCGGTGGGCAGCGATACGCTTTGGGACTCGATGGCATTAATAACTTGGTTAACGCCGAGTCCATGGTTTGTCATTTCATTGTTATCGACATGAAAAACCATCCTTCGGTTTCGAACTCCGCCCATAATAATTTGACCGGCTCCGGGAAGCCTTTCAAATTTTCTCTCTAAGACTTTTTCGGCATAAAATGACAAAAATCTCTTTGACCTGCTGCCGTACAAAGTAATCCACATAACGGGAGAAGAGTTGACGCTGAGCTTTTTAATAACGGGAGTGTTGATATTTTTGGGCAGCGTATCCAAAATTGCATCGACATCGGCGGTAACGGTTTGATAACGATTGGCGATGTTTTTATTTAAATGAAACTCGACGGTTACAACGCTCATCCCCACGCTGCTCATAGACATTATATGCTTTATGCCTGAGGCGGAATTCACCGCATCCTCTATCTTTTTTGTAACATCTAGCTCCATTTCCTTAGGGCTTGCGCCGGGAAGAGTGGTTGTGATAGTAATTATCGGAAACTGGATGTTTGGATAAAGATTTACGGCAAGGGTAAAATACCCGAATATACCCAGAACAACAAAAACACTAACCATCATTACCGCAAAAACAGGGCGTTTGATGGAAATATCGGATATTTTCATAAATCCCTCACTTTGCTATGGTTACTTTTTCGTTATCATGGACTAAATTAGAACCTTTGACTACAACAAGTTCGCCCTTGCTCACACCTTTTATAATTTGCAAATATTCACCTTTTGTCACTCCTGCAACAACTCTTTTTTGTTTTACGATGCCATTATTTTTATAAACAAACAAATAATCGCCTTTTAGACCTGTTCTAACGGCGGCTTGAGGCACAAAAAGGCCGTCCCTGACGAATCCTACGGGAAGTTTAACATCCGCAAAATATTGAGGCCTAATAAGGTTTCTATTGTTTTGAAATAATGCTTTAACCCTGACCATGCGGGTTTGGGGATTTGAACTTGGACTTATAAAATAAACATGCCCTGAAAAAATCTTTTTAGGATAGCCCTTAACGACCGCAAAACAGGTTTTAAAATTTTTAATAAGGGGAACTTTGCCTTGCGGAACATGAAACTCAAGCTCCAAAGGCCTTAAGGCAACGACTTGATAGGACAATTTATTTACGGGAACATAATCGCCGAGGTTGATATACCTTTTATCGACAATGCCGCTAATTAAAGAAACTATAAGCGTGTCCCTATAATTTTTTTTATCTAAGTTTAAAAGGGATACTCCTACGCTATAAGACGCTAAAGCCTTTTTATAGTTAGAAACCGCCGTATCGTAATCTAAAGCGGTCAGAAGCTGTTTTTTGTATAACATCGTATCTCTTCTAAGCGTTGATTCTGCTAAAAAAAGCGCCGCTTTAGCCTGTTTCACGGCACTTTCCTGAGATTTCATTGTAAAATATGCCTTTTTTCTATCGATTATTGCGAGCACCTGTCCCGCTTTTACAAAATTTCCATCCCTGGCAATTATCTTAACAATCTGTCCGGCCGACCTTGAAGCAATATTTGCAGTCGTGTACGGCAAAAAATAACCCGGCTCTTTTAAATAAATCTTTGCACTTAAAATCTTGACTTTACTAATTGTTACAGGAAGCGCCGCTTTTGCGGAAACCTTCTTTTTCCCGCAAGCGGTAAGCGATAGAACGGAAACCAGAACAAGTATTACCAGAATAGGCAGTAATATTTTTATACTACCTGAAATTTTAAATTTAAAAAATTTATTTTTACTGGTTTGTTTGGTTTGCATCCCGTCCTCCAAATATATATTAATGCTTACTTATTCCATAGATTAAAAGATTAAATATCTCTTCCGAATCGCTTTTAATCATTTCTTCGGTGAATTCAGGCTTATTATTGAGAAAATTATATATCGCGTTTGTTTTAATTAATGAAACAAGCATATATCCGACCTTCGTCGGATTTAAATCATGTCTGAACTCACCCGATTCGATTCCCGATTTAATAATTTCGCCGATAAAATCCGTATATCTCTTCCTTCTTAAATTAAAAGACTCCTGGGATTTTTTTTTCAAAAAAACAACATTAACCTCATCCAAAAAGATGGTTTTAAAAAAATACCTGTTTTCATAAATATGGTTAATATTCTCGGCAATTAGAACCCTCAATTTTTCTACATGACCTTTTTGCGTGTTGACTTTGGACTTAATCCTTTCAAACATCCTTTCAAATCCCTGCTCCAGCACTTTTTCCAAAAGTTCATTTTTATCTTTAAAGTAAAGATATACCGTCCCCTTGGCAATGCCCGCCTTTTGCGCGACCTTGTCCATCGTCAAAGCCGAAAACCCGATTTCTTCTATCAGCTTCCTTGAGGATAATAAAATTAACTCGTATTTATCTACATTTTCTGCCATATTTATTAATTATAATGACTTTAAAGTCATAATTCAACAAAAAAATATTTTAATCTTGATTTTGACAAAACTGCATCAGCGGCTGCCGTAATTTCTTTATTAAAAAAGATAGGGCTAAAAGCATTATAACAAGGTAAATTATGGAAAAGATTATATGGACGGAGTCGTTATTTTGCAATTTTAGACCATAGAGCAATAAATTTGCAAAAATCAGGAATGGAAATGACCACATTAAAATCCATCCCTCTATAAAATGGAAGCAATGGGCCTCTTTGCCGTAAAGGCCTGCTAATCCGGCAAGAACAAATCCCATCGATATAATTAAAATCTCGGGATTTCTAAAAAACAAAAAACCCGCGCCAAAAATAATCCCCAAAATAATGCAAGACAATATAAATATTTTTACCTCTTTTTTCCATACCAAAAGAAATATTCCCGATATTAAAGAACCGAGATAAAAAACCGAAATGCCGAGAGCAAAACCTTGCCAATTAGAAAAAAGATACGACAAAGCAAACAAAAGAATACCTAAAAAGCCGATAACATAGCCTGACCTATAGATAATATCGTAAGTTTTGGGGTAATAAATATCGGTTTCCATAAATTATCCAACCCTGCCGAGAACAGAAATATTCCTGTTCGCTTTGGCGGAAAATAGCTGTTTTGAAATTCTTTTTATAGCCTGCCTATCCACAGAATCTATCTTTTTTAAAATCTGTGCTTTAGAAATGTATCCATTATTATAAATTTCATTTATCGCATTATTATTCATTATATAGCTTGTCGATTCCATTCCCAATAAAAAGCTGTCTTCAATATGCCTTTTCGCATTCAAAATTTCTTCGTCGCCGATATTATCCTGCACCAAACTATCTATTATATTAAAAATCAGTTTTTTAGAAAGTTCAAATTTTTTTGGAGAAACACCGGCATATATATATACATATCCATCGAATTTATGAAAGGCGGCATTTGAATAAATAGAGTAGGCAAGCCCTTTATTTTCCCTCACCTCTTGAAACAGCCTCGAACTGACGGAACCGCCTAACAGGGTATTTAAAACCTCTAAAGTATAATAATCTTTATCCGTTTTTTTTATTCCGTCGAGACCGATAATAAAATGCGCCTGCTCCAGTTCCTTTTCCTGAAAAAATTCACCGTAATTCTTGTTCGTATCGGGTTTTTCGGGGGAAACCATTTTTGCAAAACTTCCCGAAACCTTATCCATATAATTATCTATGGACCTTGCAATTTTTTCATGGTCAAAATTGCCGGCAACCGATATAACCACATTTTGCGGGGCATAATGTAAATAAAAATAATCCAGTATTTTATCCCTGTCAAAATCGCCGACGGTCCCTGCGGTTCCAAGTATCGGATAAGCAAGCGAGGAATTTCCGTAAAAATTTTTATGGAAAAGTTCCATGGAATAATCGAAAGGGTCGTCTTGAACGCCTGAAATTTCTTGTAAAATTACATCTTTCTCTTTTTTTACTTCATCAAGCGGAAATAATGAATTAAACATGAGGTCTATTAAAAGATTAATTGCATTATCATAGTTTTCCGAAAGAACGCGGGTATATAAACATGTGAGCTCGGTTCCGGTAAAGGCGTTTAAAGCCCCGCCCATCAAGTCTATTTCTTTATTTATATCTTTATATGTTCTGGTTTTAGTCCCCTTAAAAAGCAGGTGTTCTATAAAATGCGATATTCCGTTTAAATTTGCAGGCTCATAAGCGCTGCCCGTTTTAACCCACAATCCTATGCTGACGGAATTAAAATACGATTTTTTTTCGGTTATCAGCGTAATGCCCGATTTTAATTCTTCTCTTCGGAAGTTTTTCATAAAGTTTCTTTTCTGGAAAGTTTTATTTTTCCTGCTTTATCTATATCGATAACCTTTACTTTTATTTCTTCCCCCTCTCTTAGAACATCCGTCACCTTTTCGACTCTCTTGATATCTATTTGAGAGATATGAACAAGCCCGTCCGTTCCGGGAAATATCTCTACAAAAGCTCCAAAATCCATTATCTTTCTAACCTTACCATAATAAATTTTGCCAATCTCTGCCTCCTGCACTATATCGTTAACCATTCCTATTGCAAGATCCAGCGCATCCCTGTTTGACGAAGAAATCGTAACCTTTCCAGAATCTTCGATATCGACGCGCGCGCCGGTTTTTTCGATTATTCCTTTAATAACCTTTCCGCCCTGGCCGATGACTTCCCTTACCTTCTCAGGTTTAACCATTATCGTAACAATTCTGGGAGCATTTTGCGCCAGCTCCTTTTTTGGTGCGGAGATTGTCTTTAGCATAATATTCAGTATATGTAAACGGCCTTCTTTGGCCTGTAAAAGCGCATGCCTTAAAATCTCTTTCGTAACACCCGAAATTTTAATATCCATTTGAAGCGCCGTAACCCCGTTTTCGGTGCCTGCCACTTTAAAATCCATATCTCCAAGATGGTCTTCGTCTCCCAAAATATCGGAAAGAATTGCAACCTTATCTCCTTCTTTTATAAGCCCCATGGCAATCCCTGCAACGGGAGCCTTTATCGGAACACCTGCATCCATTAAAGCTAAAGTTCCTCCGCAAATCGTAGCCTGAGAAGAAGAACCGTTAGATTCGAGTATCTCTGACACAACCCTTATGGTATAAGGAAATTCCTCGAAAGAAGGTATAATATATCTTAAAGCCTTTTCCCCCAGAGAACCGTGACCTATCTCCCTTCTGCCCGGCGACCTTAAAGGCGAAACCTCGCCGACGGAGAACGGAGGAAAATTATAATGAAGCATGAATCTTTTAACGGACTCTTTTTCGGGAGCGTCGATAATCTGTTCGTCAAATTTTGTGCCGAGGGTCGCAGCGACAAGCGCCTGCGTTTCTCCTCTCGTAAAAACGGCGCTTCCGTGAGCCATAGGAAGTTCATTAACGGAACAGCTGATCGGCCTGATATCTCTTGGTCCCCTTCCGTCAACCCTCAGCCCTTCGGTAAGAACCCTGCTTCTTAACAAATCCTTTTGGATAGATTCAAATATATGATTAATCAAAGCTTCTTGCCCCGGGTGTGATTCTTGAAGCAATTCGATAACTTTTGAATTAAGATTTGCTACCTGCTCGCTTCTTTCCTGTTTTGTAGATATTTGCAGGGCTTTTGACAAATCATTATTGACGATTTCTTTAACCTTTTCATATAGCCCATCAGGAATATCTACCGGTTTCAGGTCTATTTTATTAACGCTAATTTCCGAAAGAATAGCGTTTTGAAATTCTATTAACTCTTTAATTTTATTATGTCCAAATTCTATTGCCGAAAGAAGTTCCTCTTCGCCAAGCTCGTTAAAGCTTCCTTCCACCATCGTTACGGCATCTTTTGAACCTGCTATTATAAGAAAGGTGTCGCTGCTTTCAAGCTCTTTATAGGTAGGATTTGCAATAAAAGCGCCGTTTACCCTCGCTACCCTCACTCCGGCAGTAGGTCCGTTAAACGGGGATTCGGAAATCATCAATGAAAACGAGACGCCGATCATGGCAGCCATATCGGGGTCGTTTTCCTGATCCATCGATATTACTGTAGCAATTATCTGGGTGTCAAAAAAATAGTTATCGGGGAAAAGGGGTCTTATCGGCCTGTCTAAAAATCTCGATGTTAAAACCTCTTTTTCGGATGGTCTTGCCTCTCTCTTAAAAAATCCTCCGGGAATTTTTCCTGCGGCATAAAATTTTTCCACATAATTTACCGTCAGAGGTAAAAAATCAACCCCTTCTTTTATATTTTTGTCGATACATGCCGTAACAAGAACCTTAGTATCCCCAATAGTAACTAAAGCGCTGCCCGAAGCCTGTTTTGCAAGCCTTCCCGTTTCAATAGTTATTTTTTTTCCGTCAAGCGTAAAACTCCTCACCGCATTATAACTTGCCATCATATCTCCTTTGCAAATCTAAAATCATTAAAGCCGTTAAAATTGAATTATTTAATTAAATTAATTTATTATTTATAAATATGCCGTTTATTTGCGAAGTTCAAGCGAACTTATAAGGGTTTTATACCTTGTTTCATCTTTACTTTTTAAATAATCAAGCAAATGTCTTCTTCTCGAAACCATTTTTAAAAGTCCTCTTCTCGAATGATGGTCTTTGGCAAATTTTTTAAAATGCTCCGATAATAAATTAATACGATATGTGAGCAGCGCAACCTGAACCTCAACAGAACCGGAATCCCCCTGATGCGTCTTAAACTTCTCGATTATTGTGTTTTTTTCGTCTTTTGAAATTGGCATTTAATTAACCCCTCCAGATATTATATATTAAATATTATTATACTTTGTTATCGATATATCGCCATTATTATTAATAATCCTATGGCTGTGGATCTGCACAATATTTTCTATCATAAAATCTACGCCCTTTGTCAGTGATTCAAAAGGTAAAGCCTCATAAATATCAAAACCGCCGGCACTCGTTCTTCTAAGGCTGAACAAATGGGCAGGAATATTGAATTTATCCATTATATCCTGGGCTATGGCTCTCACATAGGTTCCCTTTGAAACACTACATTTAAAATATATGAAAGCGTTATCGTAAGACTTTACTTCAAAATCATAAATATTTACAACCCCTGTCTTTTTATCGCCGTATATACTGCCTATATCGATATTTTTTCTCGCATACTTATATAAAGGTACACCCTTAAACTTTTTTGCGCTAAACATCGGAATTTTTTGAGTAAAATCCCCTTTTAGCTTGCTTAAATAATCGGCTATATTTGCAATTTCAGAACCTGACACCTGTTTCTCATCGACTTCTATGCCCGAAATATCAAGGGTGTTTGTGCTTACGCCGATTTTGAAAGCGCCTTCGTATGATTTTGGAATATTAATGAGCTTATCCTGAATCTTTGTCGCCTTATTTATAAGAACGGGAAGCACTCCCGTTGCAAAAGGATCTAACGTCCCCGCATGACCGACCTTTAAGCAATTAAGCTCTTTTTTAATCATGGAATCCACTTTAAAAGAAGTCATATCTTTTGGTTTATCTATTACAAGAATGCCGTTAATGTTACTGTTTTTAACTGCTTTCATACTTTATATTTATGTTGTTTATTATTAATAAATAAGAGCGCCTGAATTATATTCAGGTCTTATTTTAATTTTATAAAACCTCTTCGCAATATTTATATACCTCTTTTTTAATTTCGTTTAAATCGCCGCTGGCTTTGCATCCTGCGGCAAACTTATGTCCGCCGCCCCCAAATCTTTCGGCAACTTTTGCAACATTTGCATAACTTTTAGACCTGAAATTCAACCTGTATTCGTTAAAGGATACTTCTCTAAAAAATATTGCTATCTCCACGCCTTGAATCGACCTTGGATAATTGACAAAATTTTCATATAACCCGTTAACCCGGTATCCATCTGCCTTCTGAAGAATATCGTTAATCATCTTTTTAGTTCCAACCATAGATGCTACTTTACCGTCTGCGGCAAACTCGAGAGTGCCTAAACTCTTTCCCAACAATATATACATTTCTGCAGGCTTTGTTTCAAAAATTTCGGTAGCTATTTTTGACGGGTTTATATCATACTCATTTAAAACGGAACAGATATAAAAAGATCTTTTATTTGCCGACGAATAATGAAACGAGCCCGTATCCGTCAATATCGATGTATATAACGCTAATGCAATTTCGCCGTTTATCTTAGACAAAATTTTATTTCTTTCATCCAAATCGCACGGCAGCGGCTCATTTAATTTTCCATTTAGAAAGCTGTCATAAGGAGAATAAGGGATTTTATTTTCATGAGCGGCATAAGATAAAAAAAGATAAAAAAGAATCTCTCCCGTTGAACTTGCATCCGGTATCACGAGGTTTAAATGCCCAAAGCGGGTATTAGTAAAATGATGGTCTATATTAATTATTCTATTTATACCCGAAAGCTGTTCAAAATTAGCTCCGATACGGGAAAACTCGCCGCAATCGACGACGATAAGCAAATCAATAGGCTCTCTTGGAAATTCATTTAAAAATTTCTCCGCCCATGGCAAAAATTTCAAGTTATTTGGAATAGAGTCCTTATTGTAAAGAAACACCTCTTTATCTAACGAACGAAGAAACAGGGCTGCGGCAATAACGGAACTTATTGCATCGCCCTCAGGATTTTCATGGGTTGCGATAAGAATCTTTTTAGATGTCTCTATAACATGAAATATATCATTCGTCGAATTTTTTAGGTCTATTATATCCACATTTGAATATTCTTTTATTTCATGAATCAAATTTATTCCTCTGCTTTATTTATTATTATTATACCTAATTTTTAGGTTGCGCATATTCGTCATTTGTCAAATTATGCTCGTTTATTATTCGGTTAATCTCAAAAGCCTTTTGCAAGCCCCCATAATACTCGAATGTGATCTCGGGAACAACCCTTAAGAGTACTTTAGAAAATACCTCTTTTTTTATAAAATTTTTGGAACTCTTAAATCCGCCAAGAGCTTTATTTATTTCTTTTTCCGATCCCATAACGCTAAAAAATATTTTGCAAAATTTTAAATCTTTTGAGGCTTCGGCGCCTATTATCGTAACATTTTTTAATCTGCTGTCATTAACCTTAAATTCAAGCGCCAGAGATACTTCTCTGGCAATAAGTTCGCCAACCCTTTTATTTCTCTCTATCAAATTCCTGCTACCCCCGCCCTAACCCTCTCCTATAAAGGGGGAGGGATGATTTATGCCCTGACTCCCCCATTGTAGAGGGAGAGGATAATTTATGCCTCATTAGAAGAAGACTCAAGAGTTTGTTTGATATATTCAATCTCGTAAGCTTCTATTATGTCTCCTGCCTTAATATCGTTAAAATTTTCGAGAAGTATCCCGCATTCAAAATTTACCTGAACCTCCTTAACATCCTCTTTGAACCTTTTAAGCGAATTTATGCGGCCGGTGTAGATTACCACATTATCCCTTAAAAGTCTGGCGTTAGAAGACCTTTTAATAGTCCCGCTCAATATGAAAGAACCCGCAACCGTCCCCACCTTAGGAACGCTAAATACATCTCTTACCTCAGCCTTACCCGTTATCTTCTCTTTTTCGACGGGAGCAAGGAGTCCTTCCATGGCATCTTTAATATCTTTGACGGCGTCATAAATAATATTGTAGTATCGTATTTCTATACCCTCATTTTCGCTTAAAATTAATGCTTTTGGCTCGGGGCGAACATTAAACGCTATTATTATAGAGCTTGTCGCTTTTGCAAGCATAACATCGCTTTCGGTGATTGCCGATGCGCCGCTATGGATAACATTGACTTTAACTTTAGGAGTCGAAAGTTTATTAAAAGATTGAATTAATGCCTCCATCGAACCGGAAACATCCGTTTTTACAATCAGTCTTAATTCTTTGATTCCCCCGGATTTTATCTTTAAATATAGTCCCTCCAGTGTCGTTTTGGCAGTGGAACTTAATTCAACCTCTCTATACTTTAACTGTCTTTCTAAACTAATCCTCTTAGCCTCTTTTTCATCCTTTAATGCGATAAAATTGTCGCCCGGAGAGGGAACTCCCTCAAGACCAAATAGCTCGATAGGCGTTGACGGCCCTGCTTTTTCAATCTTAGCCCCTTTGTAATCCGCCATAGCTCTAACCTTAACATAATATAAACCGCATACGGCGCTATCATTTACATGTAAAGTCCCGCTCTGTATCAAAACGGTAGCAACCGGCCCCCTTCCTTTGTCGAGCTTTGCCTCGATTACCGTTCCTCTTGCCAATTTATCGGGATTTGCCTTTAATTCTAAAATTTCGGACTGAAGTATTATGAGTTCGAGAAGTTCCTTTAACCCCTGTCCTGTTTTGGCAGAAACATTAGCATAAAGAGTAGTTCCGCCCAGGTCTTCCGAAACAAGACCAAATTCCATCAGGCTATTTTTTATTTTAGCGGGATTTGCACCGGGCTTGTCTATTTTATTAATTGCAACGATTATCGGAACATTTGCCGCCTTTGCATGATTAATCGCTTCCACGGTTTGGGGCATAACGCCGTCATCGGCGGCGACGACAAGAACAACTATGTCGGTGATGCTTGCCCCTCTTGCCCTCATTTCCGTAAAGGCTTCGTGACCGGGGGTATCTAAAAATGTTACCATAGAGTCGCCTACTTTAACGCTATAAGCGCCTATATGCTGGGTTATCCCTCCCGCTTCGTTCGATGTCACATTTGTTTTTCTAATAGCATCGAGCAAAGAGGTTTTGCCGTGGTCGACATGCCCCATAACGGTAACAACGGGAGCTCTATGTATAAGGGATTCAGGGGAATCGGGCGACTCTTCCAGCGCAAAGGCCTCATTGAAGCTGACATTTTCCACAGTATAGCCGTATTCCGTGGCAATAAGCGATGCCGCATCGATATCTATTGCTTGATTTATAGTGGTTATAATACCGACATCCATTAATTTTCTAATAACCTCCGATGCCTTAACGCCCATAGCCTGCGATAAATCGTTAACGGTTATGCCGCTATTTATCTTGATTACCTTTTTGGAAGCTCTTTTTTCGGGTATAACCTGCTGTAATTGCGAAATCTGTTGAACCCCTCTATTCGACTTAAACCTTTTTTTATGCCTTCTATGGGCAAAATATTCGCTCTCTTCGGATGTATCTACGAATTTTTCGTTTTTATTATACTTTATAGGAGATACTTTCTTAAATTCGTCTTTTTTTCCTATCTTTTTTGGGGATGCCTGGTTTTCCTGACCTTCTTCGCTTATGTGTTTTACCTTATCTATATCTAAAGTCTTTACCACGCTTAATACATCGCCTGCGCCGGCTATGTGCCTTTTGGGTTCTTTTTTTTCGTTACCCTTTTTAAACGCGGCAATATTATCTTTGGCAGGCTTTTGTTTTTTTAAATCCTGTTTCGAAACCGTATTTTGATGGGCAGCGGCCGGAGCGGCCGGTTCCTTGACAGTCTCAGGTTTAACGGCTTTTTCTATTTGCAACGCGGCTTTAGATATTTCCTGCGAAACCTTTTTAGCGGAACCTTCGGTTTCAGCGGAAATTGCCGGTACGGCAGGAGAAACCGCAATTTCAGCTTCCTCTACCTTGCTTGCCCTTCTCCTGATTACGCCTTTTGATACTCTTCTTTCTTCCATTTTCTTTTCTTCCGTCCTTGCGGAATTCTTCATATCCACAATATTTTTAATTAATTTCTTTATCTATCTTTTCTTTAAGCTCCATATCCGATTTTATTCTGGCAAGAAACTCACCGGCAGAATTTATAATTTTTTCAGCCTTCTTTTCATCTACCGAAATATCCTTGGCCAATTCGGAAACAGAGGCATTTGCTATATCTTCGACAGAACTATAGCCGCTCTGATATAAGAGTTTTGCTATAATATCGCCAATCCCCGGTATATCCATAAGAGCCTTATATGCCGACTGGTCCTTTTTGCCTGCTTTCGATTCGCTGTTAATATCTATCTTGTAATCGGTTATTTTTGTTGCAAGCCTGACATTTTGCCCCTGCTTCCCAATTGCGAGAGCAAGCTGATCATCGGGAACTATAACCGTAATTGTTTTTGTATCCTCGTTAACGGCAACTTTGGAAACCTCGGCAGGGCTTAAAGCATTTACGACCAATTTTGCGGGATTATCGGAATAAGGAATAATGTCAATCTTTTCTCCCCTTAATTCGTTGATTATGCTCTGTATTCTAAACCCCTTTACGCCGACGCATGCGCCGACAGGATCTATATCTTTATCCGTCGTATAAACCGCAATTTTAGACCTGAACCCCGGAGCTCTCGCTACTCTGAAAATTTTAACGGCGCCGTCGTAAATCTCCGGTACCTCCAATTCAAAAAGCTTGATTAAAAATTCATCGGAGGCGCGGGAAAGAATAAGTTTTGGTCCCCCTTTTTCCATTTTAATGTTAGATAATACTGCCCTTATTCTATCGTTCGGCTTATATGTTTCGCTATATATTTGCTCTTGTTTGGGTAAAATCGCCTCCGTTTTTCCCAAATCGACTATTATCATCGATTTTTCAACCTTTCTAACAAGGCCGCTTACAATTTCGCCCTTTCGTTCATTAAACTCGTCAAAAATATTTTTATGCTCTATCTCTTTTATTTTTTGAAAGATAACCTGCTTTGCAACCTGCGCTTCTATCCTGCCGTAAATATTTTTTTCTACTTTAAGCCCGAGACTGTCTCCAACAATGGCATCGGGGTCATTTTTAACCGCATCTTCAACAGAAATTTCTGTTCTGGGGTTTTTAACCTCATCTACCACCTGTTTGAACATAAACACCTCTATTTCTCCCGTTTCTTCGGTATAATGTGCCTCCAGATCATATCCTATGCCCAGATTTTTTCTGGCAATAGCAAGTATTGCTTGCTCTAAAGCCTCGATAACTAAAGAGCGGTCGATATTTTTATCTTTAGAGACCTGATCTATTACCGAACTAAGGTCATTTATGATAAGTTGAGACACCTCTGAACTCCTTAAATATTAAATAATTAATTTATATATTTTATACGATTAGTAAATTTCCCTTTTTAATTTGAATAAAGGGAACAATTTGTGTTTTATTTTCGATTTCGTCAAATATTTTTATGGAAGGGTCTGCATAAGGTTCGCTATTTTCCACATCGATTATTTTTCCGATTAAATTTACCCTTCCGTCAATTTTTTTTCGCAGGGATATTTTTACCCTTTTCCCCTTATATTTTTCATAATCGCTAAACTTTACAATAATCCTGTTGATACCCGGAGATGAAACCTCAAGGGTGTATTTAAATTTTATCAAATCCTTGACATCCAGTATCATACTTAATTCTTTTGAGATATCGGACAACTGGGATATATTAACCCCTCCTTCGGCATCGACATAAACCCTCAAAATTACCCCGCTATCCCTTCTTGCCGGGACAAACACAACGCCGACAAGATAACATCCGTAATAAATAACAATATCTTCTATCAGTTTTTCTATATCTTTTATCAAATTATCGTGCATAAAACAAAAAAAGCGGGTAAAACCCACTTTTATATAAAAAATCAGTAAAATATAAAAATAAGACAAATTACAAAATTTGTATATACTTATCTAATAAATTATAAATAAAATTTAATAAAATATCAACAATAATTTTTATGCCTGTATTTTACCGAATATAAAAAAAGCCCGCAAGGCGGGGCATTAAGCACCTCCCCCGCCAAACTTTTTCCATTCAGCATGTCTGCTATATATCCCGTATTTGCCTTGCCGCTGCCGCAGGCAATTATAGCGCCGACAATTCTTCTCACCATATGCCTCAAAAAACCTTCCCCCTCGACAAATATATCGAAACCGTAATTTTTTCGGCATATTCTTATATCGTTGACTACCCTGTAATAATTAATTAAATGCTTTTCTTTTTCCCTTTTGGTAAAATTAATAAAGTTGTTTCTGCCTGTAAAAATTTTTGCGGCTTCTTTCATAAGTTCCAAATTTAATTTTTCTTTAATGAACCATGAATATCCGGATAATAAAGAACTCTTAAACCCTGAATTTATTTTATATAAGTATGTCTTGGAAACGGTGTCGATGGTCGAATGAAAAGAATCATGAACTATCTCTATATTTTTTACGGATATGTCGGGCGGAAGAATGCCGTTTAGGGATGCCTTTAACTTAACTATATCATAATAAAAGGGGAGTTTAAAATTGGCAACCTGGTTCAGAGCATGAACGCCCGCATCGGTTCTTCCCGAAACAAACAATTTCGGCTCAAATTTTGTTACGATACCGATAGCCTCTAAGAGTTCGCTTTCAATAGTTTTAACCTTCCCCGATTTCTTGGGATTATTTTGGCTCTGCCAGCCGTTGTAATTTAAACCGTTATATTCGGCAACAATTAAGTAGTTCACGGTCAATCCATTTTTGATAATATATACCTTAAAGACCTTAAAGACAAACCAAGACTCTTTGCGGCATCCAGTCTGGAATTATCCTCTTTTATCCTGTTTTTTACGATAATTTTTTCGATATTTTTAATGAAATCAGGCAGCGATAACTTTTTTTCATGGTTAAGATGGTCAAATATTTCGATTATTTTTGCAAAGTATTCGCCTTCAAAATCGTTATTTATTTTTTTATTATTATCCTTTTTAAAAATATAATCGGGAAGGCAATTTTCGCCTATCTCCATAGACGAACCGGTTTTATCGCCGCCTTCACAGTAAATGCATGCCCTTTCGGTAATATTTTCAAGTTCCCTTACATTACCGGGGTAATCGTAATCCATAAGTAATGATACCGCTTCCGGCGATATAGAATTTATCGATTTTGAAAACCTCTTTATAAAATATGACGCTAAAATAGGGATATCCTCTTTGTGCTCCCTTAACGGAGGCATTTTTATGTTTACACGGTTTAACCTGAAATATAAATCATCCCTAAATTTACCGGAAGAAACCAAAATATTCAAGTCTTTATTTGTGGCGGCAATTATCTTTGTAGCCATAAATTCTTCTTTGTTTGACCCTAATTTCCTGTACGACTTCTCCTGTAAAACCCTTAATAACTTTACCTGCAGCGGCGGAGGCAAATCCCCTATCTCGTCAAGAAAAATAATCCCGTTGCCGGCATATTGTATCAGTCCGGGTTTATTTGTTTCTGCACCGGTAAAAGCGCCCTTAACATAACCGAATAATTCGCTTTCGACAAGATTTTCAGGAATAGCGGCTAAATTTACGGGGACGAACGGGACATCTTTTGGGGTTCCATTATCTTTAGAATAAATCTCGTGAATCAGCCTTGCGGCTAATTCTTTTCCTGTGCCAGATTCCCCTGTGATAAGAATAGTATTAAAATTTAAAGAAACGCGGGCTATCTCGTTTAAAAGATTTTTTATAATTTTAGATTCTCCTTTTATCTCGCCCCTTATCGTTTCAGCGCTTTTGATGGCGTTCAATTCTTCAAAAGCCTTAAAATAATCCAGCGCCCTTTTAACGATAATTTTAAATTCTTCATTATCGAAAGGCTTGGTTATGTAATCGAAAACCCCTTGTTTAATAGCCTCTACTCCTGTTTTGACATCTGAATAGGCGGTCATCAATATTATCGGCAGCAGCTTAGAGCTTAAATCCTGCCTTGCTTTTTTAAACAATTCAATAAAATCTAATCCTGATATTCCGGGCATTCTCACATCGGAAACGATAAGATTAAAATCTTCTTCCTCCAAAAATTTTATAGCAAGGTTCACGCTTTCGGCGGCGGCAACATCATACCCTTCAAAAGTAAGCATCATCTTTAAAGAATCCAGTATCGATTTTTCATCGTCTATGAGTAATATTTTTTTCTTTGAGCCGCTTGCAGCTATAAACCGTTCGTTCATATTTAAAAATTTGAATACAAGTTAAATAGGTATCGTTATTTTTATTAATGTTCCTTTATTAATCTTGCTCAGAACTTTTATTTCGCCGTTAAGATTTTCAAGTATAGAGTAAACAATGGATAGGCCAAGGCCGTATCCGTCTTCTTTAGTGGTAAAAAGCGGCTTAAATATATTTTTTAGCGTAAAGTCGTCCATCCCCTCTCCGTTATCTGACAAACATACCAAAAGTTGTTTTCTTCCATCCCTATTTTCCATTATTTTAGAACCGAATCTTATAATGCCTGCCCCATTTTTAATTTCCTTTTTTTGCACGGACTGTACGGCATTCTGGAAAATATTGGCAAATATCTGATGAACCCTGTATTTTTCGGAAAAGACGACTATGTCCGGGTTAATCCTATTGTATATACTTATTTTCATTTTATCGCCTGCATTATTTTTTGATGAATCGTAAAACCGGGATATTAAATCATTAACCATTGCAAAAAGATTAAAATTCTCATAATTGCCTTTATCGCATCCGATATTTTTTGATTTTATCTTCGCAAAACCTAAAAAGTCATTTACTAAGTTATTGAGTCTTAGCGCTTCCGTCTTTATAATGCTTATTAATTTTTTATAATCACCGCCATTATAATCCAAAGTTTGCGAATTTAAAATATCTACCGATGTATTTATGGCAAAAAGAGGGTTTCTTACCTCGTGGGCGAGCCACCCCGCAAACTTGCCTGCGGTCATTAAACCCTCGTTTATTTTTGATTCCATTTCCACCTGCTT
The DNA here is from genome assembly GCA_021802425.1 of bacterium. Classification (GTDB taxonomy): domain Bacteria; phylum SZUA-79; class SZUA-79; order Acidulodesulfobacterales; family Acidulodesulfobacteraceae; genus Acidulodesulfobacterium. The sequence goes on along the minus strand of JAJZXJ010000005.1, from coordinate 31,668 downwards.
CATAAAGGTAATATCCCTGAATAACAGCATAAATTTTCCCGGAAAATTTTTATAATTAGCAAACTCCGTATGGGCAAACCCTAAAATCTTACCTTGATGCCTTACCTCAAATCTTTTTAGTTCATTGTTTTTATTTGCATACCCTGTATCATATTTTTCATTGCCCCCATTTAAAACGATGAGCGGAAAGTTATCTAAAATATCCCTTATATCGAGATTAAAATTAAATAAAACACCAGCCTTATTTAAAAATGCCTGATTAAAATGATCTAAATTTAAAATCTGGACAGCCGCCTTATTTATGAAAACTATCGCATAATTGTTATCGAGAACAATGACCCCCTGGGAGAAACCGTTTATTAATTCCCTGTTAAAATTTTGGGAATTTTTTATAAATTCATCTCTTTCCACTATCTTTTTGCTTAAAATCCTCATCCCCCCGGAAAAGTGATGTAAAAGCGAACCGAATATCAGAACCCCTAATATGTTAATGCTCGTCAAAAATAGCAGTTTATCCGGATTGGTCGTAAAGAAAAAGTGGTATCTAAAATTAAAATAGTATTGAAGGTCTGCCAAAAGCCCGATGGCAATCGAAGAAGCGATAGAAAATACCAGTGCGCCAAGCCTTAAAAAAATAAATCCGCCGATTAAGATTAATAAATAATATAAAAAAATTAATTTACTGTTTAATCCCCCGTTAAATAATACTATTACGGATATAATAGTAAAATCGATAAAAAGTTGAATAAAACCAAAATATTTTAAAAATTGAAAGTTTTCTCTTTTTTTTAAATATTGCAATATTCCGAAATAAAGGAATGACAAGCAAATTAAGGTAATTACTAAAAAATATACAATATTTTTATAACTGTAAAGATTATTAAAGCGGGTTAAAATATACGCGAGTATTATAACGGAAGAGGCAAGCGGCCTAAAGATTATTATAAATTTAAGTTTTTCATAAATTTTTTCGTAATCATCTAAAATTGAACCTGCCATATAAAGCTAACCGTATGCCGGTTAATTATTTGTTACCCTTTAATAGCTTTTCCAAGGTTAAATATAGGCAAATACATTGCAACAACGAGCGTTCCTACGACTATTCCGAGAAATATTATTAATGCGGGTTCTAACATCTGGGTTAAATTGTTAACGGCATTATCAACCTCTTCATCGTAATAATCGGCAACTTTGGCAAGCATGGCGTCTAAGTTTCCGGTCTTTTCGCCGACCATAACCATTTGAATTACTAACGGAGGAAACAAATTGGTTTTATTTAAGGCTGCCGAAAGGGGAGAGCCTGCGGAAACATCCTGTTTGGTTTGCATAAGCGATTCTTCGATGATTTTATTTCCGCTTGTTTTAGAAACAATTTCTAATCCTGCCAGTATCGGAACGCCGCTTTCGACCATCGTGGAGAGAGTCCTTGCAAATCTTGCTATAGCGACCTTTTTGAGTAATACGCCGATGAGCGGTATCTTAAGGAAAAGACGATCTATATTTCTCCTTCCGCTTTCCTTTTTATGGTAAAACCTTAAGGCAAATATAAGCGCTCCAACGGCTATTATTATGTATAAAATATATGCCCTCATAAAGTCGCTGAATGCTATCACATCCCTTGTCAGCGCCGGAAGTTTGGCGCCGACGCTGGCAAAAAGATTGGCAAATACGGGAATAACGAATGTCATAAGTATAATAATGACGGCTACCGCAACGCTTAATACGACTATAGGATAAATCATAGCCCCTTTTATTTTCCTTTTTAGCCTGAGTATCTTTTCGAAATATACCGATAATCTTTTAAAGACCCTGTCTAAAACGCCGCCCTTTTCACCCGCTTCAACAAGATTTACATATAAGTCGTTAAAAACCCGGGGGAATTTTCTAAGGCTATCCGATAAAGATGCGCCGTTCTCGATACTTTCTTTTATCTTAAGCAGTATCCCTTTTAATTCTTTATTCTTTTGCTGTTCTATCATTATGGTTAAACCCTGAAGAATTGGAACGCCGGAGTCTATCAGCGAGGAAAACTGCCTTGTAAAAACAATCAGGTTATTATCGCTGATTTTGGTTTTAGGACTGATTTCTTTTGTCCCTTGAAGGCTTAGAGTAAAAAACTCATTCTTCTTTCCGATATTTATGGGATAAATATCCATTTTTCTAAGTTCTTCAGCGACAAATCTGGGGTCTGAGGCGGTAATTTCCCCTTTTAAATACTCCCCCGAACGCCGCTTGCCTTTCCATTGATAGATAGCCATTTTAAATTACATTACCTTCCTTATCCCTGCCCTGATACATTACAGAGATGACCATTGTATTATTATATATTTATAGTTTACTAAAATCTATGCCTGCAAACGGCTTGTCTTCGGTAAGCCCATGCCTGCCGCCTCCGGGGGTATCGGCATTATTACCTAAAGTTCTTTCGTTACCGCTCCTTTCAGCCCCCGCCTTCCCTGAGGCGCCCATGAATGATTCGCCTTTGGATATACCCATATTTGTTCCGTTAATACCTGTTTTTGATGTGAGTCCCGAAGTTATCGCCTGTTTTAACTCTTCTGTATCAGATGACCTGTTATAAGCATCCTCTTCGCTTATAATCCTTTTATTTGCCAGCGAGGCTAACGCCTGATTCAATGTCTGCATTCCATATTTTTCTTGCCCTAATTGAAGTTGAGAGTATATCTGATGAATTTTATTTTCCCTTATCAAATTTCTGATAGCCGCATTCGGTATCATTAACTCTGCGGCCAAAACTCTTCCCGCACTGTCAATTCTGGGAATAAGCGTTTGCGATAAAACTGCCACAAGCGAAAGCGAAAGCGACGATCTGACCTCAGGCTGCTGATTTGGGGGAAATATATCTATAACCCTGCTTATTGTTTGAACTGCAGAGTTTGTATGCAATGTTCCAAATGTAAGATGTCCCGTTTCGGCAATTGTAAGAGCTGCTTCCATTGTCTCCATATCCCTGATTTCCCCTACAAGAACAACATCGGGGTCTTCTCTTAATATATGTTTTAAAGCCTCGGCGAAACTACTCGAATCCTGGCCTATTTCTCTCTGGTTGACAAGGCATCCTTTGTGGGGAAAAACATATTCTATCGGGTCTTCGATTGTTATTATGTGCTCATGCCTGCCCAGGTTTATCGCATCTATCATAGCGGCAAGCGTGGTCGTCTTACCTGAACCGGTGGGACCGGTTACAAGCACGAGCCCTCTCGGCGCTTTAATAATTTCTTTAACCATGGGAGGAAGACCTAAAGTATCCATAGTGGGAATTTCATGCGGTATAACCCGGAAAGCGCCTGCAATGGCACCTCTGTCGTAATATAAATTTCCCCTGAATCTAGAAACATCCTTCTGGCTAAATGAAAAATCCAGTTCATGCGTTTCTTCGAACTTTTTCTTCTGTGAATCCGTTATAACGCTATAACAGATACCCTGGGTATCGGACGGGGTTAATATGGGGTAGTTCAACGGGACCAGCGACCCTCTCAGCCTGATTTGAGGAGGCGTTCCCGCAGCTATGTGAAGGTCTGAAGCGCCTTGATCCACGGTTGTTTTTAATAAATCCGCAATGGACGGCATACATTAACCCTTTTTAATTAATATTTAATTAATATTTGTTAAAGTATTAGAATGCTCATGAAGTTACTTCGTAACTTTAAATTATTATATATAATATAATAACTATTTATGTCAAATTATGTCAAGCTGTTTATTCATCCTTATTCCAAATTCTCTCCGTCCATATATTGAATAATCTCCGAAAGCGATGTAGTTCCCTCTAAAAACTTTTCTTTTGCCGACCGCCGTAATGTCTTCATCCCCAATTTTATAGCAAGTTTATCTATTTCAAATTCGTTTGCATTTTCGTATATTAAATTTTTAATTTCATCCCGAACATTAAGGACTTCATAAATCGCTACTCTCCCTTTATATCCCGTTTTATTGCAAACGGAACACCCTTTTGCCGCATAAAAACGCTTGCTTTGGATTTCGCTTTCCGTAAACCCCAGCCCCTTTAAAACATTTACTTCGGGATAATAGGCCTCTTTACATTCGTTGCATAATTTTCTTATAAGCCTTTGAGCGATTATAAGATTTAAACTGGAGGCGACCAAAAACGGTTCAACTTTCATATTTATAAGCCTAGATATTGTGGAAGACGCATTATTCGTATGAATAGTGGAAAGAACTAAATGACCCGTCAAGGCGGCTTTAACGGCAATCTCGGCTGTTTCCAAATCCCTGATTTCGCCGACCATAATTACATCCGGATCCTGCCTTAAAAAAGACCTTAGCGCCTGAGCAAAGGTCAGACCTATTTCTTCGTTTACCTGAACCTGATTGATTCCCTGGATATTATATTCGACCGGGTCTTCCGCCGTTGAAATGTTGACATCGGGTTTATTCACATCCGACAGCGCGCTGTAAAGAGTCGTCGTCTTACCCGAACCTGTCGGTCCCGTTACCAATATCATGCCGTAAGGTTTATGAATGGCAGTTTTAAAACCTTCAAGCTGCGATTCCGAAAAGCCCAGTTTTCTCATATCGAGCTGAAGGTTAGATTTATCGAGTATCCTTATGACAATTTTTTCGCCAAATAGCGTCGGAAGACACGATACCCTCATATCAACCTCTTTACCGTCCATTTTAGCCTTTATACGGCCGTCCTGCGGCAGTCTTCTTTCTGCTATATCCATCTGGGACATGATCTTTAATCTTGAAATAATAGGATTTTTGAGCTGCACGGGAAGCTTCATCTGTTCAATTAACTTACCGTCTATTCGATATCTGAATCTCACGACGGACTCGTACGGTTCTGCGTGAACATCGCTTGCGCCGGTTTTTACGGCATCAAAAAGAACCTTGTTGACAAATTTAATAACGGGCTGATCCGAAGACGACCTCTGAAGTTCCGATATATCAAGCTCTTCGTTGATTTCCTCGATAGCTATCGAATTTAAATAATCTTTATTTTCCGTCAATATAGTAGATGCATTGTAATATTTCGATAACGCCTGTGCAATTTCGCTTTCGGAAGAAACGACAACCTCGACATTAAGGCCCGTTAAAAACTTTATATCGTCGAGCGCTCCTACTTTTGTAGGATCAGATACCGCAAGATACAGCGTATTCCCCTGTCTTTTAAATGGAACGACCTGATACCTGACGGCTAAGTCCGGCGGAATAAGTTTTACGACGCTTTCGGGTATTTCCCCGTCAAGCAGGCTGACCGTTGCGGCGCCAAATTCTTTTGATAAAAAAGAAACCAATTCGGAATCCTTCAGGAATCCCAGCTTTGTAAGCTGTCTGCCGATACTGCCCCCGACCCGCCTCTGTTCATCTAGAGCTTTGCTTAATTCATCCATAGTTATAACTCCGTTTTTTACAAGAATCTCGCCCAGCTTCAGGTCCTGAACTTTTTCGCCTTTTGCAAGGCCAGAGCGTATCCTTTCCTGTATTAATAAAGCATTGGATACATCATCCCTTTTTGCAATCCCCCGCTTTATTAAAATTTCACCAATTTTATCGCCGGGATATTTGTTAAGCGGCATAAAGTCGTTATCCATACCCAAACCTTTTTTAATTTAATTCGTCAATTTTATTTTACCATATAAAAATAAATTTTATAACACGCTTTTAAGCGCGCTCAAATCAATCCTGTGTCCCGTCCATATATAAAAGCTTTCTATCGCCTGAAGAAGCAGCATGGATAAACCATTGGCAGACTTTACGGCCTTACCGTTTAAAAGCTCAAGAAATGCGGTTAAAGGCGGGTTATAGGAAATATCCATAGCAAAAGATTTGCCGCTTAAAGCTTTTAAAGGAAGAGATTTAATTAATCCAAAACTGCCTGCCGACGGCGTTATAGTATTGATAATAATATCACACTTTTCAAAATATTTATCATTCAAAATCCCCGTCAGGTTAAAACCTGAATAAAAAACTTCGGAATTTGACTTTAAAACGGCTTTCCATGAATTTGCTTCTTCGAAGAGTCTTTTTGCATTGCCTTCATTGCGGTTTATTATTAAAATCTCTTGCGCTCCCTCTTTTATTAACGAATATAAAACGGCTCTCGAAGCCCCGCCCGCACCCAAAATTACGGCATTTTTATTTTTCAATTCTATTCCAAATTCGTATCCGACACTTTTTGTAAAGCCGGTTGTATCGGTATTATAACCCCTGTAAAAACCGTCGCCCTCAAGATTAACGGTATTGACGGCCCCTATCAGTTCGGCTTCGCCGCTTAAACACTCTATATAATTTAATACCTCTATTTTATAAGGCTGAGTAATATTGGCGCCTTTGAATTTAAGGCTTTTAAACCCGTTAAATGCGGCCCCGAAGGTTTTTGGAGAAATGTCAAAACTACCGTAACAGATGTTCACATTTGAAAGTTTCGACATTTTGCTATGTATTAACGGAGAAAGGGAATATTTTATATTATAACCGAAAATACCTGCAAAAAGGGGATGAACAAAAAGATTTAAATCTTTTTGTATTTCCATATCAAATACCCATTAACAACTGCTTCAAAAGATAATCGATCTTTGCGGCCTTTTTATCGTCTATAAACATATAGACATACCTTTCTATTTCCTGCACGGCCTTCGCCAAAGATTCCTTATCCAGCTTTATATTATTAAAATTTATGGGTATTTTATCGGCCTTATTGCCCAATTGTTCCTTTAATATTTTTTTTATGGAGCTAATAACATCGGTGTTTTTAACTCCTTCATTTTGAGGAGGCTCAAGCTCGATGTAACCGCTTTGCAACAGGTTATAAAGGGTTTTTAAAACAAAAAAATCATTTTCGACAGATAATGCAATAATCTGAATAATGCTTCTTTTCCCATCGACAAGGGAAAGTATGTTCCAGAGGGCAGGGGTTAGTGAAAGCGGCCTTAAATTACCGCTTCTATTCGGCACAACGACAGGAATATAATTTTTAGACGGAATAACCTTTGTCATCACTGCAAGTTCGTCCCTCCTTTTTTTGCAGGCGGTAAGGACAGGCAAAAAATTCATCGGGGAAGCAAAATTTATAACATCGGGCAAAGGCTTTTCGTCAAAAGCAAATTCTCCATTGGTTAAAAACAGTATATAATTCAAGGTTTCTGATATGTAGTTAGAGGTGAATTCATGCTCTTTGCCTTCGGGTATCGCATCGGATTTAAAAAAATATATATCGAAACCCGCGGTTGTCTTGTAATATGTTCTGTATTTTTCAAGCATTTGCAAATAATCCTGTTTATCGAGATTAAGTAGTTTCATGACCAATTTTTCCAGAATCAAGTTGTCGGAAATTGAAAGAAAATATAACATGCCGTCTTTTACAAAAAGCTTGGAAGCAAAATTTTCAAAGCGAAGGTTTAAAACCCCTGTTTTTTTGGAAATCTCTAAAAACCTTAAAACATCAAAGAGTTCAAGATTTGTTATATTTCCCTTTACATCCATAATAACCCGTCCTTACCTTAAATGTTCTCTAAAGTTATAATAGTTAATGCCGCCTTTATTTATCCAGCGCTAATTCTTTAATTAAATGGTAAACAAATCTATTAACCACTGCCACAAAAACGGAGCCGAAAAATAAAACTAAACCGATAAGAAAATAAGATAAATTTATGTTATTAAGGGAGGTAATAAAAAAGAACGCGCCCGCTTCCGCCAAAAAGAAAAAAAACATAAAGAACCACATTATTACAAGCCATTTACCCACAAATCCACCCGGTACTTTGTTTTTTAAAGAGGCCGCTATAAGCATATTCGAGAACATTATTACCGCGCCAAACAAAACTAATACATAAAAAAGATTTTTAAGGGTTATGAGAGAGCCAAGCGTTAACATTTTCGCCTCCTAAATTTATTTAACCGTTTACTTACTTTACTTATTTAAAAAATTAATAATAATTTAATAATACAAAATAGATTTATTTTTTTCAATATCTTTTTTATTAAAAGTTATATTGATAATTTTTGGCTTTTATTTTATAATTATTACCATGGCAGAAAAAGATATAAATAGTTTAAATAATTTGACTTTTGAAGAAGCCCTTAAAAAATTGGAGAGCAATGTTTCAAGTCTGGAAAGCGGCGATCTCGGTCTCGAAGAGGCGATTAAAGTCTATGAAGAAGGCATCAAATTCTCTAATTACTTAATGAAAAAACTTGAGTCGGCGGAAAAGAAAGTTGAAGAACTAACTGCAAAAGATAACAATACGGGCGAACAGCCTTTAGACCGGCGAACCGCGGCTCGCGCTCCGCTCATCTCATCCTTATCGACAAAACCCCTTGAAATCGACTAAATAAGATAATTATATACGATTCATCGAAAAAAAATATGACTGACATAGAAAAATATATCGAGGAAAATAAAAATTTAATTAACGACTTCCTAAAAACTCACTTCAGTAAAAAAGCATATAATAAAAAATTCCCCCACAATAAATTTTCGCTTAACGACGCAATGCTGTACACTTTAGCTACGCCCGGAAAAAGAATTAGACCTATAATTCTTTTAATTACCGCGGAAAGCCTTGGTTTTTCGGACAAAAAAAAGCTTATCCCTTTTGCCTCGTCTCTCGAATTAATACACTCCTATTCCTTGATACACGACGATCTTCCCTCGATGGACAACGACAGTTTAAGGAGAGGAAAACCCACAAACCATATAGTATTCGGGGAAGCCTCGGCAATACTTGCGGGGGATGCCCTTCTTACCGAAGCATTCGTTATCCTTTCGGACAATGAATACACCGAAGGATTTGATCCGAAAAAAATTATCGAAATAATACGGGAACTTTCTTATGCCTCAGGCGCCGGCGGTCTCGCGGGAGGACAATTTCTCGATGTCAATTCATTTGGAGCATCTTTAGGTTTTGAAAACATTGAATACATAAATAAAAATAAAACGGCAAGCCTGATCGGGGCGGCGTGCGCAATGGGCGCAATTTTGGCGGGAGGCGATAACTTGATTGTCGATAATTTTAAAAAATTCGGCTCGTGTTTAGGTCTTGCCTTTCAAACTATCGACGATGTCCTCGGTATTACCGGAAATAAGGAAATTCTTGGAAAAACGACAGGTATAGATAAAACAAATAAGAAATTCACCGTCGTCGAAAATATAGGGCTCGAAAAAACCTATGAATTAATTAACGAATACAATGAAAAAGCGCTGTTTTACCTCAATAAAACGGGCGCTAAATCTGATGCTTTAATAGAATTTACATATCATCTCACAAATAGAATAAATTGATTAGATTCTGTGCTTGCCAAGGAATGGCAATTGAATATAGAATAAAATGACCGCTATGCTTTTAGATAAAATAAAAAACCCCGGCGATGTAAAGACTTTATACATCGAAGACCTTAAAATTCTTGCTAAAGAACTCAGGGAAGAAATAATATCCACTTGCTCGAAAAACGGCGGACACCTTGCGTCAAGCCTGGGGGTCGTGGAACTTACTCTTGCCCTTTTAAAATCATTCGATATAGAAAATTCCGATAAAATAATATGGGATGTAGGGCATCAGTCATATTCGTATAAAATCCTTACCGGCAGAAAAGATAATTTTGCAACTATCAGAAAATTGGGCGGCATCTCAGGATTTCCGTCCATAAACGAAAGCAAATACGACTTTTTTGGAACAGGTCACGCTGGAACTTCCATATCCGCCGCCCTTGGCATAAGCGTGGCGCAAGATTTGTCAAAAAAAGGCGATGCGGGCAGGGTCATAGCGGTAATAGGCGACGCCTCGATATCTAACGGCATTGCTCTTGAAGGTTTAAATCATGCAGGAGCGTTAAAAAAAGATATCGTGGTAATTTTAAACGATAATGAAATGTCTATTTCAAAAAATGTCGGGGCAATTTCAAACTATCTTAATAAAATAATGGGTGGAGATTTTTATCAAAGCTTCAGAAATGACATCGAAAAATTATTAAAATCCATTCCGTTATTCGGAAATCAGGTTGCAAGACTTGCTTCAAAATTAGAAGAGTCTTTTAAAAATTTGATAGTTCCCGGAATTATATTCGAAGAACTTGGCTTCACCTATATAGGGCCGATAGACGGGCATAGCATATCCAATCTTTTAGACACATTCGAAAATATAAAAAAAATAAAAAAACCGATCCTCCTGCATATTATAACGCAAAAAGGAAAGGGTTACGAACCGTCGGAAAAAAACCCGTCCCTGTTTCACGGAATCTCGGCTTTTGACAAAAATACGGGACTGACCCTTAAAAAGACTGGTAATATCACCTATGGTGAGACTGCATCAAACTTTTTAATAAACCTTGCAAAAAATGATGATAAAATAATAGCTATTACAGCGGCAATGCCGGATGGTACCGGCCTTTCAAAGTTTTCCAAGATTTTCCCCGAAAGATTTTTCGATGTCGGAATAGCCGAAGAGCATGCGGCGACCTTTGCCGCAGGTTCCGCCGCATCCGGATCGAAACCTTTTATATTTATATATTCAACCTTCCTTCAGCGCTCTTTAGACCAGATAATACACGATATATGCCTTCAAAATCTTCCCGTGGTATTCTGCATCGACAGGGCGGGCATTGCAGGAGAAGATGGGGCAACGCACCAGGGATTATTTGATATTTCTTTTTTAAATTATATCCCAAATCTTATCTTTATGTCTCCAAAAGATGAATATGAACTTATGCAAATGGTTAAAAGCGCCCTTTCGTACAATAAACCTGTCGCGATAAGATACCCTAAAATCGAAATCCCATATTTTGAAGCGCCGGATATAGGCAATGTTGCGATAATAAATGAGGGAGAATTCGAGGTTCTGCAAAATTACGGCGAAAACATCATAATCAGCCTTGGCGCCCCCCATACCGAAATTATAAAAAATATACTATGCAAAATAAACGAAAATATAACGGACGAGAGCCGTAAGATAGGGCTAATTAATGCAAGGTTTATATCCCCGATCTCTAATAAACTGATAAATAAAATAAAAAAGGCTAAGAAGATTATGACGGTGGAAGAAAATGTCGAATATTCGGGGTTTGGATCTAAGCTTCTAACCATCCTGAGCCAGAATACTGCCATGTTAAATATGGAGTACAAAATATTATCGCTTAAGAATAGCTATATCGAACACGGTCCAAGAAAAGAACTTCTTGCCAATGCCGGGTTTTCCTATGAAGGGCTCAGCAATTCCATAAATCTTTTTTTTAATATAACTAATGAAAAAATTAAGATTAGACATTCTTCTTTCTGATACCTCGCCTGCGCATTCTTTGACCAGAACCCGGGCATCGTCATTAATAATGGAGGGCAAGGTATCGGTAAACGGGAATATCTGCACAAAACCGGGGACATTGGTCGCCCACGAAAGCAGTATAAGTATTAAAGAAACAAACCCCTATGTCTCGAGAGGCGGGCTAAAATTAAAAGGCGCGCTAACCGATTTTAACTTGGAAGTAAAAGGTAAAAGGGTTATAGATATAGGCGCTTCGACCGGGGGATTCACGGATTGTCTTTTAAAAGAAGGTGCGGATTTTATATATTGTATCGATGTGGGATATGGACAGCTCCACTATTCCATTAGAAATAACGGCAAAATTAAAAACCTTGAAAATATAAACATAAAATATCTCCCATTTGAAGAAATAGGCGAAAAACTTGACTTAGCAGTATGCGATGTATCGTTTATATCGCTAAAAAAGGTTTTTCCTCATATCCCGAAATTTTTAAAAGACGGGGGCTTGATACTTTCATTGATAAAACCTCAGTTTGAAGCGGAAAATAAAAATATCCTTAAAAAAGGTATCGTAAAGGATGAAAACATACACAAATCAATTATAGACGCTATAATAGAATTTTCAAAAAAATTAAACCTCACGACCATTGGAGTAAAAAAATCATGCATAAAAGGAAAAAAGGGGAATACGGAATTTTTCATTCTTTTATCGAAAGATTCGGAAGCAAAGGATTTAAAAAAATAAACCATCTGCCTTTGTTTGTTTTGAGCATGTTTGTAGTTTTATCTTTTACGGCCGGCATTTTTAATTCCTCCTTTGGCGCAACAACGCAACAGGCGTCTTTTATGCCTTTAAATTCAAAAAATATTAATAATCTTATTACAGGCTTTATTTATTATGATAGCGGCGATTATGTTCACGCAATAAAATATTTCAAAAAAGAAACCCAAAAAATAAACGACGGTTACTGGAATTATATTCTTTCGGATGTTTATTTTAAGAATAAAGAATACGAGAAATCTTTGTCCCGCATTAACCTTGCCATAAAATTAAAAAAGATTAAATTAAGGAAAAATTTAACAAAAAACGATATGCGGTATTTAATGCTTAAGGCAAAAATACTGGCTGAAAATAATAGCTTCGAGAAATCTATAGGGGTTCTTAAATTTATCCTTAAAAAAGACCCGCTTAATTTAAAAGCCCTTTTATTTATTTCAAACCTTTATATCTACAAAAAAGAATTAAAAACGGCAATACTATATCTGAATATAGTAAAATTAAATTATCCGGGCAATATGGATGCTTATTATATACTGTCTAAAATCTATATCGCCGAAAATAAAACGCAAAAAGCCGAAAAAAATCTGCTGCAACTCATAAAAATAGACCCATATTTTAAAAAGGGATATTTTCAACTTTCTGCCATTTATATACTTTTAGGAAAAGAAGAAAATGCCATTAAGATATTCGACAGGTACTTAAAAATAGACCCGTATTCCAAAACGGCGCTTTATCAATCCGCCGTACTTAATTACGCGATAAAAAAATACGGTACCGCCAGAAAACATTTTTTTAACTTTCTCGATATTACAAAGAAAAATAAAAATATGCTAAATTTCAGGAATAACTCCCTTTTTTTTATTGGACTTTCTTATATACTTCAAAAAAATTATGCAAAAGGATTAATTTATTTAGACAGGCTTAAATTTGGAAAACATTATCTCGACGCAAAACTTGAGGAAATAGAAATTTATTTGATTTTATACAGAAAGAGCAGAGATGATAAATATAAAGCAAAGGTAAAAGGCATTATAAGCATCCTGCTAAATAATCCAAAATTAAAGAAAAATTTGAAGGTTTATTACTTTTCGGCAATCGCTTTAGCCGAAATAAAAAACTTTAACAAATCAAAAAATGTCATACAAAACGGGCTTAAATATTTTCCGGACAACACTGCTCTTTTATATGAGCTTGGCTCGGCATACTATTCTTTAAAAGAAGAAACAAAAGCAAACTCGGTAATGCAAAGAATTTTAAAAATAGACCCGCTCGATGCGGAGGCTCTTAACTTTATCGGGTATTACCTCGCGGTAAAAAATAAAGATTTAAGAAAAGCAAAAATTATGCTGGAAAAAGCCTTATCTATAGATAAAAATTCGCCTTACATCTCAGACAGCCTCGGCTTTGTATATTATAGATATAAAGAATACGATAAGGCTATGAAGTTTTTTAAACTTGCGCTGAAAAAACTCGGCAAATCATCTACGGTCTTAAAACACATGGGAATGGATTATTTTAGGCTAAGAAAATATGAAAAGGCGCTAAAATATTTTAAGGAGTCTTATAAAATAAAGAAATCGAAAGAGGTCGAGGATTATATTAAAAGAATCGAAATTATTTCTAATGCTAAATAAAATCGGTTATCCCTGAGATGCATCGCTAAGTTTTCTATAAATTGTCTTTAATCCGATATTTAAATCCTTTGCGGTTTTTAACTTATTATATGAATTTTTCTCCAGAGTTTTTTGTATAATCAAGTTTTCCGCCTCTTCGAGGGTTAAACTGAAAGGTATTTTAATATAACTTTCTGGGGAGGGGGAAGCGTTATCAGAAACATTACCTGCGCCGCCGGCAAACTTATTTTCCTGATGCCTTTCTTTTAAGTAATTTGGAAGCATATGTTCATCCAAAATTTCGCTGTCCGAAATAGCCGTCATAAATTCTATCGCATTTTTTAGCTCTCTAATGTTGCCGGGAAAATCGTACTTTAATAAAATATCAAGCGCGTTCTTATTTAATCCCTTTATATTTTTGCCGTTTTCTTTAGAAAAATCCTCCAGAAACTTTTTTATCAAAAGCGGTATATCTTCTTTTCTTTCCCTGAGCGGTATAAGTTTCAGGTTTACCACATTCAATCTATAATATAAATCCTGCCTGAATTCCCCTTTTTCTACCTTTTTTTCGATATCCTGAGAAGCGGCAATAATTCTTATATCTATCCTTATGGTCTTATTCCCTCCAACCCTTTCGAACTCTTTTTCCTGAAGAACTCGTAATATTTTTGATTGCGTCCTTAGCGGAATTTCGCCTATTTCGTCAAGAAAGATAGTTCCGCCGTCCGCTATTTCGAATCTGCCTTTATAAAGCGAATCCGCTCCCGTGTAAGCACCCTTTTCATGCCCGAAAAGCTCGCTTTCCAGAATAGATTCGGAAAGCGCGGCACAGTTCACCTTTATAAAAGGTTTACTTTTTCTATGGCTGTTATTGACGATAATGTTTGCGAGCATCTCTTTACCCGTGCCGGATTCCCCTTCTATCAGCACGGTAGAATTTTTATCTGCCACTGCCACAGCCGTGTTTACGATGTCAATCATCTTCTTTGACGAAGTTATTAAATTTCCAAAATTAAACCTTTCATCGAGTCTTGTCTTTAAAATATTTATTTCATCGATAAGCCTTTTATTGGATATTATCCGCTTGATTATTAAACCAAGTTCATCGAGATTTATGGGCTTCGTTATATAGTCATAGGCTCCAAGCTTAATAGCTTCGACGGCGCTTTTTACCGAGCTAAACCCTGTGGTAATGACAACCTCCGCTCTTTGAACCATGCCTTCATTTATACTTCTTAGCAAATCCAGCCCTGTTCCGTCGGGAAGTTTAAGATCGGTAATAATAATACCTATATTATTATTTGAATTTAAAATATTTAAAGCGGCATTAACGGTATCTGCCTCAAAAACACTATAGCCTTCAAGTTTTACAAACTCAAAAAGCCCCAAACGCGAGGCTTTATCGTCTTCGACTATTAATATTGCAGTGGCTTGAGATAATTCTTCCATTTTCTATTTGGAGGGATGCTAATTCTCTAAATCTTTAAATATGACGGAAACCTTTGTTCCTTTGTTATAATTAGATTCTATATTCATTTTAAAACCGTGGGCATCTAAAATCTTTTTTACCAGCGCAAGTCCCAGCCCTATCCCATTTTTCTTTGTGGTAAAAAACGGCTCGTAAACTTTTTTAATTATTTCCTGTTTTATGCCTTTTCCGTTATCTTCGATAATTATTAATATCTTATTAAGGTAAAAAGAAGAATATATTAAAACATCGCCTTTTTCGCCGTCATAAGATTCTATGGCATTTGACGCTAAGTTAATAAAAACCTGCTCCATTAAATCCCTATCCATTTTAACGGAGATGTTTTTATCTAATGAGACACGCAGGTTAATTCCTTTATCTACGGCTTTCGGCTTTAATGTTTCCGCAACGAAGTTTAACAGGTCTAAAAGGTTAATTTCCTCAAGATTAAGATGATAATCTTTTGTAAATTTGAGGATGTTCTCCATTGTTTGAACTAACTTATGTGTCTCTGTTTCTATAGCGCTGCTAATTCGGGTTATTTCCCCTTTTTCCCCTTCAAAATCCTTAACCCCTGCAACCCGCGCGCCCAAGACCCTTGAGTTTATAGATAACGAATTAATATTGCCTTTAATTTCGTGTAAAATAGTTGACGGCATTTCCAGCATGCTTTTTTCGACGGATTTTAAAGTTGAAAGGGTTCCCTCTTCTTTGTCTATAAGCCTGTAAAAATAAGCAAACATAAAGATAATCAGGGATGCCGATAATATTAAAGAAATCGTAAAAAAGTAATAAAACGCGCTGTTATGCAAGTTGTTAAAGATATCAGGGTAAGCAAGCTTAAGCCTGTCATTACCGCCGAAAAAAACCATATTAGACTGTTTAAGCGAATAAATTGCGCTGTTTTTTGAATATAATGAGGAAAACAGGCTGTATGTTTCCGAGGCATAAAATCCTACCATTAAAATAAGCAAAAATGTAAAAAGGCTCAATAAGAAAACTCTGAATTTTTTAGTCTTAAAAAATTTTCTTATCATAATAATTCATTTTATTAAATTTTTTTACAAAAATCAATCACCTAAATCGGGGCGGCATGTTCTTTGCTTAAGATAACGGCTGCCAGAGCTATATCCTTTTTAATCCTATTTTCGAGGGATGCAGAATTGTCAAATTTTATTTCCGGTCTCAGTCTTGCAACGAAAAATACCTCTATTTCTCTGTCGTATAAGTCCTTATCGAAATTAAATATATGGGTCTCTATTCTTCTTACTTCTTCATTAAAGGTAGGATTTGACCCGACATTCGTTACCGAGTCGTGAAACTCGTTATCCACTTTTACAAGGGTGGCATATACCCCGTCTTTAGGAAAAAGTTCCTCTTCGGGAATAATGTTTGCCGTAGGAAACCCGAGTTTTTTTCCTCTCCCGCTTGCCTTAACAACCTTCCCGTGGACGGAATAGTGTCTTCCTAAAAATCTTTTTACGGCACAAACCTGGCCTAATAAAACAAACCTCCTTATAATGGTGCTGGAAACTATCTTTTTGCCCATTTTAACCGGACCGACGACCGTAAGATCAAAATTCAGTTTATTCGCTAATTTCTCGAGAAGAAGGATATTCCCCGATTTTCCAACGCCAAAGCCAAAATCATGGCCTACTATAACTTTAACGGGATTTAATTTTTTAACTATGACATTTTCTATAAAATCCTCCGGCGGCATTTTTGCAAACTCCGGCGTGAATGTGATATAAATCAAATAATCTATGCCGATTGCCTCTATAAGCTCGACCTTTTTTTCAAAAGTGGTTATCAAATGTATCCTTTCCTCAGGATGAAGAATCTTTAACGGGTGAGGATGAAAAGTAAGAACTACTGAAGGTAAATTTAATTTTGAAGCGTAATCTTTTGTTAATTCCATTAATTTTCTGTGTCCTAAATGGATGCCGTCGAAACTCCCTATAGTAATTACCGAACTTATAAATTCAGGATTAAATTTACTAATTTCGGATATCTTCAAGTCTATGTTTACCCCCTTCCAATGTGCCTTAAATAAGTTTAGTTTATATAATCTAAGGTATTATATATCTTTATTTTAATCCTCTGATTAATAAAATCAATATATATAAAAATCCAAAAATCCATCCGATAAAACCCGCTATCAATATCCAGTAATGTAATAACGCCCCCCCTGTAAACATAAGAATGCTGGAAGATATTATAAGTGCGGCAATCAAGAAGCCTCTCATAAGCCGCTTGCTTGATTTTTCCATCTCGTCCATAAGTCCTTCTAATCCTTTATGGATAAAATCTATAGAAAAATTATCCTCCGACATTTTTTTAAGGATTTTCTCCGCCTTCTTCGGAAACCCTCCCAAAAAATCTCTATAATTTTTTAATTTACCTATTATCTGCTCTTTAATATCTTTTGCCTGTTCTTTTTTATTTATCAAAACATCGAAATCGAAAAATTCCGTTCCCGAACCGACAAAAGAAAAATCGGGATCAAGAGCTTTTGCAATGGACTCTATGGATAGCAGCGCTTTAAACAAAAGCGATAATTCTGCTGGAATAATAAGATTATGCCTGTGTCCGATTTTTAATGTCTTCAAAAGAATCTCCGCGCTGTAAATATCTTTAAACGGCCTGTTAAAAAAACCTTCTATAAATTCGGTAAGCTCAAATTTAAATGCCTGTTCCTCTTTTTCGGAAAGGTCTCCCATGCAAATTTCGATAAATTGGACGGCCATTTCTTCATAATTGCCGCTAATAAAATTGATAAAATATTCGAGGGCCATTCTTTTTAAATCTTTAGTGAGAATGCCGACGGAACCAAAATCTATTAATCCAATCTTTTCTTCATTTATTACAAAAACATTGCCGGGATGCGGGTCTGCATTAAAATATCCTATTATGAATATCTGCTTAAAATAATGGGTTAAAAATATTTTAAGTATATTTTTGGCGTTATAACCTCTTTTAAAAAGTTCTTCCGTATTAGATACCTTTATTCCATGGATAAAATCTTCCACTAATAAATTATTAGATATGTAATTCCAGTAAATCTGCGGTATTATGACGGAATGTTTATCCATATTGCTTCTTCTGATTTTTTCCGTATATCCCGCCTCCGTCAAAAAATTAAGCTCGCAAATTATATTTTTTTCGAATTCTCGATATAATTCATCCAGATTATCTATGTAAAGCAATTCTTTAACCGGATTTCTTATAATATTCACGATAAAGTAAAGAACATCTAAATCGTTTTTAATGATTTTATCGATATCTCCTTTTTTGATTTTGACCGCCACGACGGTTCCGTCTTTAAGAACAGCCTTATGAACCTGGGCAATGGAAGCCGATGCGATCGGGTTTTCATCGAAACTGCTAAAAATCTCGTCCGGATCCTTTCCCGTTTCCCTTTTAACGATGCCTTTAATTTCATCGAATTTAATATAATTTAGCTGAACGCTGTCCTGAAGCTTTTTTAATTCATTAATATATTTAGAGGGGAGCGTGGTCACTTCCTGAGAGAGTATCTGCCCTACTTTAATAAAAGTGGGTCCGAGCTCTTCTAGCGCGTATCTCAGCCGTATTTCAGGAGGGACATTCAGGTAATCGTCAACAGGATAGGCTGCTTTAAGGTATTTTTTAAAAATAAAAAATTTAGATAAACCGATATTCGTTATGACTTGATAAAAACCATGCTTGGCAAAAATCATGGTTATCTGCCTTATCCTTTTAACCGCCCTTATAAATTTAATAAAATCAGTTATCTTCATAAAATTCGATAAACCTCAAATCTATTTCATGCTTCAAAAGATCTATGGAATATATGCTCACCGCCACACGGTCGCCCATTTTAAAAATCTTTTTGCTATGTCTTCCCTTAAGTATTTTTGTGTTATCGTTATACTCGTAATAATCATCGGCTATGGTGGAGACATGAACGAACCCTTGAATAAAAAATCCTGCTATATCGACAAAAAAGCCGAAATTTATAACATTTGTAATAAATCCTTCGTAAACCTTCCGGCTGTTTTTCTTTAAAAACTGCATCTTCTTAAATTCCGAATATTCCCTTTCCGCGTCCGTTGAAAGTTTTTCCCTTCGGGACAGTACATTGGAAATCATTTTTAAATTATCATGATTAAGCCATGAAGGCATTTTGCCGGCTTCCCTGTTTTCCGAAAAAACCTCTTTATCGTTATCACTGCTGCCAAGCGCGCCTTTTCCGTTGTCGTTATACAATATCCATTTAAGAATTCTATGCACCATCAGATCGGCATATCTTCTAATCGGAGATGTAAAGTGGGTATAAGATTTCAGGGCAAGTCCAAAGTGATGGATGTTGACCGGCGAGTACACCGCAATTTTCATAGACCTCAGAAATGCCTGCTCTAAAAAAGACGAAAGCGGTGTTTCTTTTAGTTTATTCAGCATTGTTTGATAGTCTTTAACCTTGTCCGGCAGCTTTTCCGGAAAAGAAAATTTAAAATATTTTAATATCTTTAAAAATTCTTTTACCTTATCCTCATCGGGCTTTTCATGCACCCTGTAAATAGACGGAACTTTTTTTGACTCTATGAACCGTGCCACGGCGCAGTTTGCGGCAATCATAAAATCCTCGATTAAATCGTGGACAAAATTTCTTGGCTCGGGAATGACCGATATAACTTCATTATTCTCGTCTAATATAACCTTCCCCGATAGCGAATCGAAATCAAGGCCGCCGTTTTTAATTCTTTTATCCCTTAAAATTTCGGCAAGCCTCTTCATGTTAAGCAGCATATCTTTTATAGGGGACAGTTTCTCGTCTAATTCGTTAAATTCATTATCCGTCCGCGCTTTGCCAGCCGAGAAACCCATCGTTAAATATTTATGGGTTTCGTTATAGGTAAGTCTTCCGAATGTTTTTATCGACCCCTTATAAATCTTTGTTCCGATTATTTTTCCTTTGTTATCGATATCCATTTCGCAAACCATCGCAAAACGGTTTTTTTTCGGAAGAAGGCTGCAAAGGTTGTTTGACAGCATTTCGGGAAGCATCGGATAAACAGTTTTAGGAAAATAAGTGGAATTGCCCCTTTTAAGCGCCTCCTTATCCAGATAGCTGTCATCCCCGACAAAATAGGAAACATCGGCTATAGCAACATAAAGTTTATAGTTATTGTCTTTTTCCGAACCTTCCAGATAAACCGCGTCGTCAAAATCTTTAGCATCTTCGCCGTCTATCGTTATAAACGGCAAACCGGTTAAATCGACCCTTTCTCCTCCTCCGCCCTCTGCCGGATTTTCTTCAAAATCTGCCGGTATTTTTTTAAGTTCTTTAACGGCGGCCTCGTCAAAAGCTTTATATATATCGTATTTATTTACGATAATATCCTCTTCCGTTCCCACCGCCTCGATATCGCCCAATATTTTATCCACTACCGCCGTTCGTGAAGAAAAATCGTTAGTATCAGGCAAAACCGCATTTACTATAGCCCCGTTTTTTAATTTATCCCTGTCTTTAAATCTATGTAAATCAAAATAGAACGAACCGTCGAATTCCGGAGCAATGGGAGTTAAAATTGCTATACTTTTTTCGATCCTTACAACTGCTTTAAAATTTTTTAATTCCCTCTTTATTATCCTTATGACTCTTCCCCGCCTGCTTTCAAATTTACCCCGCGCTTTTAGTTTTTCCCGTTTTCTCTTTTTTAAATAATAAGGATTATCGGGTATTATTTTTAAGATAACGGTATCTCCGTATATTGCATCGCCGATATCGGAATTTTTAACAAAAATATCCCCGCCTCCGCCGGAGTTGTCGCTCACAAAGGCATAGTTGCGCCTTTTTGAAAGAACTTTCCCCTGGATTAAATGTAATTTTTGGGGATACGCATATTTTTCTCCTTTGGTAAGTATCAGCTCGCCGTTTTTCACCATTAAATCAAGGATATTCTTTGCGGACGACAGTGTTTTTGCCGATGTGATATTCAGATTATGCTTAATATCGGTAAAAGAGAGCGGAATGTCTGATTTTTGGGAAAATAAATAAACTATGTCTTCCTTAGTAACGGCTTTCATATATTTTTTGCGTTTCTTGTTTGAATTATGATAAAATAAAAAACTAAAATAAACTTTAAATAAATAAGTATTATAATAACACTAAGTAATTATTTTTTCATTAAAAAATATTTAGGTTAATCCAATCTAATTTATTTATGCCGGAATGGCGGAATTGGTAGACGCGCACGGTTCAGGGCCGTGTAAGATTAATCTTGTGGGGGTTCGATTCCCCCTTCCGGCACCAATGTAAGTAAAACATTAAGTAATCACGGGAGATTTTATGTTAAAAAAGGGAATAATATGTTTGCTTCCTCTTTTATTGTTAATTAATTTTATAAATATTAATAATTCTTTTGCCTATAAAAATGTCAAATCCGGCAAATTCGTCAAATCCGATAGTTCATCGAAAACTCTGCTTGATTTCACAAAAGAAAGGATTACGCGAAATTTTGAAGATATCCTGACGGAACATGAAATAATAAAAATATTAAACGAAAAGGGTATTAAGAAATATTCCACGCTGAGCTTTCCTTTTTCTAAAAAAAATCAAAAACTTAAGGTGTATTTCATTAAAATTATTCAGCCGAACGGCGATATTAATAATATCAATTTAAACAGTTTAAGGACGGTTACCGCTCCGTTTAACCCCGAAGCGCCGATATTTTCGAATCAATTATTAAAAACGGTCCAGCTTCCGGGGCTTACAAAGGGCTCTATTATCGATTATAAATACAGAAGCGCGGTTATGAAGCCGTATATGAAAAATAATTTTTTTACGGAGGACTACTTCGGCGGGCTTCCTCCATTAAAAAAATCTGTTTACAAGTTAATTATACCAAAAGGTATTCATTATCAATATGCCGAATATAAATTTAACGAAAAACCGCACATAATTAACGGCAGTAAAGATACCACGCTTATATGGACGATGCGGGATAGAAAAAAGATATCCCCCGAAGAATTGGGGCCGCGCGAATCCGTTATAATTCCACATGTTACGGTATCATCGGTTAAATCATGGGATGAAGTGGCGGAGTGGTATGCCCATCTTACGAAAGACCAGATAAAACCGGGTGTTAATCTTGATAAATTTATAAAAAAATTGACCGAATCCAAAGAAAGAAAATTAAAAAAGATTAAAGCCGTATATAATTTCGTGGCAAAAAAAATCAGGTATGTCGGATATGAATTCGGCATCGATGGATATAAGCCAAGCAATGTCAATTCTATTTTTAAAAATAGGTTAGGCGACTGTAAGGACCATGCAACTATGTTCGCATCGATGTTAAACCGGATAGGCGTTAAAGCATACCCTGTCCTTATTCCCACGACCGAAATTCCCGATATGAATCCCGTTATGCCGACGCCGTTCGTATTCGACCACGAAATAACGGCAATAAAGCTTAAAAACGGCAAGTTTATGTTTGCGGATACAACATCCAATGTAACAACCTTCGGCGATCTTCCCCCGATGGATCAGGGCAGAAATGTTCTAATAATTGCCGGCGGCAAGGGCATAACGGCAAAAACCCCTATATTCCCCGCCGAAAAAAATAACATATCGACAAAAGAATACGCAACCGTCAAAAGCAACGGAAGTCTATCCGCAAAAACAACCCTTATTTACACGGGGGCTTACAATATGTATAAAAGATATTTATATTCATCGACATCAAAAAGAAAGAAAAGGGACGGCATCTTAAAAGATATTCTTAACATAACTCCAAATGCTAAACTAACGGGATATTCTTTTGAAAACGGCAACAGCCTTTCCAAGCCGTATATCGAAAAAATTTCCTTTTCCGCCAAAAATTATTCAGAAAAAAACGGACGGCTTGTCATAATAAGACTCCCCCTCAGAACAAGGACAACATTATCCCAACTAACAGCCCTTAATTACAGAAAGTATTCTTTAAGGATCGGATATAATTTTTCGGAAAACTCTGTCGTAAGTTTAAAATTTCCAAAAAATTACAAGCCTGTTTTTATTCCTAAAGATATAGAAATCAAAAATACCGTCGGGACTTTCAAAACAAGTTACACGGTTAAAAATAACAGGATTATATTCAGGTCGCTTTTTAGCGTCAACGGCTATAAAATTCCTGTAGAAAACTATTTGAAGGCAAAACATTTGTTTAATATGACGATAAAAAGTTTAAAAGACCAGATATTAATATTTAAATCCGAATGATAAATGATGATACAAACAATGCCTGCGCCCATAAAACCGATAACAAAAATCTATCGGTTCATAATAATTGGTTTAAGGAAATTTCTACCCGAAAAGCCCTCGATATTGGTTTAGTTCAGGTTTACACGGGCAACGGCAAAGGAAAAACAACGGCTGCATTAGGGCAGGCTTTGAGGGCAAGCGGCCATAACTTAAAATCGGTAATAATCCAGTTTCTGAAGGGCGGTTCGTATTCGGGGGAGTTTAAAGCAATAGAAAAATGCCTCCCATTAATTAAGATTTATCAAGTCGGCAGGCCATTTTTTATCGATAAAAAAAAAATTCCGCAAAAAGATATAGAACTTAACAGGGAAGGCCTAACCCTCGCCGAAAATATTGCCGGGGGCAAAAACGATATAAGCATTTTGATTTTAGATGAAATAAATGTCGCTTTAAATTTGGGAATAATAAAAACGGAGGAAGTTATAAACTTAATAAAAAATAAAAGGCCGGATATAGAATTAATACTGACGGGAAGAAATGCCCCCAAAGAAATAATAGATGCGGCTGATTTGGTTACCGAGATGAATGAAATCAAACACTATTATTCTAAAAATATTCCGTCGAGAACCGGAATAGAAAAATAATAAAGCGAGCGTTCATTTTTTATTGACAAATTATTTTTAAATAACTTATAATGTTTCAAATAAAATAAAACGAGCGTTCATTTTAAAAAATAAAAAATAAAGATGAGTTCAATAAAGGAAAATATAGCAAAAAAGAAGATATTTGAATTTTGCATAAGAGAATTTGCAAGGGCAGGTTATGCAAATGTAAGCATTAGAAATATATCGAAAGGCGCCGGCATAAGCATAGGGGCTATATATTACTATTTTTCTTCCAAGGAACAGATAGGACAATTTTTATACGATAAGACTACAGAAATTATTCTAAATAAAATCAGGTTGGGTATCAAAAAAGCTCCGAATGACAAAGAAGCGTTAAAATCAATTATATATAACTTATTCGATATGTCGGAAAAAGAACCTGAATTAATGGAATTCATCCTTTATGTAAAGCACAAAGAATTTTTGCCGGATGCCCCGCCGATATGCTCTTCAAAACCTTTTGAATTTATAAAGAATTTTATTAAGGAAAATATCGAAAGCGGAGTCTTCAGGGATATGGATATCGTCATTGCATCGGCTTTAATAATGGGACCTGTTATCAGAATAATCCAGCTGCGGATGGATAACATTTTAAAGGATGACATAAGATTATACACCGAATCTTTATTAAACGGCATTGTTAAATCTGTATTTAAAGAACGCGCTTGAAATATTTCTATTATATTATATAAATTAGATTATATGAATTGGGGATAATAAATGAAGTTTCGCAAATATTTTTACGGCATGGCAGTAATCAAGACTCAATATTTTTTGGTTTTCCCCTTGTTAATTATCTTTCTGATTAATATCGGATATGTTCATAACGCGAGCGCGTTAAATTTTAAAGTCGGAAGGTCGCCTTACGGGCTTGCCGTAGGAAAGAAAGATAATATTTATGTTGCCATCGGCGGATTTTTAAATGTGATTAAGCTTAACGAAAAAGGAAAGATAATTAAGAATATGAAAGCAGATTTTGCTCCGTCCGGGGTTGTAATAAATAAAAACGGGTGCATTTATGTTACGACAGGCATTGGATATGTAGTAAAGCTCGGCAGAACCGGAAAAATCATTAAGAAGGTTAAGGTTGGAATGATTCCTGCCGGAATCGCGATAGGTCCGGATGGGGATATTTATGTTGCATCTATCCACTCTAAGACCGTCACGAAATTAAACCCGTCGCTTAAGATATTAAAGGTCTTTTACGCGGGAATTGCCCCTTACGGTTTAGCTTTAAACGGGAACGGCGATATTTATGTTACGAATTTTTTAAATAAAGGAACCGTTACCGTTTTAAATAAAAACGGAAAGATAGAAAAAATATTCAAAGCTCAAAGAAAGCCGGAGGGTATTGCTATAGGTCCCGCGGGTAATATTTATGTTACAAACGGGTTAAGCGACAGTGTATTAAAATTCGATAAAACCGGGAAAATTTTAAAGACATTTCATGTGAAAGGCGCGCCGTATGGAATTGCGTTAAGCACTTCGGGAAATATGTTCATATCCTGCATATATTCCAATAATGTCGTCAAGTTGAGCCATGCGGGAAAGATTCTAAATACTTACGCAACAGGGATGAACCCTAACTTCATAGCAATAGACAATAAAGGCAATGTCTGGACGGCAAACTGGGGGGACGGTACGGTAACTAAAATTGCAGGCGCAACAAAGGGAATAGAGTTTTTCCCGTATAAAGGACCAATTTGGCAGGAAAGTTTTTAATTTTAATATATAAAATTATAAAAGGAGGCTTGAAATGGCTGAAGAAAAAAATTTAGAAAATGTAAAACCGGATGAAACATTAGATGTGTTGGGTGAAACATGCCCTATTCCCGAAGCTATGGCTCATAAAAAGCTCAACAAAATGAAAGTAGGACAGGTGTTAGAGGTTTACACCGATCATTCGGCGGCGGTTGAAAACTCGTTTCCGTCCATGCTCAATAAATTAAATTATCCTTACTGCGTGACAAAAACAGGTCCGGGCGAGTTTACTATCAAAATTAAAAAAACATCTTAAATAATTCAGTTATAATTTAATAATTTAATTTTAAGTAAAGGGGGCATTATATTATGAATCCTTATTTTCTCGAATATACCATAATAGGTATTGCAGGGTTAATTTTTGGCGCGGCGCTAGAAAGGGGAAGAATGTGTTTTGTGCTTGCCACAAACAACATCTTCATGGCAAAAGATACAAAAATATTGGAAGGTATTTTATGGGCTTTTGGGATTTCTATTCTTGCTTTCGGCATTATAGAATCGCTTGGAATCGTTCCCGTACAAGCCGCGGTTGAAGGCGTATTTCCTTCGGGATGGTATGATTTGGTCGGCGCGCTTTTATTCGGGTTTGGCATAGGACTTTGCGGCGCATGCATGAGCGGGTTGATATTCAGGGCGGGTTCAGGATTTACGCAAAATTGGATGCAATTATTTGGAATACTGGTAGGAACGATATTCTTTGCATTCTTGATTTTTCCATTAACTAATTTTCTTTACTGGATTTTGCATACTATACCATGGCTTACTATAAAACCCGGCCTTTCCGATTATATTCCTCATCAGTGGTTTGGAAATGCCATATGGGGACCCTTTGTCGTAGCTTTAATTTTTGGCATTTTTTTCCTTGGTTTAGGGTTATATCTTACTAGAAGAAGATTTACGAAGATTAGTAAGGAACGGGGTGAGAATTATAAAGAACCTGTAATAACATGGGATATGTTAAAATTTAAAGAGGCTTTTTCCCCGAGATTGGGCGGATTATTGTTTGCCGTCGTTGCAATTATAGTTTTTTTAGTCTCATATTTTACCGTACATAAAGCGGCCTACATGGGCGTTACCACTCCTTACGGCAGTTTCGACACATACATTTTGGCTCCTTTCATAAATTTATATACCACGGTCGGACATTATAAAGCCTCATTTTTACCGAAAATATCGTCAAATTGGTTTCAAATAGTCCCCGTAGCTATTCCGATGACCTTGCTTGTTATAACCACATTCGCCGGTTCTACGACCACAGCTATTTTAGGAGGAGAATTCAAATGGAGAGTGCCGAAAAGGAAAATAATGTTTCTTCAAAATTTTATCGGCGGCATTCTTACAGGCGTGGGCGCAAGAATAGCGTTAGGGTGCAATATCGGAACTCTATGGTCCGGGTTTTTGATGTTTTCATGGGCAGGGGCGTTATTTTTACCGACGCTGGTTCTCGGAATGTATCTTGCCCTTAAGTTTCAACAGGCGATATGGTAATAAAACATTAAATATGAGTACTAAGGAGGATTTAAATGGCTGCAGCTAACATGAAAAAAAGAAAAAATCATAACTGGTGCGGAATAACATTTTTAGCTTTATATGGATTATTTACTATATACGCATCATTTTTCTTATCTTCTTTAAATAAAGGTAAGGTCATAGGAAAATTATCCGATGAAGCCGTTACCGGAATAAAAGAGAGTTTTATCCTGTGGGGTATAATCATGATTATAGGCGCTATTCTTCTTTTAATAAGAGAATATGTCTTGAAATCCGGGCAGGAAGAGGCTAAGGATACGGAAAGCGGCGTGTCTCCGCATTATTAAAATTCCCTTACAGATAATATATATAACATTCGAGGATTTTTAAATGAAACTTGCAATTTTAATAACAACAGATAAATATAAGGGTCATGTCGTAAATATTATAGGCAGCGCTAAACATTTGGGTTATGAAATAAAATGCTTTATAATGGATGATGGAGTAAATTTATTAAACGATAAAAATTTTGTCGGTAAATTAAAAGAAGCCGGTTCGGATGTCTCGCTTTGCGAATATTCGTGCAGCATTAGAAGCATACATGAAAAGGTTGAAGGTTTCCTGTACGCTTCTCAATACGAAAACGCAAGCATAATAAAT
Organism: bacterium; assembly: GCA_021802425.1. Taxonomy (GTDB): domain Bacteria; phylum SZUA-79; class SZUA-79; order Acidulodesulfobacterales; family Acidulodesulfobacteraceae; genus Acidulodesulfobacterium. Next base: position 3,786 of record JAJZXJ010000005.1, on the reverse strand, counting down.
GCATTAACAAACGAAGACAGGCTTTTGGTTTTTTAATGTAGGAGGTAAATAAAATGACTAAAAAAATTGCGGTTTTTACCCGCGACAGACAGGCTGAAGCGCTTAGAATGTCGGGAGGGCTTACGCTTCTTGACGATAAAGTTGAAGTATATGTTCTCGATAGAAAGCTTGAAGATAATAAGATCATAGCCAAGCATCTCGATATGGTTCAAAATATGCTTGAACTTCCCGTTTTTACAAATTGCAGGGACAACCCTTTCGAATATTTGACAAATGAAGAATTGGCAAATAAAATGCTTGAATTCGATGTAGTTATACCTTATTAATTAATTATAAAGAATAAATGTAAAGAGTTTGGAGAGCTAAATATGAAAATACTTCATGTATTAAAAAGAGAACCGTCAAAAACGGAAACCGAAATTATCGATATCCATTCCAAATCTTATGATACAAGTGTTATTAGGCTTTACGAAGACGGCATCGACTATAACGGCTTCTTAAAGGATGTATTTAAATATGATAAGGTATTTTGTTGGTAGTTTAAAAGATTATCATTATAATATATAGTTACTATATATTATAATAAATTTAATGCAATACTATTAAAAAGGAGTTAAAATTATGAAAAAGATTATTATCTTAAGCGTGATTTTCTTACTTTCGTCAGCGGCCGTTTCTTATGCCGGAAGTTTTAATCAAGTGTTGGCGCAAAAGGCTTATGAAGCGCTGAACCCTCATCATGTCGGTCCAAAACCGAACGCCGTCGCGGTGGTGGGCGTCCCCCAAATTATGGCGCCGGTGCTTTACAAAGAGTATGTCGTAGAACACAACCCGAAACACTATTTTCTTTTAGATGTAAGAGAGCATGCCGCATTTGTGAAAATGGGTCATATTGCCGGCGCCCATAATATTCCCCTGCAGGTGCTTTTTACTCCAAAGTATTTAGAGATGCTTCCAAAACACCATACAATTATCAGCATCTGCTATGTCGGGCAGTGGGAATCGATGGCCGCATCGCTGTTAAAGGTAATGGGCTATAATGTTAAAATATTAAGGTTCGGCATGTCTTCATGGAATCCCAAAATAGACTTGCTTCACCGGAATAAAGTAATGTTTGGAGACTTTCCGCTTGCTCATTAATTTAGAAAGGAACATATACAATCTTATGTGTTTATGTTATACTGTTAAAAGTCGGTTAATATAAGTACGATTATTATTAAAATTAATTTTAAATCAATTAAAAAAGGAGATGAAAATACGATGAAAAAATTCATTATCAGTACTGTTTTTACCGTCGCCGCAGCTTTCATATTCATGGTTAGTTTTAGCATGGTTTCAGGCATAAATAACAGTTATGCTTTGCAAGGGCAGTCCGGCGTGAGCAGCGGTAAGATAACGGCTAAAAAAAATTCAAAGACTAAAAATGACGAAAATAAGTCAAAAAAGAAATTAAATAAAATGGGCGCCGGTTGCTTATAATCATCTATAATCTTTATTTAAACCTGCCCCACGGCTCTAATTAAAGTTTAAAAGCTCCGATAAAAATTATTTATCGGAGCTTTTTGTTTTTTAAAGAACTTACTCGTTATAACTAACGGCTTAATATAAATTATAATTATTTATTGATTTTTTAGGCGGTTATATTATATAATTTATTTTTTTCAAATTAAATAAAATTAAAACAACATTTACAGTTAAAGTCCCTTATTCAGGAGGCAATTTTTAATGAAAGTTAGCATAATTGGAGCAGGCAGGTTGGGAGCAACTCTGGCTTACACTCTAACTCTTAAAGATATTGTGAGAGAGGTTACCTTAATCGATATTAACCACAATTTATCGAGAGGCGAAATGCTTGACATCTCCCATGGAATATCGCTTACAGGATACACAAGGGTTAAAACTGCGGATTACGATTCGGTCAAGGATGCCGATATCATCGTTATAACAGCGGGGATTCCCAGAAAACCCGGCGAATCGAGGCTTGATTTAAATAAAAAAAATGTTCATATATTGAAAGATATTGTCGCCAACATAACCAAATACAATAAAACCGCTATTCTATTCGTTGTTTCTAATCCCGTCGATATAATGACCTATGTTACTTATAAAGTTTCCGGTTTCGAAAGAAAAAGGGTATTTGGCATGGGGACAATGCTTGATACGACAAGGCTTCGTTCCGCCATAGGCTCATATTTCGATTTAAATCCCAAAGATGTCGATATAATGTTTCTGGGGGAACACGGGGATAGCATGACGCCGGTATTTTCTCTTGCAAGCATTAACAGCGTACCTTTGAGCGCAATTCCAGGTTATAATAAAGAAAAGCTTGAAGAGATAGCCGAACATTCAAGAACCTGCGCCGCCGAAGTCATCGCCCTTAAAGGCGGAACAATATTTGCCCCTGCCGTCGTAATGGCCGAAATTATCGAATCTATGGTAAAAGACAGAAGGCAGATAATGCCGCTTTCCGTTTATCTTGAAGATTACTACGGGATTGACGGAATATATACCGGCATTCCGGCTATTCTTTCGAAAGACGGTATAGAAAAAGTAATAAAGCCGCCGTTAAATGAAAAAGAAATAGAGGGGTTAAAGAAATCTGCATCCGTAATTCAAAATGCGATAAAAGACCTACGGGACGGCGGATTTATAGATTAATCGCGGGCACTGATGGATTTCAAAAGCAAGCCAAATACCCGATATATCGTTAAGCCGGAAAGGTATTTTCTCCCAAATCACGATTTAGAAAATATTTTGGATATTCCAAATGCTAAATAATTCTGGATTACCGCTTCGCCATCTTCGCCCGCGTTTTCGACATGCAAAAACAATCGTGCGGGCGAAAATATGTGTCTGACGACACTCGTGAAGTTTCAAAGAAACTTTCCTGCTGAAGCGGGTTGGGACTATGCGAGAATTGATATGTTTAATATCCGCCGCTTGTAAGCACCCCTAACACGCCTTTATTGCTTTTCGTTTTAGTTTCAATTAACGATGTTATTTTAAAACTGCCCGTATGCATCTGTAAACTGTAAATACTTAAATATACGGCATAATCCCTCATAAGACGTAAACTCTTAAGAAATCTTCTGCCAGAGGACATCATCCAGATATAAATATGTCCATCGCGAATCGTAATGGATTGAACATAAGTTAAGCCAAATCTGTGCATCGATAAAAGATATAATAAATTTGAAACATTTACTTGATTTTTATTTACCTGTTTAAAAAAAATAAGGTTAGTCTTAACTTTGTTATATCTTAATGTATCCCCTTTTAAATTTAAACTTAATCTGCTTAAAATGCCATTATATTTTTTTGATGAATTTACATACGACAGATAATAAAAATACATCGAAAGCCATGTGATAACGATAAGAGTGATAAGCAATATGATTACAAACAGGTTTAACGCATCCCGTTCTTTTTTATTTGTATTTTTGTTAAAAGGAATATTCTTATCGTCTTTGAAAAGTTTATGCAAATCGGACTCGCTAAGTTCGGTCATATCATTTGTCCTCATTAAATTTAGTTACTATTTAAACCGCGTTTTTTATATTTATCGGAATAATTTTCATATTGATAAATATAAATTTTCATATTTTCGGTTTTTTCTTGAATTTTAATAAATTCTAATGTAAAATTTTACAATATCCCATTCTAAATAACAAGTCTATTTTAGCAATATATGCCGAAGTGGTGGAACTGGTAGACGCACCGGACTCAAAATCCGGCGGGAGCAATCCCATGGGGGTTCGATTCCCCCCTTCGGCACCACTTATTTTA
>JAJZXJ010000017.1:18354-30278 GCA_021802425.1 bacterium | reverse complement strand
GCCTTTCAAATCCGCCGCAAAGTCGTTAAAACCGTCCTTATCGTTTCCAACCCTCAAAAGGTCCGAAACTTTGCTTAAATTTTTCGATAAATCATTAAAATAGTTATTAATTGCGGAAATGGATTCCAAAATTAATTCATTCGAACCCATGGTAATAATACTTAATTCTCCGTCCTCGCCCAATCCGAGCGCCTTAGCTTTTTCATCGTTTATCAAAAGTTCGTCGAATTTCGTTCCGTTTAAATATATATCTTTAATCACCCTGCCCTTTGGAATAAAATTTACGATACCGTTTGAAATAAAATCATACAGACTGTCCTGCTTATTGCCATGGACAGACAAATCTACATCATTTCCGTCTATTTTTATCTTCATCATAAATAAATCCCCATTTATTTATTAAATTAAATTAAATTTTTTTATCAAATTTTTAAGCTAATATTAAAATATTGCGCTCATTTCCTCTTTAAACTCCGCAATTAATCTTTTATAATTTTGTAAATAAAGCTTATACTTAGAAAAATTCTTAAGCGAATCGACGCTAATCCCAAAAAGGTCATAGCTGAGGATACTTTCCTTATAAGACTTATACATAATGTTTAACACAAAAAGTTCATCGTATATAAGTCCGTTAAAAAGCAAATTTCTATCCGAATTTTCGATATTATTCAGCATAGCGGCAGCTTTATTAATATCGATTCTTGAACCTAATAAATCTCTTAGTATAAATTTCAGATCCTTCATAGCCTTGGAACAAAAGCTAATCATTTTGTCTATCACTTCAACTAACTTATCTAAATCATCGGATATACTTTCATCCATATTAGAGTAGTTATTTAATATTTCTGCGATATCGTCTTTTGCAATTTGGTCGGGAATATTTTTATTCAACACGGATTCCATAGATAATTTAAATATTCTTAACTTTAAATCGTCAAAAGAAAGTTTTCTCCTTTTCAATGGCACATAATCCATAAATCCAAATTTATCGAATTTTGAGATAAGCAAATTAATTTTTCCTAAATTTAAATCCTTTAAGTTTTCTCTATTGAGCCCCTGTTCTAATTTTAACTTAACAATTTCAAAAATACTATCAGGCTGGATATAGTCGGCACAGATAAAATTATTGCACTTAACCCCAAAATCACACGGAAAACATGGAATATCCGGCAATACCAATACCTGATTTTCCGCATAAGGACCCGTCTCGAAATATCCCGCCTGACCTGTATAAATAACGATAATATCTGTCCCTACCCCTGCCGCGATATGCATTGTGCCTGTATCGTTCGTAATCAAAATATCGCTGCGATGGGTAATATTTACAAGCTCGGAAACCGATGTGTTTCCCGTCAAATCGATAACATTACCGCTAAATTCATTTTCTATATTTTTCTTTATATAAACTCCTGCGGGTTTGTCATATTGTGCGCCTAATATTAATATTTTAATATTTATATCATATTTTATTAACAATTTTGCAAGTTCCAAAAAATATTCTTTTTTCCATTTTTTTAATTCGGACGATGCCCCAACGGCAAATGATATAACAACATCATTTTCTTTAACGCCGTTTTTGGATAAAATTTTTTTGGCAGATTCGCGGGCATCTATTTTTTTTGAGGTGTTTAAATAAACTCTTCTTGCAGCTGCCTTTTGAGGCAGCATCTCTTCATAAATATCGACTAAGTTAATGCAGCTTGCTTTCCTTATTTTTGCGGCTCCTATAAAAAATAGTACGATCTCCCCGATTTTAAGTAAATCTCCTTCTCTACCCCTTGAAAAGCCGATAAATTTACCGGCTTTTAATAAATACATGAAATATGAGCTTATTATATCATGCGTCAAATTAAAAACGATTTCATAATTTAGCTCCGTAAATCTATTTAAAAAATTTTCTAAAGATTTATAAAGTTTATAACTAAACCTGTAATTATTATTAAAAATATCCGCAGATATATTTGTTATATCAAACTTTACAACTTCATCTATGTCGTCAAAAAACCCGCATATCTCATAAAACTCCGGCAGCACAAGAAGGGTCACAAAACTATCCGGATATACCGTTTTAATCTTTTTAAACAGGGATGTGGATTCAATTAAATCCCCCATCCTCGTGAAATTTATTATTAATATTTTTTTTGATTTCATCGGTTAAAAACTAAAAAGCCGTAATTTTTTGCCTGATTTGCTGAAGCAATAATATTAACGCCTCGGTTTTCGAAAGCCTTCCGCTTCCTGATTTAACATATTCCGCCAGTTCGTCCACCGAAATATTTCCGTCTTTTATTAAGCCTTTATTTACCATGGACACAATGATATTGCACAGCTCTTCGTCTTCTTTTACCTCATCCAATAATTTATCGATACCTATTTTTTTATAAATAAATTTAGTCTTAAAGCTGTCGAAAGAATTAACTAAAACAATGTCCATTATATCTCTTACGCGCCTTTCGTATGTGTGATGAATTCTTACCTTTTCATATCCGTGATTTGCTATCTCAAGCCTTTCATCTTCATGCTCCAGATAGTATTCTATCTTTTTCTTTAAATCCATCACATCGTTAAAAACCACAAAATCTTTACCCGGTTCAAACTCCGGCTCCATATACTTGCGATAATCGACAAGCTGAAATCCGCCGCACGCAATAATTTCATAAAAACGGGGATTTAAAAAATCGCCTTCAGGGTTTATATCCCAGTGGTAACTCGATGAATGAAGATTTATATTAATCTTTGTGTAATTATAAATCTTAACCGCCTCTTCTTCGGTAAAGCCAAGATTATTATTTTTTATAAATAAACCGAGGGGCGAGTTTAAATCCCAATCCCTGCCCCAAATTTTAAAGTTTTTCAAATCTATAAGTTTTAGGAACACATTCCTTCTATTATAATACCCAGCCCCTGCAAAGCCGGCATCGCTTCCGTAAAACTCCATATCCTTTATATTAATTTCATCTTCTTTAAACTTCCTGTGAAAATCCGGAAGACAGGCAAGCTCCATATAATAATAGTTATTAAGACCCAATCCTTTCAACCTTTCAAAAAATTCATCCCTTTGGATAGTAAAAAAATAATCGACAAACGGGGCAATTTTATCCCAGTATGTCATTAACCTAAAGTCTTCGACAAACCAATATGCCGTTTTTATGCCCATATCCCTGATTTTCGATAAAACTTTGCTGTTGACGGGCGCTTGAGCCATAAAAAACAATAAATCCGGTGGATTTTCGCCTACTTTCGCCAGCAATGCCTCTCCTAAAACATTAAAAAAATTCTGCCTTAACGCCTCAAGATTAACGCTGTCGGCGGTATAACTTTCAAACGATTTATACGCTTGATAGAAGGGTGAAAAGTCTATAATATCGGCATTATATCCTTCGTTCAGAAAAGCCTTGCGGATATAATTGCCTATGGTGGAAGAGCCGCCGTAGATCGGCTGAACGACGCTCACTTTAAACTTTGAGTTGTTAAAAAGTTGTCTTATAGTATATGTTTTAAACAGCGGGGAATAAATATCTGTAAATATTTTTTGATAACTTGGAAGAGAAAACAGTAAAAGATTATATTCGGACAGGTTAAGGCTGAGGTAAAAATCGTTTTCCCCAATATCTTTCCGGCAAATTATTATATTAATGTAATCTAATATATCCGAAATATCAAAATTTTTTAATATAAATAGCAGCGTTTGAATATCCGGTTCTATTACATCGATAGCGGGAACTTCGCCGTTTTTACCTGCCCTTTCGGATAACTCCTGAATCAATTCTTTAATATGATAGCCTGCGCCCAAACCAAAGACTATAACCCTTTTAGACTTATGACCGGCGATGCCTAAATTAACCTCTACCCATTTTTTTGCCTCGGCAAAAGGGTCGTAAACGGAATGAACGGTGATATTATTTATCTTTAAAGAATTAAAACCTTCTTTTTTTGTTTTTATAACGGTTAAATTAAATTCTAAATCTAATTTTTCATTGGAAATTAATAAGTTATATAAATCAGGATTTTTTCGCTTTATCTTTTCTACATTCGCTTTAAAAAAATCCATTTCGACAATTAAAGTTAAAATTTAAAGTTTTTACTAATGTCCCAACCCGCTTCAGCGGGAAAGTTTCTTTGAAACTTCACGAGGCTGAAAGCCGAGAGCGAAGCGATAATCCAGAGAACCCATTTTATTTAACACAATATGCGCGTTTTCTAAAAAGAGGTCAATACCCTCAAAAGACGATTTTATATATTTTTTGTCGCCGATCTGCATGCCGAACCGTATCTCGCTTATAAAGTAATTAAGCGGGAGCGACAAATGCGGATAATTTATTGCCATGTTTTTTAAAAACAAAATAAAATTTTCGGAAATTTCATTTGTTTTCAACGCGTTCGCCATTATATTTTTAAAAAACATTATATCATCATTGATAGATTTGGCAATATCTAAATCCAAAATAAAATAATCGGTTAAATATTTTAATATATCGTCATAATCCGCGCTAATTTTATTATCCGAAAGGATTTTAAACCATCCGAATTTAAAAATCTCCGACGCAAGGCTTATTTTATCCAATTTTGATTTAAATACAGGGACAGGCGAAAGCGTTATATCGTTAGATATTTTATATAAATTAAACCTCCCTTCCCTAAAATCTCCTTCACAATCCCTTAAAATATTACCCTTTTTCTTACTATTATAATTAAACCCACTGCCGCCGTCCCTTAACAGCATCAGCTCAACAAGGTTAAAAACATCCTTTGCTTTTATTCTTTTTTTACATTCATAATCAAATTCGCACCTTAAATGTTCAAGGCAGGGATAACAACCTATAGCCGGAGAGATTACATAAGAGCCTTCCAGATATGGACCGGTTTCATATACATTTGCATTTCCCAGAAAAATAGCCGCTATTTTAAGTCCGATAAAAGAAGCAATTTGAAGAAGCCCCGTATCGGGCGAGATTATAATATCTCCTGTTTTTAAAAGTTCTATTACCTCTGTCAGCGATGTCCCGCCGACAAGATTTAAAATAGGGAAATCAAGACTATTTTCAATCTGTTTTGCATAATCCGATTCCTCTTTTAAACCGGCTAATATAATTTCAAAATCAGGGTAATTGCCGTGTATTAATTTGATGAGTTCCGATAACTCATTATTGTCCCACTGCCTTTTCGGAGAACTTGCGCCTACGGCAAATATAACCCTTTTAAAGCTATGGTCTCTTTTTTTTATTTTTTTTAGCCTGTCAAAACCTTTATTGTTATCTTTGCTTGAATGATTTTTATTTCTTAAATAAAAATCGGGGTTAAACAGGCAAAAAATATCCGCTATATTAATCCTGTTTTGATTTCTATGCCTTATAGAGTTAAAAAAATAGCTTACCGCCTTTAACGGATAAATTATTTTTTGCTTTTTATCCCCTTTTTGATTTGCTATAAAACCTGATTTAGACCCTGCCTGAATAATATTGAATATTAAAGAATTCGTTAAATTGTAATTAAGGTTTATGGCTGTGTCAAAAACAACGGCATCTTTGGTTAGATTTAAAAAATCCAGATATGTGCTTTCATTTAAATCGATACCGTAAAATTCTTTAAAAAAGTCGTTTAAATCTATTAAAGCGATATTCGGTTCAAAAAAAGGCTGCAATATCTTTAAATCTTTATTAACGACAATAAATAAACGGCATTTATCGTTAAATCGGGGCAGTATATTTTTAACTAAAGGAAGGCTTTGAAAAAGGTCTCCTACCCTTCTTCGTTGAAATAAAATAATCTCCGGAAGTTCGTCATTAATCACTGCTACGCCACGACATTAGCGGTCAAATTAACGGTCTCCCTCTCATCATTAAACCCGTTTAAAGCTTTTTTCTTCTCTAATTCAACAATATTGACCCAGCCGTTATATAAATTTTCAAGAATTTTTACAGCCTCGTCCATTTTATGAGCATCCTTTTTTAAATTGGCCGTGGTTAAATGCATCGATAAAAAAATATATAAATTATTCAAATTTTTAGCCGTCTCGCCGCCTTTTTCTATATCTATCCTACTCCTGAGTTCATTTATAATTGCAACGGCATTGGATATATTTATGGATTTCCCTGCATAGTCGTTTGCCATTAATCTTTCTTTGGCCATTTTTACGAAATTTATCGTCCCCTCGTAAGCCATTAAAATAAGTTTTCCCTGATCCGCCGTTGCAACATCGATACCCTGATAATTATCATAACCGCCATTCTGCATAATTTTACTCCCTGATATATTAATTTATAATTAATGCAAACCAAAAATCATTTCCACAAAAGCGGAAGTCCTGTCCAGCCAATATCCATACGCCAATCACGGCAGTTGAGCGATAGAACTTGTTAAAGCCTGATTGGTCGTATTCATTTGTCCTATATAAGACTCAAGCTGCGAAAATTCTTGGGTGTAAACGCCCATCTGCTGCTGAACCATACTTTGCTCCAACGAAATTTGATTATTTAAATTTGTTATATTACTGTTTATTCCCGCTTCTTTATACTGAATTATACCGTTTGCCGAATTAGTATAGCTGTTCAAATAGGTTATCATTCCCCCGGCCTGCGCCACGCCGTTTGCCGTCGGCGAACCGTCAAACAAGGAGCTAAAATACTGTTGCGCCTTGGCCGGGCTGGAAGTTAATAATGAATCGAGCGTAGATGAACTAAACTGAAGCTTTCCCGAACCGGACGGGTCTGCGGTTATCCCGTAAGTCGAGGCAAGCCCGTTATTGCCCGTTAAACCCGGCGCTTCCGCCGCCATAAAAGACATAAGCGAACTCTTTAGCGTCATAAGTGTTGCGCTGCCTCCTAAAGGACCGCTTGATTTTGTTTGCGTATTATACTGAAGCTGTGAATTTATATCAGATATAAGCTGGTTATAACTCGAAATAAAGCTGCTGACATCGGAATTTATCGCGCTGCTGTTTAAAGCGACGGTTACCGATGCCGAACCTGTTCCCGCAAGACTTAAAGTAACACCCGGTATGGCATTAGTTACGGTGTTGGACTGGCTCGTTATATAATCGTTTCCATAGTTTATAACGGCATTTTGAGCCGCTACCATTTGAGGATTAAAGGCATCTAAAGAAAACTTATCCCCCGATGACACGGTTTGACCTGCCGTAAAGGTAAGCTCGATGCCGCTGTTAGTAGAGTTTGACGAGGTAGAACCGTCTATATAATAAGAAGTTGTTCCCGTTTCGGTTGACGGAACCGTAAAACTTCCGGATTGACCAGAAGAATTGGTCCAGTCATATGTAATTGCATTAGTTCCGACAGTTCCGCTGCCTTGAGCCGTAAAAGTATATGTCTGAGTTTGCGTTCCGGTGTAGGTTCCCGTATCCGTAGGCAGAGCATCCGTAGAAACTGCTTGATTAACCCAATATGTCGGATTTATGGTTGTCGAATTAAAGTTAAGATTTACGGAGCCGCCCGATAAATTATTGGTAATCGATATAGCACCGTTCGTGCCTGTATTATTGCTTGTTAAAACAAGCCTGTATGGGTCGTTGGCACTCCCATCGTTAATAATGGCGGCGCTTACGCCGGCGTTGGCATTATTTATTGCCTGTGCTAAATCGGCTAAGGTATAACCGGTGGTGGAATTCAATGTTACATCGGTTGTAGTCCCGTTAACCTTTATATTAAATGTTCCAGTTCCGGAGCCGGCCACGGTAGTGGAAGTCGAGGCAACACCCTGAGAACCTATCTCATTAGCCTGTGCAAGTTGATTAACGGTAAAAGAGTATGTGCCGGGTAAAGCCGACGATGATGCCGTGGCAGTAGCAACCCCCGTATTGCTTGAAGTAGCGGTATAATTTTGCAGCAGGCTTGGGCTTGCCAGCGCCTGAGCGGCGTTGTTAAGATTCGTTAAGTCCGTCCCTATCGTCTGCCATGCGCTTAGCTGGTTATTATAAACCCCCTCTTGGGTCTGTAATACCGTTATAGGCTGTGAAAGGTACTGCTGTAAAGCGGCAAGTATCTGGGAATAATTGATTCCCGATGCGGGACCTGTTCCCATTGTAATTAAGCCCTGGTTCGGATATGCCGATGTAGTTCCTGATATTGACATTATTTATTCACCTCCTATTATGAAATACCCTATTTTCCGCAAATGTAGCTATATCATAATAATTTCTATCGCAAGATTAAGGATAATATTAATTATTAATGATTATTATATTGAATATATTAATAGCCAAAATTAAGATTTTTAAGATTTATTGTTATAAAACATTCCTTTATTATAGTTTTTTAAATATTTAAGCACCTGCGATGGCGGAATAGTTCCTATAACCCTGCCTGTTTTATTATCGACTATATTAACTACGACGCCCCCATCTTTTCCATCCCAGCTCAGCATATAAACGGTTGGGAGCATAGGCGAGGGATCTAACTCCTTTTGCATCTGCTGCAACATTTGAGCGGTTAATTTTTTTTGATTGCCGCTATTTCCATTTTCAGCCGAATCGGCTGAATTAGAATAATTATTAACGGCGGCAAGCGTGTTATTGGAAAGCGGCGCCCCGCCTGTTTGCAAAGTATTACCCACTTTGCCGTTATTTTGATTTTCTAAATTTGGGGACACATAGTAATTATTTGTTTGACTGACGGTATTCCCCGTAATACTTTCTATCCCGTTCATAATAATCACCTTAATAAATATAAACAGGAAAGTATATATAATCTTAATTAAGCTTACCGGCGCGGACAGACTATATATACCCCCTATTTATTTCCTACTCCGCCATATTATCTAAGCAATGTCAAAAGCCCCTGAGGGATTAAGTTTGCCTGGGCAAGCATAGCCTCGCCGGATTGGGCCAGCGTTGACTGCAATGTAAATGTTGCCATCTCCGCGGCAAAATTGACATCCATAATCTGAGAATATGCAGCCTGGGTATTCTGTCCTTCCGTCTGCAAGTTGCCCAATATCTGGGTAACCCTGTTTTGATACGAACCAAGTTGACCGCTCATTCCTGCAACCTGAACATTAGCCGCCTGTACGGCGCTAAGGGCGGTTAAGGCGTCGGCATTACTTAAAAGATCGACGTTGGAATATGCCGCTGCTCCGCCTACAAAAGTTGAAATTCCGCCTGTTCCGTCAAGGGATACGATGGCGCCGGCAGTGGCTGCGTTTGCGGAATAGTAATTAATTCCTGTTAAAGAAATGAACTCGGTTGCCGTATATACCCCTGCCGTTCCCGAAAGATATACCGTCCCTGCACTCATTCCCAACTGTGAAGCCTGAGTCCCGCTAATAGTCACGCCTATCTGATTTGTAGCCGTATTTGCGTTATAGCCGATTTGAAAATTAAAGGCGCTTGCAACGGTATTGGATGAAATTGAACCTGAACCGCTTGCCACGGTTATATAAGGGGTTCCGCCGTTGGCATTCAAAAGATGCAGTCCGTTAAACTGGTTGGATTGGGCAATCTGCGTTATTTCCGAAGCAAGCTGGTAATATTCGCTGTTTAATGCCGCCAAATCCTGAGAGCTTTCTGTTCCGTTTGCAGCCTCGGTCGCCAATGTCTGCATTGTTCCAAGCATTCCCTGAATAGTCGAAAGACCGCCTGAAGCAATTGAAACTAATGAATTAGCATTGTTTGCGTTTCTTGTCGCCTGGTTAATACCGAGGTTTGTGGAATTTAAACCTTGTGCAATTTGATAACCCGCCGGGTCAACATAAGCGCCCGTTATTCTCAAGCCGCTCGATAACCTGCTTAACGCTGTTCCTAAGGCATTAGAAGTGTTTTGAAGATTGTTTTGCGCAATAATTGCAGATTGGTTTGAATTGATAAATAAACCGTTATACATTTTTTATCCTCCGTGATAAATTTTTCCGGCATCCGTGCCGAAAGTTTTGTTTAATTTAACATTGAATTATGAAAATGGTAAGGCTATATGTCAAAATACTAACCCCGTTCACCTCCCTTTTTTATTAATTAGTTCACATTTTAAAGAATTGAAGGCAACTCGCCCTCTTTCTTTTTTTATAGCCTTTGATTATATATCGTCCTTTTAAAAACAAACTTTAATTTTTTTGTTAACTAATGGATTTTATTTACAAATTTGAAACAAAGATGTCTATTTCCTCGGCAACGCTTTGCGGCGATAAACCATCCGTATAAATTATCATATCGGCTTTTTCATAAAATCTTTCCCGCTCGTCAAGTTTATTTTTAATATCATTTTCGCTAAAACCGCTTTCTCCCAATACGGGACGGTTCTTTTCCGCCCTGATTCTTTGATATATCGTTTTGCCGCCGGCTTTAAGGTATATAACATAGCCTAATTTTTTTAGCATTTCCATATTGTTTTTATAAACCGGCATGCCCCCTCCCGTGGAGATTACCCAGTACTTATCCTCTCCGTTTATAATTAAATTACCGGATTTTAAAAAAAAATGGTCTGATTTTAAATCAGACCATTTTTTTTCTTTTTTTAAGAAACTTAAAATATTATTTTTGTTTTTTTTGAAATCCTTTAAAATCTTATTTTCGGCGTCCCTGAAATAAGCCTCGCCTTTTTGCTTAAATATTTCATTAATCGTCATGCCCTCGCGGCTTTCCGCAATATAATCCAGGTCAATAAAGTTATACCCCATTTTTTCAGCCAAAAGCCGTCCGACTTCCGTTTTTCCAGCCCCCATAAATCCGATAAGCACAATATTGGTTTTCATTTCATTTTGAAAGATGTCAGATTTATTTTATTCCTTTAATATATCCTTCATAATTTCTTTTAATTTCGTTCAGGCTGTCTCCGCCGAACTTTTTTAGGAAGAAATAGCAGATAGAAAAGGCCAAAGCGGCCTCCGCCACGACGGAAGCGGCGGGAACGGCGCAAATATCAGACCTTTCAAGAAACGCCTTTTTGGCTTCGCCCGTTTTTAAATCGACCGTATCAAGATACGGCTTCATAAGCGTCGGAATAGGCTTCATTGCGCATCTGACGCTGATAATCCCGCCGTTAGACATTCCGCCCTCTATGCCGCCGGCATTGTCGGTCTTCCTATAAAAACCTTTAACTTTGCCTTTGTTGCCGGGATTATCATTATAATAAATAGAATCCTGATACTCGGAACCCTTTATAAAAGCCGACTTTACCCCTAAACCTATCTCAACGCTTTTAATTGCCTGAATACTCATCAAAGACATAGCAATATGCCCGTCTAATTTTTCATCCCACTGGGCAAAACTGCCCAGACCTATCGGAAGATTTTTTACCTGCGCGACAATCAAACCGCCCACGGTATCCCCCTCTGTTTTCATCTTATCGATTAATGCTTTTGCCCTGCCTTCCAAATCGGGATAAGGCATTCTAAGT
Source organism: bacterium (assembly GCA_021802425.1). Lineage (GTDB taxonomy): Bacteria > SZUA-79 > SZUA-79 > Acidulodesulfobacterales > Acidulodesulfobacteraceae > Acidulodesulfobacterium. The sequence continues at coordinate 18,939 of JAJZXJ010000017.1, read as the reverse complement.
TCAGAATTGTTAATATTTTTAACAATTTCGTTGTCGAAAAGGTCGATAGCGTCGAAGAAAAAGGTGTCAGGATTGACACCGCCGATACTAAGCACCGCCGAAGCAAACTCGATGCCGAAATTTTTCAAAAGTATCCGGCAAATTGCCCCGACCGCAACCCTCGAGGCGGTTTCTCTTGCGCTCGAACGCTCAAGAACATTTCTTATATCGTCGAGACCATATTTTAGCGAACCGGCAAAATCCGCATGCCCGGGTCTCGGAATATGGATTTTGGTTTCTTCGGGAACGGGCTTATAGGCATCCATTCTTTCTTTCCAGTTTTCGTAGTCCTTATTTTTTATAAAAAAGGATATTGGGGAACCCGTTGTATATCCGCCCCTGACGCCGGATAAAAATTCGATTTTATCGGTTTCTATTTTCTGCCTTGCGCCCCTGCCGTAGCCCGATTGCCGTAAGGCTAACTTTCCATCGATAAAATCCCCGTCTATTTTCACACCCGCCGGAAAGTTATCGATTATCGTAACAAGCCCCTTTCCATGAGACTCGCCCGCCGTCAAAAATCTCAACATATATTATTTCACCCGC
>JAJZXJ010000017.1:0-18254 GCA_021802425.1 bacterium | reverse complement strand
TCAATCATTGCATAAGCATTATGATTATGTATGCTTTCAAAATTTTCGGCCTCGACTTTATACCACTTAATATCTTTGTTCTCTTTTAAAATTCCTGCCACGCACCTGACCACATCCTCGACAAACCTCGGATTTTCATAAGCATGTTCCGTCAGATACCTTTCGTCCGACCTTTTTAAAAGCGAATATATCGGAGAACTTGCGCATGATTCCACATCTTCTATTATATCTTCGAACCATATCAATTTGCTAAATTCGACGGAAACCGAAACGACGCCCCTCTGGTTATGCGCCCCGTATTTCGATATTTCCTTAGAACATGGACACAGGGTATTAATAGGCACCTTAACGCCGATTTTAATAACGCTTTCTTCGTCGGCAGAAAGCGGGGAAAAGGGGACAGATTTATTTTTTGCTTCGCAAAAAAAAAGATCTGTCCCCTTTTCCATAATATCTTTCGCCGCCGTATTTTTTATCGTGCCGTTATAATAACAAACATACTCCATTAAGCTTTTTTTTCTGCTGACGGGGGCGGTTTTTTCGATAAAATAAGGGAATTCCATTTCAACCGAAGCGGAATTCGCATTTAAAACATGCTTAATTTTTCTTAAAATATCCGGAAATTTGACAATGCTTATCTCCCCCCTGTACTCGTTTAAAACCTCGAGAAAGCGGCTCATATGAGTACCTTTAAAGTAATGGGGAAGATCAACATACATATTTATATGGGCTATGGTATGCTGAAGGGATTTTTTTTTATCGAGAACGGCAATCGGATAGCTGAGGTTTTTTATGCCGACTTTATCTATGGCTATTCCTCTTTTATCCTTTGAATTTTGAACATCAATCAACATCAGTTAATTTTATCAGAAAAACAACAGATTTAGCAACCGCAATATTTGATAAAGAAAAAAAGGGGTCTGATTTGAAATCAGACCCCTTTTTTAGTCACCTTTTTATAACATCTTTTTTAAGAAATAATCAGCTCTTTATAATTCTTGGAGTAATAAATATCAATAATTCATCTTTGGAATAGCTTATGTTTTGAGATTTAAAGAGCCAGCCTAAAAGAGGGATGCTCATTAATCCGGGAATTCCGTTATTGGTCACCGTTTTGTTCATCTGGTAAACTCCGCCTATAACGACTGTTTGCCCATTTTTAATAATAACCGTAGAATTTGCGCTTTCCGTGTCAAGCGTTGCCTGCGCGCCCGAAACCGGCGGCGCAACCGTATTGTTTGTAGAATTTATAACAAGCTTAACATTTCCATCAGCCATAATATGAGGTGTTATTTGCAGGGAAATTTGTGCGGTAATGGCCTGCGGAGCGGCTGTTGCGCCGACGCCGGCAACGCCGGGCAGATACAATGTCTCACCTTTTTCTATTGTAGCAGCCTGATTATTAAGAACGACAACCTTCGGAGATGCGATAGATTTTGCCTTCGATAAACTTTCAAGCGCCTCAAGCGTCGCATTTATGCTGACGGCCGAGTTTAATATTCCCACGGAAAAAGTTCCGGGAGACGCTTGGGTCGTAAGCGTAGGACTGAGACCCGGACCAGCGGGAGAAGCCGTTGTTCTGCCTCCCGCATATTTCGAGAAGGCAGGCAGCACAGAGGTCGGGGATGCGCCCAGATAGCTTCCGTTCCAGTTAATCCCCAACTGGTTAGAATAATTTTTACTAACCTCCACCATTTTGGCAATAATCATAACCTCGGGGGTTCTTTTGTCGAGTCTTTTTATGAGGCTTACCGCCTTTACGACATTTTCTTCGATATCGGAAATAATTAAGGCATGAAGGGATTTATCGTACATAACATTTCCCTCGGAGCTGAGCATGGTCTTAACCTTAGGTATAAGACCGGTTGCGCTTACATAATTTATAGGAATAATTTTGGTTATCTTCGGCTGAGAAATAGCTTTTGCTCTTTTTTCCGCAGAAACAACCGATGCTATCGTTCCAGACGCATTTATGTAATAAATCCCATCCTTTTTAACCATTCCAAGCCCGTATGCTTCCATTATAACCGACAATATATCTTTAAGCGGAACATTGCGCATTTTCATGGTTACGGTTCCTTTGACATCGGAACCGATTAAAACATTCATATTCGAAACCTTTGCTATCATTCTAATTACATCTACAATGCTTGCGTTTTGAAAATCAAAACTAACCCTCATGTCCGAGGGGTCGACAAAAAACTTTTTAACCGTTTGATGATTATTAGGATTATTGCCGCCCGAACTTGCAAAAGAGTCAGCCTGAGAAAATATAACAAAAACCAAAAACAGCGATGTTATAAATATTAATTTAAAGCCAATTTTACTGAGTTTGCTTTGAAACTTTAATTTTTTCATCTTAATTGCCCTCTTTTATCTCATTTTCATAACAACATTGACGGCGCGCATTTGCCCTAAAGCGTTATATGTATTTTCGACTAAGTTTATCGTATTGTCGTTAATGGATGCGATCCTTGCCCTGCCAACCCCTATAATCGAACCGACCGTAACTATGTAAGACCTGTTATCGGGGGTCTCTATCATCGCAAAATATTTCCCCCTTCTTTCCATTATCCCGACTATTTTTAAAGATGACAGGCTGTATTGAAGCAGCGGTATTTCCCCGACCTTAAATGAAACGGACGGTTTTTTTGTATATAAAAATGTTTGAAACGGATTCCTTTTTAAAAAATAAGGATATACTAATGAGCTTTGATGTTTTTTAGCCTGCGGTTTTGTAAAGCCTGCAGACAAAGAAGGTAAAGCTAAAATGACGGCAAAAGGTATTAACATTAAAACGGCTCTTTTCATTTTTTAACGACGCCTCCCGCTTTTTTAACAAGTTTTTGAGGGGGGGTTCCCGTAAAAGAAAATGTAGTCCCGTTAAAACTGACGGAAACCTTTTGTCCTTTTGCGCCGTTCGATATGGAAACATCATGGACATCGACTATTCTTTTCATAGTAGCAAGCTTATAAAAAAATTTATAAACATTGTAAAAATTTCCGCTTATATTCATCGAAAAGGGGACTGCTTCATAAAAACCCTTGGCAACAACCTTGCCTGGTTTAAACATTTTTAAATTAAGACCGAGAATTTTTTCATAATCCGCAATTTTCATAAGAAGCCCCGGAATATCCTTTTTTGACGGAAGTTCTAAGACGAGGCTCGCAAACTCTTTGTTTAAAGCTTCGTATTGCTTCACCAAAACGGGATAGCTTCTAACCAAAGCTAAATCGGCATCATATTTTGCTTTAACCGTATTTAAAACCCCTTTTTTTTGGCTTAAGCGTGCCTCTGACTTTGAATAAGACAGAAAATAATAGCCGCCGATAATAATTATGAATATTGCAACGCTCACAATTAAGCCTATGCCTAAGGGTCCATTAAATTTAATATTACGCGCTAATTTAGTGTCCATAGATTATTTATTATTTACGGCACTTTTAATGTCCGGTTTATAATTTGCGTTAAATGTTAAATTAAAATTTTGGAGTTTCAATTCTTGTTTTTTGACCTCGGATGTCTGCAGCAGCGTCACATTATTAAAATAATCGGTTTTGTTTAAATTATCCATAAAGAGCGAAACAACCTGTCCGTCGAGGGCAATGCCGTTCACGCTTATATTGCCGTTAACCGACTTTAAGGAGTCGATCCATGCAAACCGGGGAAGCGCCGTTGTTATATAATATATATAACCTATCGGCCCGCTTTGTTCTTTTTTTAATGTTTTTATAATATTAATCTTTTGAAGAATATCGGCCTGTTTCTTTTTAATGGCGTTAACCTTTTGAACTTTGGGAAGCAGAGCGGAAGTCTTGCCGTTATATACCTTAATATTATTATTGACCGCGTTAATCTTTGCCGTAATGGCTAAATTCATTGCCTCCGCAGCAACGACACCCGCTATAATCGGTATTATCACAAAGCCGCTTATGCTCTTTATGCTTTTCTTTTCGATTTTAATTCTTGCCTTTTTTCGGCTTTTATTTAAATTAATTTTAATCATGCCCTCTCCGCCCCCGGAAGCTTTCGGCTTCCTCCAGTAAGTTACTTCGTAACTTTATTATTCAAGCCCTCGTAATGCCAGCCCGACGGCAACGCCGAACAGATGGCTTCGGTTATCGGCTGATTCGTCTCTAAAAAGAATACTCCTGAACGGATTTATAACCTCTACCGGAATATTCAGTTTGCCCTCTATATCGCCCTGAAGACCGGGTAATTTACTTGAGCCGCCCGTTAAATAAATCTTTTTAGGATATTGTTTGTCGTTATTCGCCGCAAAATAATCTACCGTCCTTTGAATTTCCGAGGTCACTCTGGATATTATCATATTGAGATAAACGGCGTAATTCGATTGAAAATTAATATCCCGATTGCCGATATCGCCGGTTTTTATATTTTCTGCTTCGTTAAAATCTATCTGAAATTTCTTGGCTATCTCCTCGGTAATATTAACTCCTCCGATAGGGATATCTCTTCTAAACAAATTAAAACCTTTTTTAATTACGTGAACATTTGTTTCCGATGCGCCGACCCTCACAAGAGAAACAAGCTCGTCAAATTCTTCGGGATAGTTAAAATTAAACATATTTTCAACGGCTATGCAATCCACATCCACCCTGAACGGATTTAGGCCGCATTCCTGTATGAGTTCTGTTTGATTGTTAATGATGTCTTTTTTACCTGCGACTATCATTATCATATTATTATTTGGATCCGTTTGGGATTCTCCTAAAACGACATAATCGTAAAAAACCTCGTTTATATCATAAGTAATGTATTGCTGGGCTTCGTAATATATCGACGAATCAAGCTCGCCTTCTTTCATTTTTGGCATTTCGATTGTTTTTATAATAACATGCTTGCACGGTACCGCTATAACGACATTTTTTTCTTTAATCCCAAGTCTCGAAAACGAACTTTTTAAATAAGAGGCGACGGAAGCCTTATCGTTTATTACCCCGCCGCTGACGGCGCCGCCCGGTAAACCTATTACATCGGAATCCAAAACACGGTATTTATGACCTGACTTAGAAAGCCTTAATACCTTAATCGAATCCGAACCTATATCGATTCCTACGCCGTTTTTTGAACCAAAGCTAAGTTTAAATGCCATATAAGTTTATTACCCCTGTAATTTGACCGCTCCGCTCTCGGAAGCCTTCGGCACCCGCTCCCGCATCTTCGGCGTGCGAAGATGGACTCGCGTGAGCGGGTATCTCATGAAGTTACTTCGTAACTTTAAGTCCCCGTTCCCCGTCCATTTACTTACTTAATATTATATCGTCATTTTTTAATATTTTAATTAATTAATTATCATTAATTTTTATAACTATTTTAATGTAAATTATAATTAAATATATTAAATATAAAGATAAATCAAAACTGCTTTGATTGTCAAGTCTTTTTTATTGATTTTTACTAATTTTTTATTAAAAATTTTTAATTTATTTTTTTATCGATTTTTTTATTTCAATTTTGGCTTCAAAAATCGTATAATGTTTCCTAAAAATTATGAACAAAAACAAAATTATTCTATACTCTCTTTTTGCCGCACTGATAATCCTTTTTATAATCAGACTCATATTGATAACAAAAATAGACCTGATTCCGGAGGAAACCTATTACTGGCAATGGTCAAGGCATTTATCGCTTTCTTACTATGATATGTCGCCTATGGTTGCCTATACGATAGCCTTGACGACATTTTTCGGCAGGCTTAATTCGCAGTTTTTCGTGAGGCTCGCGGCGCCTGCGATTTCTTTGATTTTATCGATATATGTATATTTGGCTTTAAAAAAGATTACGAACAATAATCTGCTTTCGCTGCTGTGGGCGGCGCTTTTAAACACAATCCCGATACTTAATGTCGGTTCGATATTAATTGTCTATGGAAACCTGCAAATGTTATTCTTCTCGCTGACGATATTGCTTTTAATATACCTTATTCTGACCAAAAAGGATTTTTATTGGTATCTCATAGGAATTTCGACGGGGCTTGCGCTGCTCAGCAAATATACGGCGGTTTTTATATACCCCATAGTGTTTTTATTTCTCGTTTTAAGCAAAAACTATCGTAAATATTTTTTTAAAAAAGAACCGTATTTAGCCCTTTTAATCGGGGCAGCCATATTTTCGCCCGTAATAATATGGAATTACCTGAATAATTTTGTATCTTTCAGGCATCTTATGACATTATCGGGTCATTTTGTAAGCTTTAGCGCATTTTTATCGAATCTGTTTTTATTTTTTATTTCCCAGATGGGTATAGTTTCCCCATTTATATTTATAATCATGCTAATATCTATTTTTATAGGTTTTTATCTTGGATTAAAAGAAAATAACGATATATATTTAGCGCTGTCTATATCATCCTTAGCCCCATTTTTATATTTTATATATCAATGCACAAAAACAACGGTTCAGCCTAATTGGCCTGTATTTTTATATTTTCCCGCTTTTTTATTATCTTTTATCCTGATACTGCGCTTAAACTTAAATTTAAAATCGCAAAAACTCAAGAACTTAACGACTTATTTTTATGCCCTTTCTTTTATAACCGGACTTATTTTTTCATTAATTATATTTTTGGAACCTTACTATCCGTTGATTAGCATTAAAATAAGCAAAAATCCTATGAGAGATGTATTGGGATGGAAAAAATTAGGGTATTATGTCGATAAGGAACTCGCGGCTCATAAAAAAGACAATTTATTAATAGCGGCAAGAAGGTTTCAGGTAGCAAGCGAACTTGCGTATTATGTAAAAGGAAAACCGCAGACATATTCGTTTAATTATTTTATAAGAGATAACCAATATGCGTTCTGGAACAATTTTAAAGATAAAAAAGGACGAAATTTCCTTTACATAATAGACACAAAATACGGCAAAAATATAGAAAACAAGTTATGCCAAAATTTTAAAAGCTGCACGCTGTTAAAAGAGGTAGCAATAACGGATAATCATGAAACAATAAGAACCGTAAAGATTTATTTGTTAAAAGACTTCTTATATAAAGATAAATACCTGTTTGAAAAATTCTCCTCGAAAGAGTTTTAACCCGGGATATATACTTATCTTATGCCAATTCATTTAATGCCTTTTCAAATGCTTTCGCATGAGCGCTTTCAGCCCTGCTCACCATTTCAAACCATTTTGCCAATTCCTCGTTGCCCTCAAGCCTTGCCTCTTTAGCCATCCTTGGATACATCTCCGCAACCTCGTATTTTTCACCCTCTATAGCCGCTTTTAAATTTTCTATCGTAGATTTTATCCCTTTTAAATGATTTAAATGTCCAAGCGCGTGCGCCGTTTCACCTTCGGAAATAGTTCTAAATAACTCGGCAACTTCGGGATACCCTTCGGCATCGGCCTGCCTTGCGTAAGCAAGGTATTTTCTATTAGCCTGGGACTCTCCTGCAAAAGCCTCTTTTAAATTGTCTTCCGATTTCGACATAAAATATGCCTCCGTAATTTTATTTAACTTAAAATCCCTTTTCCTGAAGCACTTTAAGCGGGTCTGAAATCATATCGCTAAACTCGGCTTCTTTTTTGGAAAAACCAAATGCCAGCGCCATAAGTTGGGTTAAATATACAACCGGAAGCCCTGAATCATTTCCAAATTTTTCGATTATTTTAGGCTGATTCACATCCAGCGCTCCGGCACATTTTGGGCATATAAGAACAAGGAAATCCGCCCCCGCTTTCTTTGCCTTCGAAAGCGTCTGCGAACATAACGCAAAAGAGGTTTCTTCGTCCTGAACGACATTTCTTCCGCCGCAGCACTGCACCTCGTTACCGTAAAAAACGACTTCCGCGCCCATAGCTTCTAAAAAATCATTCATAAACCGGGGTCTTTCGGAATTGTCTAAATTAGGTTTTTTATCGGTAAAAGTGTACATCGACGGCCTTGAGTAAAGGCATCCGTAATATGGCGCCGCTTTTAAACCTTTTAACGGCTTAACCGTGTTTTTCTTTACCTCGTCCACCCCTTTTTCGTTATATAAAAACTCCAGAATATGCCTTGCTTCGCCGTCAGGGGTAAACTCGCCTTCAATTTCGCCCGCTTCTTTAAATATAGCGTTGACGGAGGCAAGTTCGTTTTTATTTTCCCTTACCCTTGTAATGGACCTGCTAAACTCATGATAGCAGACCGAACATGCCATAACCAGATCTTTTGAGCCAAGCTGCGATTTTGCAAGCATCATATTTCTAAGCGGCAGATACATCGAAACCGCCCCTTTAGATTTCATCTCTCCTATGCCGCAGCAATTATAACCTTGCAGCTCTACAAGTTCGATGCCCATCTTTTTTGATACTAATTTAGAACTGTTATTATAAGCTCTATCTATCGTTAACAAAGCACATCCGGGATAATATGCCGCCTGGTTTTCCTTTAATTTTTCCATGTAAACCCCCATTAATTAATTTTTACCTTAATCCAGTCCTTGCCGCAAACATTTTATGCCTCGCTTCTTTCAAGGGTATCGGCATTTTTTAAATAATTTTCTATCGCCCCTTTTGATTTTCCCCAATTATGCGGCTTGCCGAGCTTTAATATCGAAAAAGCCCTTCCGTCCTTAACCATTTTACAAATAGCATCCCTTTCCATTTTTCCGATAAGTTCCTTTGTTCTCCCCATCTTTCGCATCGACGAGGTATGAAGCTTCGCCAGGTCTAATCTTCCGTGTCCCAGAATCATATCCTCGTATATCTTTTTAACATCTTCGTCAACTTTTAGTTTACTTTCCACTTCTTCGGGAAAATATTTTTTTATCAGAAGCGCAAGGGCTTCCATCATTTCAGCGGGGTTTACCTGTTTAGGGCACCTTTGGGAACATTTATAGCACCCGACGCACCGCCATGCAACATTCACATATTTTTTTAATTCTTTTAAATTGCCGAGCTGCATCATGTAAATAAATGCCCTTGGATTAAACCTGCGGTACAACGGCGTTACGGTACAGCTTGCCGTACACATTCCGCACTGCCAGCATCTGTTAATTCTCGAACCTACAACGGTTTCTTTAATCTCCCGAAAGAAGCTCCTGTCAAACTCGGAATCGACCCTCGTGCGGATGAATGTATTCCATCTGCCCGAAACATCGACCCCATCGATAACTAAATTTTTTTCTTCTTTGATGTAGTCGTCTTCGATTAAATGCCTTGCTATAATATGTTCTCCCTTTTCGGCAACCGGTCTTTTTTCTTGCTTTTCTAAAGCCATAAAGCCCTCCAAGTTTAATAATATCCCGTTAATAATCCTTTAGCAATCCTGTAAAAAAATTATACCGCTTCCGCCTCCGGCAATCCCAATTTTTCAATCCCCAGTAACTTTTTCATCAATGTAAAGCCGTCCGGCACGCCGATAGATAAAGACTTAGATTCGGCATATACCATTTTATAAACATAATCCGAATACATGTAGCTTAAAAGAATATCGACGCCGTAAGGGGGTTCGATTGCAAAACCATTCTTATTCGATAATTCATAAAGATAACCTATTTCCTCCTTCATTTCTTTAATGCTGAACGGCATAATATAAGGATTTCCGTCCCATGTTCTTTTTAAAAAATCAGCCATGTAAGGCAAACAGCCTGTTCCGTTATCCTGCCTGTAAACCCATGATGTCCATAAAACATTCTTTTCGGGCTCGCAGAAATGCAGAACTTCTAAAGCAATATCCCTTTTAACGATAACGTTTTCATAAGGGATTGCCGCTAAAAACCGGCCTAACCTTATCTCTGCGGATTTTTTTGAATCGCTTAGATAATTAAACCCGTTGTTCAGAATATCAACGCTCACGGTCTCGATAATCTTTTTTTTATGCCTTCTTACGGAAAAAATAAAGGACAGTATCGTGTCGAATCTATCCACTTCTAATTTTCCATCCCGAACATCCGATAAAAATCCCCTGATAATTTCTGTTTTCCGGCTTAAAAGATTGTTAAGCAAGCCTATTTTGTCTGCGGGTAAATTTTCTTTTATAATTTCAAAGAACTTTTCCTCATATCTTTTGTCGATTTTATTGTTTTTTAAAATATATGTCATAAGAATTAATGATTTTTAACCGCATAAATATAGGCATCCATCGCAGCTGCGCCGCCCTCTATAATCGAATCGGAAATAGCCTTCGGTCCCGTGCAGGCGCCCGCCAAAAATACGCCCTCCTTGCTGGATTTAAAAGGCGCCAGCGTGACATTCTGCGGCTTTAAAAATCCGTGCTCGTCAAGCTCAAGCCCAAGCTTTTTAGCCATTTCGGACGACTGGGGTCCGCCTTCCATGCCCGAAGCCAGCACAACCATATCGAACGGAATCTCGAACGGCCCCCTTAAAAGCGTATCCTCGCCCTTGCAAATAACGGTATTATCTGGTCCCGAGGTAATTTCGGCAACCCTGCCTTTAACTATCTGGACATCGTGCTCTTCCATAGCCTTCCAGTATAAATCTTCAAAAAATCCGTAAGTTCTTATGTCCATATAAAATATATACACTTCGCAATCGGGAAAATGTTCTCTAAGTTCAATAGCCTGTTTAACCGAAACGGTGCAGCACACCCTTGAGCAGTACTGATTGCCGACATGTCTGTCCCTTGAACCCACGCATAATATAAAAGCAACATTTTTTGGGGGCTGTCCGTTGGAAGGTCTGGCAAAATTTCCCTCGCCCATCATTCTCTCCAAATCCTTAATATCGACTACATCATCGAATAATTGATAGGAATATTTGGCATCCCTCGCAGGGTCGAAATGCTCAAAACCGGTAGCGACGATAACCGAATCAAAAGTTTTTGCTTCATTCCCGTCAGGCGATTTTATCTGCGCATCGAACTTTTTACCGTTTTCCTTAAAATTCAAAACCTCCGAAGATAAATATACTTTGATATTGCTATTTGTTTCAGTCTTTTTAATCAGCTCGCCTATCACATTATCCGCAGGCTGCATATCCGGAAACAAAAATTTATATTTAAATTTCTTAGGGTTGCCTCCAAGAAATGAATCCCTTTCCGCCAGGGTTACCTTTACGCCCAATTCGGCAAGCATAGTCGCCGCATTTAAACCTGCCGGGCCTCCGCCGATTACCAAAATATTCTCAGCCATATAAAATCCTCCAAATTATTAGGTTATTAGTTTTAACTTATACTTATTATGATTCAAGAAAAGAGGTCAGACCCCTTTTCTGCCTTTTCTGAAAAAAGAAGGGATATATAATATATCGTTAACCTTTCGGATACTCGTATAAATTAACCGTCTTTCCCCCTGCTTTAAGCTCTTCCAGATAGGCGTTATATTCTTCTTCGGACTTTCTCCAGTCTATTCCGATCTTTTCGCACAGGGGCCTCCAATCCGTCGTATGCCATTGAAGCTGAACAATTTTATAAACATCGGCGCCGCAGGCTAAAGCGGCAAACATAACATCCGCCATAACGGGAACCTGCTCGGTATAGCCCATAGCCTTTCCGATCCACTGGTTTTTATCAAGCGTTGTCGTGCAGCCCGTGTCTTGCGTAATACAGACATCGGAATGAGCCTCTCTGACCATAGGTCTGATTTTTCTATCCATTACAAACGACCTTGATGCTTCCCTTTCGGTCAGAATGTGCCTGAAACCGAAACCGCAGCAGTCATACCATGTCGAATAATCCGCAACCTGCGCTCCCAGGGCAAGCGCAACACCCGTGGATACCGCCGTCCGTTTCCCCGCATAAATTTCTTTATCGTAAATGCAATCCTCGGGTATCATTTTATAAGTGTGGCAGGCAGGATGAACCGTCGCTATAACATTGCTAAGGTCATATTTTTTTAATTTGGCTATTTCAAAACGCATAACATGAACCCATTCGCTGTAATGCACGATATATTCGGGAATAACAAGTTCCCTGCCTATTTTATGCATTATCCTTCTGACCTCGTCTCTTAATTCCTTATGTTCGACAAGCAGGTTTCGCATTTCTTTATAATCCCCGAATGTAGTGGCGCAATGAAACAACGGAAACAGTCCGAGTTCATAAGCCCTGTGCCAGTTCCTGACGGCAACGGCGGCAAGCCCAACCGGATTGGATGTGCCTGAACCGTGATAATTCCATGCGGTGCACGATGTCTGATTTCTTTCGTCAACATATTCAAGTCCAAACTTATTCATAAACCATAAAAGAGATACGGGATAGCCCGGAATGTTTCCGCACTGTCCGCACGACTTATGGTGCCACAATTTATTGGTTGGAATCTTTTTTTTCCAGCCGAATAAGGTTTCGGCTTCGATAGGTTTATTTTCTTCTTTCACATGTATGACCTTAACCTCTCCCTTTGCCTCGAGTTCCAAAAGTTCGTCATGAATATTTTCGAGCTTTCTTCCTGCGGCATGGATATAATCGGATTTTATATCGGCAAGCCCAAACCTGTTACTGATTTCCATAGTCATATATTTCTCCTTTTTTTGTCATTCCCGCATATTCTTTGCCTGCGTTTATCAATGCATGTCTTTGATGCAGGCAAAAGATGGCGGAAATCCAGTTTTATTTGTCATTCCCGCATATTCTTTGCTTGCGCTTATCAATGCATGCCACTCTTGCAGGCAAAGGATGGCGGGAAACGAAATACGGCGAGCCGAAGGCCAGCACAAGCTCACATCATCCAGTCCTTGTCTTTATCGCCTTTATCTCAAGAACTCCTCACATCGTCCACTATGTCCTGTATAATCTCATATAAAGAAGGGTCAACGGATTCTATAATCTTAAAAACCCCCGCTTCGTCAAAAATATCGTAAAGCTCTTTCATAGTTTCCGGGGCAACATCCCAAGCAAGATTTGTAACCTGAAGGGTCGGCATCGGAATGGCTTTTCTTTTAGCGGCAAGATCGGTGGAGGCATAGCCTATATGCGGACCCCAATCGGGAAAGAAATCCGGCTGGATCATATCAGGGGAAAGCTGGTTACCGTAAGCCGTGAGCTTTAAGAGAACCCTCGAGTATGGTTTTAAAACCTTTTTTGCGGATTCAAAGCCCCTCCTGACGGCAATTTCCCTTAATATTGCAATGACTCCGCCCGGACTGTTGAGAAACGGACATATCATGGCGCAGGTAAAACACTGAAAGCATGCCCAAACATATTCATCCATCATCGTCCAGATAAGCTCCGGGTCTTTAGATTTCATATTTTGAAGGACTATGCGCGGGGAAAAATCGAAAAACCTGTGAGGCGGGCAGCCTCCCGTACATACGCCGCAGTTTAAACATCCCCTAACATACTCTTCGTATCTAAAATCCCTTTTTGCCTCTTCAAAAATCTCTTTTTTAAACTCGAACGGAACAATGCTAACCCCATTTTCATCATATTCCATAAATTACTCCCTATATTTATTGGTTTGATTTTAATTTAATATAAATTTATCGGTAAAATGTAAAAACGGAAATCCGCCTATATTTAATTTTATCACTACAATTCAAAAAATCAAGCGGGTGAAATCACCCAAATCCCGATTTAGAAAAATATTTATATATTCCAATGCCAAGTAAATCTGGATTTGGGAATCACGCTTATCAGGCTTATTTAAATTTATTTGATAAATCTATTCACTTACGCCTATGCTTGCATCCGCGCCTGCGCTTTTCCATAGCTTTATAGTAATTATAAAGTATCCTCGATATCTTCTACCTCATCCGCCTTTTTAGAAGCGGGACTGCTAAACATATTAAGTTCACGGGATGAGTGAATAATGTCTTCGGAAGATGAAGTTGCATGCAAGATTTGTAAATATTGAAGAATAGTAACAAAAAATAGTCCGCCTATCATATTGCCTATGATAGTTAAAGGAACATAAGGATAAAGCCACGAAAGGTATGATATATGGGAACCTGTATTAATAGCGATTAAAATTTCGGATGAAGCAACGACGATGTGGCTGAATGAATTTAAAAAAATTAAAAAACCGACAATCCATATTATAAAAATTCTCGCAAGGGTGCCGCTTGAGGCAATTAAAAGCCATGTCATAAGCGTAATCAGCCATCCGGCAAAAATTGCGCTTAAAACCATTACAAACGGACTTTTACTCATATAGCTATTGGCTACGCTATGTATGTGGCTGACGACGAATGATGGAACCAACTGATTTAACGAGCCGGCAATAGCGAGCGCAAATATAAAAATTCCCGCCGTATTGCCGATTAATGTTAAAAACCACAATTTTAAAAGGTTTCTGATTTTGCTTTTTTTGGCCAAGACCGCCGTAACCGGAACCAAAAAGTTTTCTGTAAAAAGTTCGCTTTTGCCAATCATTAAAAAGATAAAACCGATTGGGAAAAACAGCGCCCCGAATATTTTAGAAATATTTGCTCCGACAAGAGGAGCGGTTGCGCCTGCAACATAGGAAGAAGCGATTATGCCGAAGGTAACATTCATACCCGCAATTAAACCGGACATCGACATCTCGAGCCACGTCCTGTTAAGGCGGGCCTGCCCGACCTCGACGGATGCTTTAAAAATCTCGGACGGTTCTTTCCCTCCCGGTTTTTCCGCACCCCCAATAGCGCCGATGCGGGCTTTTGTGGACTCTAAAACTTCGTTTATCCTTTTTGATAAATATAAAGAATGATGTATCTCTTCGGCAAGATTATTCTCTAAAAGCGCCCTGACACCAGGGTCTTCGATAATTTCCAGCCCTGCGGTATAATCGTTAATTGCGTTTTCTTCTATTTTTAAATCAATCCTTAGCATATCCAGCGGGGCCGAAACCTGATGAGAAGCTTTGCTAACGCCTTTTTGCGCTTCCCTAAGTTCATCAAGCGATTTTGGGGCGCCGCCAAGTTCGGTTATTTTTTCCCTGATGTTGATAATATGCCCGCTTTCCGTCGAAGCAAAGGATTTTAACGCTTGAATTAATGTGGGGTCTTTAAGGGTTTTTGTCTGCTCCATGTACAAATCTCGACCGGCAACCTCCGCGGCAAGGTATTTTTGGAGCAAAAGGATAGTTTCTTTTATTTTCTTTTTATCGTTGTCTTTATCGTCATGCTTAATATATAAATCGGTCATTTGATTTTATATTATAATTCATTGCACCTGATTTTGCAACCTCGGTATCGGCTATGTCAAAATTGCCGATAGAAACAGTTAAAATGGCTTTAAAGTTATACTAACACTGGATTAACGCTTCGCTATCGGGTTCATTGACTTCAAAGTCATTATATTATAAAATAAAATCCCTATGGCATTAAATAATAATAACGATAACATCGGCGAAACAGCCCCCGCTTCGACAAAAAGGCTTTTAATTGCCATTCTTTCCACGATTGCCCTTGCAGACTTCGGATTAGGATTAAACACGGTCGTTCTCCCCCTCTATGCAAAAAGTTTAGGCGCCAGCATAATTACAATCGGGTTAATAATAGCCGCATTCGGACTCGCCCGTATATTGGTAAATATACCCGTAAGCATAATAAGCAAAAAACTTAAATCCCAATACATTCATATAGGAATGCTGTTTATTTTTCTGGGCGCCGCCGGCTACCTCCTCTCAACGGCATATTACCAGTTATTTATTTTTAGGTTTCTGGAAGGTTTTGGTTCAGGCATTATAAATACTTCTTCAATGATAATTCTTACCAAACATCTTTACAGGGATGAAAAAAGAGGGAAGGTTTTAAGCAGATATATGATAGCAAGAAGGCTTTCAATGGGTTCCGCCCCTTTCCTTGGAGCTGTTGTCGCATATGAATTTACCGACAAAGCCGCCTTTTTGCTTTATACGGTAATTATGCTTATAGGACTAATAATAGCTTTTTACAACAAAAAATTCTTAAATAACATAAAAATACCTGAAACTGCGGATAAATTTGCAAGCGAACCGGATGGAAATACAAATGAACCGGGAAACAAAGAACGTAAAGGAAACAAAGGATATTTTAAAAAATATTCCGCCCTTTTATATGACTTAAATTTTATAGCCCTCTGTTTCTTAACCTTCTCGTTTTTCTTTTCGAGAATAGGCTCGAGAAGGGAGCTGGTGCCTCTCGTGGGCGTCAGCGTAATGAATTTAAACAAGGCAAACATAGGTCTTCTTATTTCTATATCAGCTGTGATAGGAGTGGTGCTCACATACTATTCCGATAAAGTAATAAACATAATGGGAGTAAAAAAATCTATCATAACATCCTTCATTATAAGCGCGGCCGGCGTGCTAAGCTTTATTATTTTCAAAAACCTGTTCACATTCGGCGCTTCCATCATACTTATAAGCGCGGGCGGCGGTTTTTCTGGGCCGGCAAGAAATCTATATCTTATGGATAGCGTCGATAAAAATCATTATGACGAGGCAATAGGAATTTACAGAACATTGAGCGATTTAGGGTTTGTTTTAGGGCCGTTTGCCGTAGGCGCCGTATTTGATTACTTCAATTTTATATCGGCTTACAGCTTGGTTGCCGTCGTTATTACCTGCGCTGCAATCATATTCGGCCTTTTTGCAAAATCATACGATAATAGACCGCCGATGCGGCTTAATTCCGGATTAAACGAGTGAAATCAACCTGCCGCAAATAAACCCGAAGGCGGCGGCGGCCCCGCCTATTAAAACCATCTCCATGGAACTCTTTAATCCGTTAGTTTTTGTAACTTTAGCCTTTGCAAAGCCAGCAAATATCAAAACTAATATGGAAAGAAAAATGGACATAACTATTGCCATAAAAGAATTTCTGGTAAAAAAATATGGAATTAGCGGCGGAATACCCCCCGCTAAAAAAGACAAACCTGTATAAGAAGCGATTTTAAGAGGTTTTTCATAATAATTAAGACTTATCCCTAACTCATCCTGTACCATAAAATTAAGCAAAACCTTTTTGTCGGACATAAGCCTTTTAACGATGGGGTCGATTTCTTCTTTCGTAAAGCCCTTATCCGCGTATAACTCATAAATCTCTTCTATTTCGTGGTTAGGGTTTTCCGCAATCTCCCTTTTTTCCCTTCTAATTTCTTTTTGGTAAAATTCGTTTTGGGACTTTGTGGCAAGATAAGCCCCGAAAAACATCGAAACCGTCCCTGCAACAATCTCGGCCACACCCGACATAAGAACTATTCTGGTGTTTACAAGGGCTCCAGTAACGCCCGCGACAAATCCCACGGTTGTAACTAAGCCGTCGTTTATCCCAAAAACAAACTCCCTGATGAGTTTCCCTTCAGGGGTATGCCAGTCCTCGTTATGAAATCTTTTTAAAGGGTCCATTAATTCAATTAAATAATTATAATAATAACCTTAAATCACCGTTAGAAATTTCTTTTTCTGGATTCCCGCCTACGCGGGAATGACTATTCGGGGATTAAGGTTTTAACCTAAAGGGTGTCATTCCTGCGTAAGCAGGAATCCAGTACTTATTATATATATTAAAACAATTTTAATAGTTTATAACGGTGATTTAAGGTTATTATTTATTTAACGATAAGAATCGAACACGGCAAGGCATTTATCACCCTTTCGGCGGTACTGCCGAAAAGTATTTCGGCTAATTTTTCTTTATCCATTCCCTTATGTCCTAAAATTAAAAGTTTTTTTCTCGTCCCGACCATGAAATCCGTTATCTCTTTGCAGGGAATACCCTTCCTGACGATCACCTCAAGATTGGATTTTTCCTTCGTAAAACGGTAGTTTAATCCGCGGACGGCATCCTCTGCCTTTTCTGCCAGATTTTTTTCATAATTCTTTATCTCTTCCGGCTTTAAATTCTTTACCGCCTTTTCGTCGATAACATATAAAATCGTGAACATCTTGATTATATCGGCAGGCACTTTATTTATGAACGGCAAAGCCCTGAGCGAAAACTCCGAAAAATCGGTAGCAAAGACGACATCCGCGAAAAGACTCTTGCAGTCCGCGTTTTCATCGGTTTTTATCACACCCGTTGGATGAAATAAAACCCTTTTCATGACAAGTACGGGTTTATTCACTTTTATTAAAATGTCATAAAGCGGGGAACCGTAAAATGAAAAATAGCCCGTATGTTTTATATTTGCCTTTTTATCTAGAACGACAAAATCGATATCCTCTTTTTCGGCTTCATCTGCAATCTCATCGGCAATATCGCCCACCCTTATCGCAATGCGAACTCCGAATCCTGATTTTTCAAGGTCTTTTTTTATGTCTTCTAATTTTATTTCCGCAAATCTCCTTATCTTTTCCTCGTCCTCTTTTTTATAAACGGAATAAAGGCTGTGCTGAAAAAGGGCGGGGTCGATGACATGAATCAATATGATTTCTTTTAACCCGAG
>JAJZXJ010000004.1:97332-99603 GCA_021802425.1 bacterium | reverse complement strand
TATCCCATAGCTTTAAGCTTGGGGCTTTACGGCGAGATTCGGTAAATTTCCATCTCGGCGGGATAGAATTAAATCTGCCGACGAACAGAAAGTCCGAGTTCGAGCCCATGGCGGTAAAAAAGAGACAGCCGGACATATCCGGACTTAGGGATATCAGGGACCACATGGATAAAATATACGGTTTGGAATTTTCTTCCGAGGCTATAAGCAATATAATGAAATGTTATTGATTTATGAATAAATTTCAATTAAAGAATAAAAACAGACATATAAATCATTGGCGGCAATCTCCTTGGTTTATATTAGTTATATTAGTCTTTGCCTTTGCTCAAGTACATATGCATCGTGTTGCTTTTGCCGTATTGATTCCAACCTTTATAAAGACCTTTCATTTTACGTATTTCGAGAGCGGTATAATTATGAGCGCCTTTTTTTGGAGCCATGCCGCGGTTCAGATTCCAGTCGGAATATTTTCAGATAAATATGGAGCAAACAGGGTAATTAAAGTGTGTGTTGCTATTCTTACCATTGGAGTCATAGCTTTTGTTTTAAGCCATAATATGGTAGAAATGCTCATTTCAAGAATTCTTATGGGATTTGGCGGAGCTCTTTTAGTACCTGGAGTGTCTATTATAAGAAAAGATATCCATCCACGTTATCACGGATTAGCCGTTGGAATTATTACAGCTGGAGGGGCATTTGGTGGAACCGTCGGCTTAATTCTAATTTCATTTTTAATTGGAATTTGGAGTTGGAGATTTTCATATGCGATTACAATTATTCCTATATTTCTTGCTTTGTTTTTAGTTATTTTATTTATAATGCCGGTGACGACTATTAATAAAAGTGACGATATAACTGTAAAAAAACCAAAATTATTTTATTCGGACGTTATTAGGAATCCTGCATTATGGTTACTGAGTTTTTCCGTATTGTTTTTTTTCGGTGCGTATTTCAGTTTTTTAACATGGTTGCCGTCATTTTTGGTAGAACACTTTAACACTTCAAATTACCAGGCAGGTTTGATAACAAGCCTCGCCACGGCAGGCACCATTATTTCATGGCCGTTAGCTGGCTTCCTGGCAGATCGTTTAGATCGCCATATCGCGATCTTTCGATACAGCCAATTTCTGAGTTTTCTCTTAATTGCCGCTTTTAGTCTTTTAATGTTTAGAACCTCTATTATATGGACAATAATTGCGTCTTTGACGATGGGTTTGGTTTTTGGGGGAATGTCTCTTCCTTACGTAATCGTTTTAAAATTGTTTCCGTTAGAGTTAGTAGGTACCGCCAATGGTATTATGAATACTTTTAGCTTTATCGGAGCCTTATCCATACCAGTGGTGTTGGGCATGATTATAGACCATACGGGAAATTTTTCTTTTGCTTTTGACATAATGGCGATTTGTTTTTTGCTAGCTTTTATGTTTTCCTATAATTTAAAATTTTCAAGGAATTTTTAAAAATAAAGGTAAAAATAAAGGGGTCAGATTTATTTATTTTAAAATGCTTTAATAACACTGGATTCCCGCTGAAGCGGGTTGGGACATGAAAAAGGGAATAAAGTAAATAAATAAATCTGACCCCTTTATTAAATAAATCTGACCCCTTTATTTGCCTATAAATAATCATATATATACTGCAGACTATAAATCAAGAGTCAAGTATTTTTGTTATTTTTTTCTGGTATAATTCAGAACCCGTAGGCAGGGCATTTTTGACGGTTCTATCCAGATAATCGTCAAGACAAAGTTGTCTTTATCAGCCGTTATAAGGTATGTTGTAATGAAAGGCGTTGCCGAAGTATAACGATATAATCGATAAATAGTTGAAAAATATCAAAATCCCGACGGCAATCAGAAGAACTCCGCTTATTATCTGGATTGTCCGGATATATTTTTTAAATCTTTTGAATGCGGTGAAGAACAGATTTAACGAGACTGCGCTTATAAAAAAAGGAACGGCAAGACCCATGGAATATGTAAATAGAAGAAAGCCGCCTTCGAGCGAATTATGAAGCGTGGCGCTTATAAAAAGAATTGAGGCAAGTATGGGGCCTATGCACGGCGTCCATGCCCCCGCGAATATTGCGCCGATTACGGCGGAGCCGATAATGCCCGCAGGCTTATTTTTCAAATTAAATTGGACATCCCTGTTTAAAAACGAAAATATTTTAAGCTTGTTTAAAATCCCCGCGATATATAAACCCATAAGAATGACGACGATGCCGCTTATCCGCATTACCCACGCGGATTTTATAAAATCTGCCAC
>JAJZXJ010000004.1:52115-97232 GCA_021802425.1 bacterium | reverse complement strand
ATAAGGATTATTTCATTTCCTTCCGCCTTGATTTCTTTTGAGTATATCATGGCATGCCTTATCTTTGCAACCGATTCTTTAAGCTCGGTTCCTTCCAGAACTATAATAGCAACTTTTGCCATATAAAACCTCCCGTTTTAATAAATAAATTAAACTATGGTTATATAATTATAATTTTTAAACAGGCGCAGACCTCCACCCTCTTAATTTAACTTTACCTTAGTTTCTTGCGGACGAACTTAAAAAATCCGGGGCAACCTGCCTGTTTTATGTGCCTCACCCGAAACCGCCGCCTGTTTTGCCGCAGGCAACCGCTTCCTTAAGTTCAACCTTCTTTGCAAGAATAACGTCTTCGGTTTTACAGGATGGGCATTGCGCCTCTTTCTTTGTTTTAACGATTTTCCGGTAAAATTCGGAAAGCTTGCTCTGATAAACTTCGAAATCCTTGCCGCACTTTTGGCATTTATACTGATAAATAGGCATTTTTTTGACTCCGGTCTTTTTTGATTAATCTTTCTTTATATTATAATTATAAACCTTATAGCTAATATAAAGTCAAATTAAATCGACATGGAGGGTATAGCATAAATTAAATAATATTCAGCACATATTGTTTGTCTAAAAGCATATTTATTATATCGTCAAAGTCTTTTGCCGCCTTTTCCGCAGAAACGGCAAAATTATTTATTATATTGTTTATTATATCTTCGTCCGTGCTCTTCCCGTCGCACAATAATAATATTTCGTAAGAAAGCCGGTTAAGTTTATATATATTTCCGTTAAGATTATCAAAAAGCATATATTTTTCCTGATACTGTTTTAAACTGACATTATCCGAAAGTTTTAATATTCTCATTTTTTAATTTTCCTCTATATCCAGCACTGCGGGTCTTTTGTGTTTAAATCTTTATTATGGTAATAACTTATGGCTTTGCATCCGCCGCACCTTTCGATATGGGCGCAGCTCGAACATTCATTTCTATCATCCCTTTTTCTCATTTCCCATAAAATATCCGAATTATACCATACCTTGAAAAGCCCGTCGGTCAGTATGTTGCCGAGCGGCAGGTAAAGCCTTCTGCACGGCAGCAATGTCCCGTCATGCATGACGCAAATGGAAGAAAACCCGACGGGACAATAACCGCCGATATTCTCGTCTATCAGGTTCCACAGCGGCCTCGATGTTACGAGTTTGGTATCCTTGCCCGATAATTCCTTTTTCGCTTTACAATAAACATCGGAGTAAACTTTTTTTAATTCCGGGGCATCTATAAAAAATTCCTCCTTTTCGGCTTCGCTCATAGTCGTCATCCGCTCCACTGTCAGAGCGTCCACTTTTAAGGAATCCGCAAGAGCAAGCATCTTGACGGCAGACCCTATATTTTTTTTATGGAGGGTAAACATCACCGATGTTTTAATGCCGGCATTTTTAAGTTTTCGAATAGATTCGACCGCCTCTAAAAATGTTCCCGCACCTCTTATATTATCATGCGTTTTTTCATCGTGTCCATCCAAGGATACTTGAATTTCGGAAAGTTTTTTATAATCCTTAATTTTGCTTATTATGCGGTAGTCGATCAATGTGCCGTTGGTCAATATCGCAAATTTTTTAAAATTATCCGATTTTTCTATTAAATCCATTAAATAAAAAAGCCCTTCCGGTTTTAAAAAAGGCTCCCCGCCGGTCAGCGAAATAAAACAACCCATTCCCCATTTCGACATAGCTTCGTCTATTTTTAAAAAAATAGATTTAAGCATATTAAAATCTATCTCTTTGTGGTTATAATCTTTTTGATAACAATGGCTGCACCTTAGATTGCAGGAATCTATAAAATGCCACTGTATATAAAACTCGTTATTACGGTTTTTATTGTTATACCCGTCCATAATATAATGTATTTTTCATTATAAGCAACATTGCTATATTTTATATATTTATAATTATTAATATAATTATAAACTTAACCCAAAATTGCCGATAGAAACAGTTAAAATGGCTTTAAGTTATACGAACACCGGATTACATATAAAAGAAACATCTAAATATTTTCTATTACAAGGATTAAAGTTGCATAATTAGACCACATTCTATATAATAATGCATTATTATATCTTTCATTAAATTTTTATGCAAAAAATAATTTCGGTTGCCGTAAAAACAGGTTCAAAAACGGAAAATTATGAAATACTCGGGAATGGAACGCTGAAAATTTCAATCAAAGAACATCCGGCCGAAAACAAAGCAAACGAAGCAGTCATAAGAAAAATCGCCGCAATTTACGATAAACCTAAAAATAAAATTACGATAAAAACCGGCTTAAAGTCTAAGAATAAAATAGTCGTAATAAACGATTGATGAGAAAAACAGCGGCATGGCTATAAAAACTTATATAAAAACGGTTTTTTTATTAATTATTGCAAACTGTTTATTTAACTATTTAACTTTAATCCGATTAAATGCCGTCAAAACGGCGTATGCCGCAAGTCCGCCTGCCGGTGCCGGTTTAACCGTCGGTAACACCCCGCCTTCCGCACCGGACAGAATTAAAATATCTTTAGCATCGGCTATTAAAAGAGCTTTGTCGAGGCAGGGAAATGTTTTGAAAGCCGAGCACATAATATCCGAAAAAATGGACTTAAAAAAAGCGGCTTATGCCGGTTTACTGCCGGATATCGCCGTTAATGCCGGAGGGATATGGACAAGGACGAAAAACGGATATCCCGTGTTCGCCTCTGCCAACGGTGCGAGGGAATTAATCGGACAGGTAGATTTAACCGTTCCCATATTTAACCCGAAAATCTACGGCGAAATTTCGCTTGCGGGAAATAATCTTAAAGTTGCGGAATACAAATTGCGTTTGGCGCGCCTTTTCACAGCCGCCCGTATAACGCAATATTTTTACGGACTAATTCTGTTAAAAAACGAAATAAAAATAGAACGAAAAGCTTTAGACGGCGCGAAAAAAATTTTAACTGCCGCAAAAATAGGATATAAAGCCGGCAGTCTTCCGCGTTTCGACGTCGTTCAAACAGAGCTTATGACGTCCAACCTTCAAACTAATTTAGAAGTTTTGAAAGCCGGAGTAAAATCGTTTGAACGAATGTTCTTAATGGAGATATTTTACGGCAATGTTCATCCCGCAAAACTTTCTTTGCTCATACCCGTTCCGGATTCCACCGGTTTATATCGCCGGATTCCCCCCTTAAAAAGTCTAATTTCAAAGGCTGTAAAAAAACAGCCCCTGATTAAAATCGCACGGGCGGAAATTAAATCCGCAAAGGCATCCGTTTCGATAAGTAAAGCCGGAAGATTGCCGAGTATTCAGGGCGGTGCCGCATACGGAGAGGACACCGTAAATTCTTTCGACGCCCCGAATCTGGGGTGGCAGTTTTTTGTTATACTGAACGTTCCTATTTATAATTTTGGACTCCATAAAGGTTATATCGATGCGGCGAATGAAAGGCTTATGGCGCTAAAATCCGCCGAATCCGCCGTTAAATTGTCCGTAAAAAAAAGGCTGACAATTGATTACGGCAGAGCGGCAGCCTCAAAAAAGAAAATTTACGGAGCAAAAATTTTAGTCAAAAAATCGGGGGAAGTTTTTAAAATGACGGAAGAAGGTTACCTAGCAGGGGCTTTTAACGCTCTTGAACTGCAGGAAGCGCAGAATAACTGGATAAAATCGCGCTTGGAACTCGCCAAAGCCGTAAACGAGCTTTATTTGGCAATTTCTCAGCTGGATATAGATATGGGGATAATCCCGTCCGGAGATGGAAAATTATGAAAAATGCAATTTTAATTTTGTCCTTGTGCATTATTTACGGCATTAACATACCGTTAGCCTTTGCCGGTTCCGCAATGCCGGTAAAAGTCGTCTATGTGAAAAAAACGATAGCGGTAAAAAATATTACATCGCCCGGAAAGGTTCACAGCAACGGCAGACAGGTTTTTACGGCTCCCTTTACCGGAAGGCTGATAGAATCCTTTCCTTTCCCAAAATCCGTAACTGCCGGAACGGTTATCGCAAGAGTCGTAAGTCCCGGCTTATACGCAAAAATTATTTCGGCACGGGCTGCGGTAAAATACGCAAAGATAAAGTTTAAAAGAGAAAAACTTCTATTTAATTACGGGGTTGCGGCAAAAAAAACACTGGAGCAGGCGGCTTTAAATCTGTCCAACGCATATTCGTCTCTTCACGCCCTTGAGTCCCTTGACCGCGAAGGCATCCTTATTTCACGTTTCAAAGGAACCGTGCATTATCTTACGGCTGACGGCGCAATAGTTGCGGCGGCCAGCCCCGTTGCCGTGTTAAACGGCAAAGGATTGCCGTGGATAAAAACATATGTAACGCCCTCTCAGAGTTTTAATCTTTATAGTAATATGCGGGTCGGAATAAAAAAAGGGCGCATTAAGGAAACCGGCAGGATAATTTCAATCGGCGGCAATGCCGCCCATAACGGCCTTGTACCGGTTTATATAAACTTGCCTGAAAATTCACGTTTATTCCCCGGCGAATGGGTTAAACTGCGTTTTGCAGAACCTTCCACCGCCGCCTTTTCTTTGCCTGAAAGAGCGGTTGTTATGCTTAAAGGCAAGACTTTTGTATTTGCCGTAATAAATAACAAAGCGCAAGCCATTTTAATAAAAGTAATAGGACGGGAAGACGGCAAGGCGTACGTTAAAGGAGATATTAACGCAGGCGAACCCGTAATAATATATCCCGTTACGCACCTTGTATCCGGTATTGCCGTGGAGATAAAACATTGAAAAGATATCTTAATTTTCTTTTAAAAAATAAGTTTTCGATAATTCTTTTGTCTTTAATGATTATCGGCATCGGCTGGTTTTATACGCGCAACATGCCGGAGAGTATTTTCCCCGACGTCAATTTTCCAAGGATTTCCGTTTTAGTCCACAGCGGCAGACTTCCCGTAAAATTTATGCTGGTTCAGGCGACTAAGCCTCTTGAAGCCGCGGCGGAAGGAGAACCCGGCGTCCGCCTCGTCCGCTCCCAAACGGGCAACGGCATATCTAAAATTACCGTTTATTTTGAATCGAACATAAAACCCCACATAGCCTATTTAATGCTTGAGTCCCGTTTAAGTCAGGTGGCGCTGCCGCCCGGCAGTAAAATGACCGTCCGGCTGATGTCCCCTAACGTATATCCTTTTGCCGAATATGCCCTTGTTTCTAACCGGCAGGGTTATAACAGTTCCGATATGATGTCGGTTTTTGCCTTTAAAATCAGACCGGCTTTGCTCTCCGTTAAAGGGATTTATCAGATTGAAGGAACTGGACGCGGCTGGCCCGAGGTCGGAATAAACTTAAATCCGCTCCGCCTTGCCCAGTATCATATCGGTCCGGAAAGCGTAGTAAAAATACTCCGGTCGTATCAGGGACCTTTTTTTTCCGGAGTGCTGGATGCATATCATAAGCAGTTCGTAGTCGCAACCACTCCGCGTCCGGCGGATATAAAAGACCTGTCCAATCTTATGATTCCGGTAAAGCATACTCTTCTGCCCTTAAAAACCTTGGGCGCTATAAATATAAGCCCTCCCCCTTTAATCCGCGAAGCGGCGGTAAGCGGTTACCGCCACACCCTTATTATCGATATTATGCCGGATTTAAATATAAATACGGTTAAAGTTGCCGGAAATATCGGCCGCCGCATCAAATTTTTAAACAGCCATCTGCCTAAAGGTTTGAAAATAGTTCCCGTTTACAATACTAGCCGGCTTATCCATTCTAATCTTAAAGACGTCTGGATTGCGCTTATTCTCGGCGGTTTAATAGCGTTGTTCGTGGTATTCTTATTTTTAAAGCGCATGGACGGCGCTCTTATAGCCCTTGCAGTGATACCCGTTTCGGTATCTTTAACGGTCGTTATTCTTAATGTTTTAGGCTTCGGTCTTAATATCATGACGCTCGGCGGATTAACCGCTTCGATAGGAGCCATGATAGACCATGCGATTGTTATCGTGGAAAGAGGTTTTCATAAAATGAAAGGAGAAACGGGCGGAAAAACCGATGCGGACGAATCAGCCCTTGAACGGGTCGGCAAAATACTTCCGCTTATGACTGCGGCGACAATCACGTCTTCTATAGTTTTTATACCTCTTATCTTTATACACGGAACGCTCGGCATCCTTTTTAAACAAATGGCGCTTTCTATAGTCATTGCGCTGATAACGTCGCAGTTGACGGCTTTAACCCTTACGCCGATACTTACCGTAATACTTGCAAAAAGAAAAAGCGGCGGCACCTTCGGTAAAATTTATAAAAAAAACAGGCTTAGAAAAATTTACGGTTATATACTCATCAAAGGTATGCGGTCGCCGCGGCTTGCATTGCCCGTGATTTTTACGTTGATAATCACGATTGCACTTTCTTTGTTTTATCTGCGGACGGCTTTTCTGCCGAAATGGGACGAAGGGATTTTTGTAGTCCCATTCAGGACTCCCGTGGCAAGCAGTGTCGCCCGCACCGAAAGAACCGGAAAATATCTTCTGCGTATCGCTAAAGAAAACCCGAACGTAAAAATAGTTTCCTTGGTGGTCGGCAGGAGCTTGGACAACCCTTATTCGACGCCGAACAAAGGCGATTTGACGATAGTTTTAAGAAGAAACCGCACCGAAACCACCGAAAAAATAATGAGGAAACTTTATAATAAGTTTTATAATGCGGCACCTAACCTTATCTCCCTTAATTTTCAGCAGCTTATGGTAAACCGTCTCGGGTTTTTATCCGGCTCCCATGCGCCTTTAGAAGTCATGCTTTTCGGCAAAAGTTCCAATGCGCTCAGAAAATACGGTAAAATTTTAGCAGGCAAATTAAGAAAAACCGGCGATTTTCAATACGTCAATTTTAAATCTCCTTCGGCAGGACCGGAAATAACTCTGACGCCGTCCGATTACGCGGCGGCTTACGGCATATCGCCTCCCGTTATAGCGGATAAAGTCAAAAGACTCCTATGGGGACAGAAAGCCGGTTTTTTGCTGTACGGCGAACAGGTACTGCCCGTGCGCGTCTTTCTTGAAAAGAAATCCGCCTCCCTGCCGGAGCTAAAAAATTGGCCTTTTACTCTTAAAAACGGAACGCATACAAGATTGGATTATATTTCTAAAATACGCGTCAAAAAAGCCGTCCCTTTTATAACCCACCAGAATATGGCTCCGTATGCCTATATCTTCATTCAGCCGGTTAAAGGAGAAGGGCTTTCGGCAGGCGCGGCTAAAGCGCGCTCTATTATAGGTTCAATGCATCTTCCGCCGTCGGTTACCGCATCTATCGGAGGCTATTACCGCTCTCAGGTAAAGAGCTTCAGGCAGATGGCCGTTATGCTTGCCTTTGCGCTGATTCTTATTTTTGTTTTTTTCGGTTTTCAGTTCGCAAGCCAGCGCGCGGCAATCGCATCTATGATAGCTATTGCACTGTCGGGAGCCGGAGCGCTTGCCGCTCTTTTAATAACAGGCATAGAACTCGACAGCACGGCATTTCTCGGCATTCTTTTAGTTTTTGCTATTTCCACCAATAATGCAATTCTTATATTCGCAAGGTCGAGGCAGATTAGCGGCGCGGTTAATTCGTCTCCAAGCCCGTCGTCTGTTTTTCTTGCCGCCAGAGAACGCCTCCGCCCGATACTTATGACTATGCTTGCGGATGTTTTCGGTTTTCTGCCGCTGGCTATAGGCATAGGAAGAGGCACTGATCTCCTTAAGCCTCTTTCCGTTGCGGTTATGGGAGGCTTGTTAATATCCGTTTTTATGTCCCTGTGGCTTGCTCCTGTTATATACGGCGGGCTTTTTATGAAGAAAAAATACGCAAAGTTATAAATTTATTGGCCTTAAAACCTAAGGCATATTACTTTCAGCAGGGAGCCGGAGGTATATTGTTATTGCTTTCAAGGCTGGATTTACCTAACTTCAAACTTATTTCGACGGGAGCGGCCTCGAAAGACCGCGATATAGCCGTATCTTTCAAATTTTCTTTTAACCTTTCAACGCTGACGTTATAAGAAAGGGCAAAATAAGGGCATTTTCCCTGCATACACCCATGTGGATGCAGTTCCTTGAAATTGCATGATATATCTACATCTTTATCTATCAAAAGAAAGTTAAAATCTTCGTAAAGACTTGCGGAGAGTACCTCCAGCGCTTTAAAAAGATAAGCCTTACAGCAGGAAGGTCCCGTTAAATCGAATACGGCTTTAGAAAGAAGAGCCGTAATCTTCATAGTTATTTTTTGTTCTTTATCCTTGCCGCAGACAGAACCCGTTAAAATCGAATATATGATGCCGCCCGCAGGAACTATGCCGCAAACTCCGCTTAAACCACAGTAACCGCCTACTGCCTGCTTCGAGAGCCTGTAAAAAGCTTCTTCGATATCGGCTCCGGAAATATGTATATATCCCCGATTTTTTAAGGAAGCCAGAACCGAACCAGTTAGAATATAAGCATGATGGCATCCCAACATGGGCACCGTTACGTTTGGGTTATCCAAAATATCGAATGTAATTTCGAAAGGATTTTTGCCTTCCGTAGATAATATAAAATCTTTTATATAATTGAAAGAAGATAGGTTATGGCAGTCGTCGCAAACGTAATGAGACCTATCCGACGAACAAACGATACTCCCCTTTTCTTTTTTGCCGCAGTAAAAACAGGTCAGTTCAACGGCGGACGACAGATATTCAAGAGGATGCCCGCATATTAAGCAATTAGATTTATGTTCCTGTTCTTGTTCTGCGCAATATCCGCCGGGCTTATTAGGCATTTTATTCCCTTTTAAAAATCTCTTAAATAATTTATAAGTAATTTTGCCTATTAAATTTCATTATAATTTATTTTTTACCTCCATGTAAATTATATTTGCCATTTTTTGGCAATTTTATATTGACATTCTTTATAAATAATGTTATACATTATAAAATATGTTTATTAGCCGATAACATTTTAATATTAATAAACAATAGATCTTTTTATATTTATATATAAATTTGTTTCTTATCAAGAGCGGTGGAGGGCCGGGCCCGTTTGAAACCGCAGCAACCGATAGCAGTTGGAAGTCGGTGCTAATTCCCGCAGGTTAATTCCTGGAAGATAAGAAGAAAAGAGTTTAAAAAAACCCCTTCTTCTGTATTCATCCGGAAGAAGGGGTTTTTAGTTTTAATCCGGTATTTCGTCACATAGCTTATAGCTTAAAACATATAGCTCAAAGAATAAAAATAAACAGCTTAAATAAAACAACTTAAAAGAAGGAGAGAAAATGTTCGTTAAAGGCTTAAAATGCCGCGAATGCGGCAAAGAATACCCCGACAGCCCGCTTTATGTTTGCGATTACTGCTTCGGGCCGCTTGAGGTAGATTACGATTATGACGGAATTAAAAAACAGATCAGCATAGATAAGATTAAATCCAGGGAACCGAATATGTGGCGTTATCGCGAACTGCTCCCTATAAAAGGGGAAATCAAAATAGGCAAAAATGTGGGCTATACCCCTCTTGTGAAAGCGGATAATCTTGCAAAGGAATTAGGCGTTAAGGAATTATATGTCAAAAACGATGCCGTAAATTTCCCTACATTATCCTTTAAAGACAGGGTTGTGTCTGTTGCGATAGCCAAAGCTAAAGAATTTGGCTTTAAGGTTGTGGCATGCGCTTCGACGGGAAATCTTGCCAACGCGGTTGCGGCTTTGGCGGCGTCGGCAAGTTACGAAAGTTTTGTATTTATTCCTTCAAACCTTGAAATCGGAAAGGTTTTGGGGACTTTGATTTACGACACCAATTTGGTTAAAATTGAAGGGAGTTATGACAAGGTCAACAGGCTTTGCACGGAAATTGCGGGAAAACATAACTGGGGTTTTGTCAATATCAATTTAAGGCCGTATTATGCCGAAGGTTCAAAATCGCTTACTTTCGAAATGCTTGAACAGCTCGGCTTTAAAGCGCCGGATAATGTGGTTGTTCCTATGGCTGGAGGTTCTTTAATTACAAAGGTTGGAAAGGCAATAGACGAATTCGAATATTGCGGCCTGCTAAAAGAAAAGCCGCATACCAAAATTTTTGGCGCTCAGGCTGCGGGATGCAACCCGATAACCGCCGCCGTCAAAGAAAAAAGGGAATTCATCAAGCCGGTTAAAACCCCGGACACGATAGCAAAATCTCTTGCAATAGGCAACCCTGCCGACGGATATTATGCCTCTGACCTTATGAGTAAAACAGGGGGATACGGCGAGGATGCAACGGATGATGAAATCGTCGAAGGGATGAAGCTTCTGGCCAAAACGGAAGGAATATTTACCGAAACCGCCGGCGGCGTCACTGTTGCCGTGGCAAAAAAGCTGATAGACAAGGGTTACATCAATAAGAATGAAACTACGGTTCTTGCCATAACGGGCAACGGCTTAAAAACGCTGGAGGCAATTAACGGAAAGCTGAAAGAACCGGCAACTATCGATGCAAATTTGGAAGAATTCGAAAAGGTGCTTGCTAAAATCAGGGGTAAAAGCTAAAAGAACTTAAATTATTTAAATTTTAGAAAAAAGTATAAAATAAAAAATTCTTATCATAAATAATAATAATAATTTATAATTATCATAGCGGGAGGATTAAATGCCAGTAAAAGTCAGGATACCAACACCTTTAAGGTCTTTAACTAACGGAAAAGCGGAGGTTGATTCTAACGGTTCAACCATTATCGAAATAATAAACGACCTTGAAAAAAATTTTGCGGGTATTAAAGAAAGAATATGCGAACAGAATGACCAGGTTAGGAGATTTGTTAATGTTTATCTTAACGATGAGGATATCAGATTTATAGACAGCATAAATTCAAAAGTTCAAGACGGGGACACGATTTCCATAATTCCTGCAATTGCGGGAGGCGCAGCCGAAAAGAAAAAATTTTATCTTAACTATCCACAGGAAGCTATTAAAGAACCGTTAATCTATCTTGCAGGTAAAAATTACAATGTTATTACGAATATAAGAAGCGCAAGTATTTCGAACGATATAGGAATAATTGCTATAGAGATAGAAGGCGAACCCCGGGAGATAGAAAAAGCCGTCAAATTTTTGGAATCAAAAGGCGTAACGGTGGAACCCATTGTTCTCGATGTGGTAGAATAACTAATGCAAAATTTAACGGAGGATATAATATTTTGGAATTTACCGAAGAACAGATTAAAAGATATGCAAGACATATAATATTGCCTGAGGTGGGCGGCGAGGGGCAGATAAAATTACTATCCTCAAAGGTGTTATTGATCGGAGCGGGAGGGCTCGGCGCTCCTTGCGGATATTATCTGGGCGCTGCAGGAATCGGAACACTCGGTATCGTAGATTTCGATACGGTTGATCTGTCTAATCTTCAAAGGCAAATATGGCACGGCACGGCAGATGTGGGAAGGTACAAAGTGGACTCTGCAAAAGATTCTATCGCAAGGATTAACCCCGATGTTAATGTCGTAACTTATAAGGAAAAGATTAGTTCGGAAAACATAAAGGGTTTAATAAAAGATTATGATGTAATAATAGATGCCACCGATAACTTTCCGACAAGATATTTAATAAACGATGCCTGCCATTTTATGAGAAAACCCCTTGTTTACGGTTCGATATTCAGATTTGACGGACAGGCAACAGTATTTTTGCCGGAGGAAGGGCCCTGCTACAGATGCTTGTTTCCGTCGCCCCCTCCCCCCGGTTTGGTTCCGAGCTGTCAGGAGGCAGGGGTCTTGGGAGTTCTTCCCGGGGTAGTCGGCGCAATTCAGGCAAACGAGGCTATAAAAATTATTCTTGGCGTCGGCCAAACCTTGAACGGCAGACTTTTAATCTATGACGCATTAGATATGAAATTTACCGAGATGAAACTCAGGCAGGACAGAACCTGCCCGTTATGCGGGGAGTCCCCCAGCGTTTTTGATTTGATAGATTATGAAGATTTTTGTGAATTTAGAAAGGAGAATTAATTAAATGCCGGAATATAACAGTAATAACGAATTAAATATAAAAGGAGAAATTTGCCCCTTTACATTCGTAAAATCCAAACTTGCTTTAGAAAAGATGAAAAAAGGGGAAATTTTAAGGGTTATTGTCGATTATGAACCCGCCATAAGAAATGTCCCACGCTCTATGGAGGAACAGGGACATAAAGTCCTATCCATTAATAAAATTAACGATACCGATTATGAAATTATCGTCGAAAAAGATGGAAAAAAATAATCCTTATCTGTTTAGCTCCCTATCGAATATAGGCGGCACAGGTGCGGTTTTACTGAATAAAATAATTAATCCGAAGGCGGGTTCGAAATTATACGCAAAATTAGAAAGCCTTAATCCCGGCGGTTCCGTCAAAGACAGGCCTGCATTATATATGATAAAAAATGCTCTTGAAAAGGGACTTTTAAAAGACAATATGACCATAATCGATTCTTCTTCGGGCAATACGGGAATTTCATACGCTATGATAGGCGCGTTTTTGGGAATTAAGGTTAAAATTTACGCCCCTTCCAATATGAGCGAGGAAAGAAAAAAGGTTATGCAGCTTTTTGGATCGGAATTAATACTTACCCCCGCGGAAGAAAGCCACGACGGCGCAATAAAAAGGTCGATGGAAGAATACGCAAGGGGAGGCAAAGATTTATATTACATGCCTGACCAGTATAATAACCCGTGTAATCCGCTGGCGCATTACGAAACAACGGGAGTGGAGCTTCTTAACCAAACCGGCGGAAATATCGATTATTTTGCGACCGGCATCGGCACGGGCGGAACGATATTAGGCGTGGGGAAAAGACTTAAGGAATATAACGATAAAATTAAGGTTATAGCCGTAGTTCCCGACAATGAAATGCACGGTATAGAGGGCTGGAAATA
Source organism: bacterium (assembly GCA_021802425.1). GTDB lineage: Bacteria > SZUA-79 > SZUA-79 > Acidulodesulfobacterales > Acidulodesulfobacteraceae > Acidulodesulfobacterium. The sequence continues at coordinate 84,357 of JAJZXJ010000004.1, read as the reverse complement.
TAACTATTCATTTAATTTCGATGGTTTTAACCATAATAAAATTATAGACGATTTTATAAAGGTCGATACCGAAGGAAGCTATACAATGCTTAAAAGGATCATTAAAGAGGAAGGTCTTTTATGCGGATTTTCTTCGGGAGCAAATGTGTACGGCATCTATAAACTTGCCGGCAAATACAGTGGGAATTTTGCTACCGTATTGCCCGACACCGGTTCAAGATACCTTTCTACAAGAGTTTTTGCCGACTTATAGATTTATAACTCATAATATTTTTTATATTGTTTTATTTTATTTTTATGGCTATAATAATTCCAAAAACCGAACTTAAAATTATAAAAAAACATGCCGCAGAAATTTTTCCGTACGAAGCATGCGGGGGGCTTTTAGGAAGGCTCGAGGGAGACGATAAAGTAATCGTAAAGGTTTATCCGGCCGAAAACCGCTTTGGAAAAATAGCATGGGACAGCTTTGAAATCGAACCGAAAGATATGCTTGAAATGGATAAAATTTCAAGAAAGGAAAATCTGGAAATTATAGGCTTTTATCATTCACATCCCAACCACCCTGCAATACCCTCAAGTTTCGATATAAACGCCTCCTGGCCATATTATTCTTATGTAATCCTTTCGGTAAAGGGCAACGGCCCCGAAAATGTCGTAGATGTTAAAAGCTACCTGATGCCGGATAAAAATTCGGCTCCGGTTTCGGAAGATATAGTGATTGGCTGATTAGCTTGTGAACCACTCATCGATAAATCGATGAGCTTCCTGTTTCGACGTATGACGGCTATATGCGATATTTTGCATACCCGCCGGAGCATACTCCGCAGGCGTCGGCTCGCAACAAGCCGGTTCGGGCGATACCCGCCCTACCTTTAATTTGAACCCTTCGAGGAAAAGGTTAAAAGACGCGTTATCGTCCCTGTCAATGACGGTATTGCAGCCTTCACAAGTCCAAGTCCTATCGGATAACCGCAGGTCTTGCTTAATATATCCGCATTTATTACATCTCTTACTCGATGGGTAGAACCTGTTGACCTTTAAAATCTCTCGACCGTAGCCAATCTGCTTTATATGCAAGCTGTCCCGCAAACATACCCCATGATGCGTCTTGAATAGACTTAGATAAATGCCTGTTCTTAACCATTCCCTTAATATTTAAGTCTTCGAGGACGATAACTTGGCTATCGCTTACCGTCTTTAAAGACAACTTATGCTGAAAATCTTTACGCTGGTTGCTTACTTTTTCATGCAACGCAGACAATCTTTTTCTGAATTTAACTTTATTTTTTGAGCCTTTCGTTTTCTTGGCAAACTGCCGGTTGAGCTTTTTAAGTTTATCCGAAGATTTTATTAAGTATTTAGGATTTTCAACCTTAACGCTTATGGGATTACCCGTGTCCGTGCCGTAAGTGATTGCCGCAAAAGATATACTTTTGCATATCTCCCCTTTAAAAAGGAGAGGATTTCGCAGATTGTCCTAAAATTAATTTTACCTGCAAGCCGAAATCGGCCGGCAATCGGTTAGATTAGTCTTGCGGCTCTTGACCGCAGCTGCCGCCAGGGGAGTGGTTACTATAGGGTTTTTGTCAAATTTATTCTTGCGCTTCCGCAGTTTTTTCCTTTATTATTACAAGTATAATGCCTCCTAAGATTAAAATAGAAGAAATTATAAAGGTATATGATATTTTTTCGTTTAAAAATATTATTCCTAAAAATGCGGCTATAACGGGCGCTAATAATTGAACCGACGATGCTAAAACGCGGGATAATTTTATTACCACCTTATACCATATTACATAGAAAAGGGCCGAAAATATAGCTCCCGATAAAATACCGTAAATTATGGGATGCAAATATACATACGGCGTATTAATAAATTTTTCGTTGATAAAACCATTTTTTAGAAAAGCAAATATGACGATAAAGGGTATAAAATAAATTAATGAATAAACGAAGTTTGACGCAGTTCTTAATACATACTGTTTTTCAAATTTGCCTTTTAGCGTATAAATTCCCCATGCTATTCCTGAAATAATCATCATAACGGCTCCAAAATATCCGATAATATTTTGGGGAACATTTAAGCCTTTATATACAAACAAGACAAAGCCGGCCATCGCAATTATCACCCCTAATATTTGCAATATATTAAGTCTTTCTTTATAGATAAACACCGCATTTCCTATTATCGTAAATTGGACTGCAGAAAACAACAGAAGCGCTCCGACCGCCACGCCGACAAAAACATAACCGACGGAAAAACAGAACGCATAAGCAAATAAGGCAAATGCGGATAAGTATTTCGGCTTTGGAAGCTGATTTTTTTTATGGAATACCAATAAAAAAAGAATAAGCGCTCCGCTTCCAAGGCGGAGTGAGCTATAAAATACGGGGGTTATCGCATTTTTATCTAACGCTACCCGCGCAAGCAGGCTATTTACGGCAAATCCAAAAATCGTAAAAAATGTCAAAAAGCCAATCCATATATATTGGAATCTGCCTGATTTATTCATAACGGTTTTAAGTGGATAAAAGAAATATAAAATGCAGGGACTTGTCCTTAATTTATTACCTTAGTATTTCTGCAAGAAGTTTCCCTGCAAGTTCGGTTTTTAGCTGTCTTACGAACCTTTTTATTTCGCCTGATTTGTTTATTAAAAAACCTTCATTTTCGTCTTCGCCTATAACATTTTTTGAAACATCGTTGATAAAGATATAGTCCAATGATTTTTCCATAAGTTTTTTCCTTCCGTTTTCTATCACGGAATCGGTTTCGGCGGCAAAACCGAAAATTATCTGTTCCTCTTTTTTCATTTCGGACAGAGCCTTCAACAAATCCTCATTCTGAACAAGCTCTACATTAAGATTTAAGTCCCCTTTTTTTATCTTATTTGAGCTTTTTTCTTTAAAGCTATAATCCGAAACGGCGGCCGCCATCAAAAGTATGCCGCACCGTTTAAATTCGCTCAATAATGCATCTTTTAAATCGGCAAAACTTTTACATCTTATTATCCTTATGTTTTTATTGATGTATTGACAGGAGGCATCAATATTTAAGGCTATTAAGGACACATCCGCACCGAGTTTCACCGCTTCGTTGGCAAGGCTGATACCCATTTTTCCGCTGGAGGCGTTTGAAAGAAACCTCACAGGGTCGAGATATTCCCTTGTAGCTCCTGCCGTTATTAAAACTCTTCTGCCTTTTAGCGTCTTTTCTTTGAAAACCGATTCAAGTTCAAACATAATGTCGGAAGTGTCGGGAAACCTTCCTTCTCCAAAATCGCCGCAGGCCATATTTCCCATTCCCGGTGAAATAAGATAAAAATTATGTTCAGCCAGCCTGTTCAAATTTTCTTTTAATATTTTGTTCGAAAACATATTTGGATTCATTGCCGGAACCAGAACCTTTAGTTTATCCTGCGAGGCTGAAACAACTAAGGTTATTAATGTGTCCGCAATGCCTGCGGCAAGTTTATTTATTGTGTTAAATGTAGCCGGGGCAATTAATATCAGATCGGCATATTTGGAAAGCGAGACATGGGCAAGAGGGCTCTTAAAAGCATCGTCCGTAAAAACATCTTCTCCAAAGGATTCGAAAATATAAGGGGCGATAAATTTGGCGGCGGACGAGCTGACTATTATTTTAACATTTGCGCCTTCCCTTTTAAGCTCTCTATATAAATCAACGCTTTTATAGCAGGCAATGGAACCGGTTATACATAAAAGAATATTTTTACCTTTTAATGTCATAGCAATTAGAAAAATTAGATTAAATACGCGTTATATTTTCTTTCTTCCCCTATGGTGGTGGTTTCGCCGTGACCCGGCAAAACTATTATGTCGTCACCTAGTATTAATAATTTGTTCTTAATAGAACTTATAATCTCGTCAAACGAACCGCCTAAAATGTCCGTTCTTCCGATAGTGCTTTTAAAAAGGGTATCTCCGCTAAAAAGATATTTTTCATTTACTAAAAATGATGTGCTGCCCGGAGAATGGCCCGGTGTAAAAATCGGCAGAATATTAATATCTCCTATATTGATAACATTATTTTCGGTTAAATATTCGTCTATTACAACATTTTCATTAAAATCAAATCCTAAGTATTCAGCCTGATTTTTCAAGTTTTTTAATATAAGTTCATCTTTTTTGTTGGCAATAATTTTAATGCCGTATTTTCCCTTAAAATAATTATCCATACTTACATGGTCTATATGGCAATGCGTATTAAGTATAAATTTTAAATCTACATTTTCATCCTTTATTATCTTATCTATTCTTTTTTCCTGACCCCCCGGGTCGATTATAAAGCCCTCTTTTTTGTCATTTTTATCATTAAATACAAGGTATGTGTTTACCTCGAAAGGCCCTGCCGGAATAGTGTAAAATTTCACAATTTATTTTTTGAGTTAAATTAAATTAAATTAAATTAAATATTCTTGAAATGAATTTATTAAGGTATTAAGATTTTCTGCCGTATCGGATTCGCCGTATATTCTCATTAAATCTTCGGTTCCAGAAAGCCTTGCCAAAAGCCACGAATCGTCGTCGAAAAATACCTTATAACCGTCGGCCGTATTTTTGCCGATAACTTTCTTGCCTTTGTAAACGGGCGGGAAATTTTCCATCTTCTCATCGATTTCCGCTTTAAATTTTTCTTTATCCACCGGAACATTTATCCGTTTGCTATATATAGGCCCAAATTTTTCAAGAAGGGTTTTCACAAGCAATTTTAAAGGCTTCATATAATAGGATAACATTTCAAGAACTAAAAGACATGTATAAATTCCGTCTTTATCAGGGGTATGCCCCGTTACCGTTAACCCGGAGGATTCTTCCCCCGCCATTACGGCTTTGCCCTCCGATATAAGTTTACCGAGATATTTAAAGCCGACGGGGGTTTCGATGACTTTAAAACCGTAATATTTCGCAACCCTATCGACTAAGGCGGTAGTAGCCACACTTCTTGCAACATCACCCTTTATGCCCTTTCCCTCTATATAATAATTATAAAGAAGCGGAAAAATGATATTGGGTTCGACAAGCTCCCCGTCTTCATCCAATATACCGTATCTGTCGGCATCCCCGTCTGTTGCAAGCCCTAATGCCAGCTTCGCAGGTTTATTTCCTGCCGCATTTTTATTATAATCTTTAATTAATTTCCCCAAACCTCTCAAATTTTTAGCGGAAGGGTCTGGCGCCATGCCCGGCAAAAAAAATGCGTCTCTTTCCTTATCGATTTCTTCAAATTCAAAACCGGCTTCTTTCAATACATTTCCTATAATACCCTGCCCCGTTCCATGCAAAGAGGTTATGAAAGGAAATATATTTTTATTATTTTTCGATATAAGTTTTAAATCTAATTTAGTTTTTATTAAGTCCGCATAATCACTTATAAAATCCGCCTCTACCAAGAACCCCCGGTTTTTCGCGTCATCTATGTCCATAAATTTATATTCGGGTAATTTTAAAAGTTCATTGGATTTTCTTGTTATAATTTCCGTATCTTCGGGAAGAGCGGGCCCTCCCCAATCGGGGGAAAACTTAATCCCGTTGTAATTATAAGGGTTATGGCTTGCCGTTATGTTTATTGCCCCTAAGGCTTTTTCTTTCAGGATTTTTATAGCTATAACCGGCGTCGGGGTAAAGGTGTTTGCAAAAATCACGGAAAACCCGTTGGCGCAAAAAACACAGGAGCTTAATTTTGCAAATTCTTCCGATAAAAATCTTGTATCATAGCCTATGATTATCTTTTTTGAAGGAAACGAACCGCTGTATTTTTCCGTTAAAAAATCGCATATAGCCTGCGATACGGTTTTGACGGCATCAAAAGTAAAATCGTCCGCAATCCTGCCTCTGTAACCGGATGTTCCGAACTCGATCCAGGGGCTTTCCTTGCTATGACAGAGCGCTGAAATTTCTTTCATTTTTCCACCTATCTATATCGCCGCTAAATTGATTTATTAAAGCTAATGCTTCGTCTTTTTCCCTGCTTTCGGAAAATATCTCAAAATGAGCGCCTTCGGAAGCTGGATATGCCAGAACCCAACCGTTTGGCTTTATCAGCTTTATCCCATCGATGAATAACGCATTTTCATCCCTGTATTTTTCTATGAGTTTTCTCATTATAAACCCCTTTAACTCGGTTGGGCAAGGAATTATTTTATATTCAAAATAGGTCGGCTCGATATAACGCATCTCATTTTTAATTGTAGTGTTAAGTCTGGCAAGCATCTCGAGAAGTTTTACCGCGGAGTACATTCCATCAAATGCGGGCATAAATTTAGAGTAAATGTAGCCCCCTTCGTTATCGCCGACAAAATAAACTTTGGAATCGGCAGATTTTTCCATAAGGGCGTTAGAAGAGTTTTTAGCCAAAATAACTTCGAAGTTATGATCCTTAGCCATTTTTAATATATTACACGATGAATTGACAGGAACGGAAATTATTTTATCCATTTTTTCCGTCTTCATAACGAGAAGGCACATTAATGACAATGCCGTATTCCCGTCTATATTATCCCCGTTTTCATCGCAGATATATATCTTTTCTCCGCCGTTGTCGATAAAAATACCTATATCCGCGCTGATAGATTTTACAATGCTCGACAAGTCCTTAAGCGATTTTTTAAATTCCCTTTCCGTTTTTGTAATCTTCGTCTGGTCTAAATTTGCATTCAAATGAACGGAATCTATCCCCAGCCTTCCAATTATCGCCGGAAAAATCTTGCTCGAACTTCCATACGAATAATCGATTACAATCTTAAATTTTTTCTTTATAATTTTATCGGTATCGATTTTACTCAAAAATCCATCCGTATAATATTCGGTTCCATGCGTGGGATAAAATATCTCTCCCGTCTCTTCCGAGCCGACCCTTGCATAATCTTCCCTAAAAAACAATCTTTCGATTTTCTGTTCGCCTAAGGGGGATAAATCTAAGCCGTTGTGGTCAAAAAACTTTATATTCAACAGTTTTTTATCAAAGGGGTGTTTTCTGACATGAATGCCTCCATAGCTCTTAAACTGCTTTGCCTGATACCGGACGATGGATATCGGAGTATCGCTAAAGTCGTTTACATTGACCCCTACGGAAAGAACTCCCGACATCATAGCCCTTGAAAATAATCTCGATGTTTTATGGCTGTCCCTTGAAACTGAAATAGTTCTGTTTTTACCTATCGTTGCGCCAAAGGCGGCCCCTAGTTTCGACGCGAATTCAGGGGTTATTTCCAGATTTGCGAGAGCGGTTATGCCGTATTGTCCGAATATCTTAGCGCTCCATTTATCCGACCAAATCAGGCTTTCCGATAATATTGCCCCGTCTTCCACATTCTTAAAAGGCCAAATTTTAACATTGGGATTTATTACCGCTTCGTTGCCGATATCGCAAACATCGGATATTACGGCGCCGGAACCGATAAAAACATTTCTGCCGATATTTGATTTGTATCCTATTATGGCTTCCTGAATCTCGCAATTTGCGCCTATTTTTGCATTTTTTCCGACGACGGAACCGCTTAACGCCGTATTTTCACCGATGATGCAATTATCTCCTACAACGCAATTTTTAATTTTGCAGTTTTGAAGTACATGAACATCTTTTCCGAATATCGAGTTTTCGACATCGCAGCTTATATCAATAATGCTTTTTTCGCCGATTTTTATATTGTTCTTTGCAAGCGTTTCCCCCTCTATATTCAAATCTATTTTGCCCGCTATGATGTCTAGATGGCTTTGCCTGTATTCCGAAAGCGTGCCTACATCCCTCCAATAGCAGGAACATATGTGGCCGAAAAGGTTCTTATTCTCTTTTAAAAGCAGGGGGAACAGGTCTTTCGAGAAATCAAACTCGCTTTTTTCGGGGATAAGCTTTAACACATTTTTACGCAAGATATAAATTCCTGTGTTTACCGTGTCGCTGAAAACCTCGGACCATGTGGGTTTTTCAAGAAATTTAGTTACCCTGCCTTCGCTGTCGGTAATGACAATTCCGTAAGGCAATGGATTTTCGACCCGCGTGAGAACGATTGTAGCATCGCTTTTTTTGCCGATGTGAAAATCTATAGGCTTTTTTAAGTTGACATCGGTAATTATATCGGCGCTGATTACAAGAAAGTCGTCATCCTTTCCGTCCTTAATTATTTTTTCGACATTTTTAACCGCTCCGGCGGTTCCGTAGTCTTCTTCCGCCAGCACATATTCGATATTCACCCCGAAACCGGCCCCGTCCTTAAAATAATTCTTTATTACCTCCGGCTGCACATAAAGCAAAACAATTAAATCGACTATCCCGTGTATTTTTAACAGATTGACGACATGTTCCATCATAGGTTTGTTTGCCACATGTATCATGGGTTTTGGAGCATTATTCGTCAAGGGTTTAAGCCTTGTCCCGAAGCCGCCTGCCATTATAACTGCCTGCATATAAATACTCCTTTTTAGACGATAAGAATAGTATTTTAAGAAATATTACAAAATTACGGGTTGCATTACAGGATTAATTCTATTAAAATTATATCTTAATAATTTATAAAATCAAAAATAAAAATTTATTTATGCTTTCCTATATTCTTCATTTAGATACGGCCCTTTTTTTATTCATAAACAATAATTTTCATTTTTCCTTTCTCAATGAAAATATGCGGGCGTTTACATTTTTGGGCAACGGGTGGGTGGCATACTGGCTTGTTCTTGTTTATGTTTATATATATAACCGTTTAAAATTTAAGCAATCGGTCTTTTTGCTTGTTTTGACGCAGCTTGTTCCCGGGATATTCGATATTATTATAAAAAGGTTCGTGAATAGGCCGAGACCGATAGTCGCGCTTCATAACCTTATAAAAGACGGCGCCGTGCATATCAATTTACTTGGAAGACACCTCACCGAATACTCATTCCCGTCAGGCCACGCCGTTACCGCTTTTTCTCTATCCGTTGCTCTTTCATATCTATTTCCTAAGCACTATAAATTGTTTTATACTCTGGCATTCATAGTTGCCTTTTCCCGTGTTTACGACGGCGAACACTATCCGTTAGATGTTATAGCGGGAGGAATTTTAGGTTACTCATTTGCAAAAATTACCCTTATCGCGTATAAAAAAATAAAGAAAATAAACGGCTATAACTTTGAAAGAACGGTTTAATATCGGATAGATTGTTTGCTAATATTATTATTTCTCAATTAATCTCCTTGATTCGATAAATATCGCAATTTTTCTGGCAACCCTTTTTGACACGGTTTTCAACGCCGCCTTTTCTTGTTTATGCGCAATAAGGGGATTAATATAATTATAATAAAAAGCGCTGGATGAGATATTAACATTGCTTACAATTATTCTTCCGCTTGTTTTATACAAGCTTACCTTTACGGTTGCCGTTATCATATATTCAACCGCCGCGGCAACGCCGGTGTACGACATAACGCTATTTTGGATAGAAACAATCTTTCCGGTTAAATAATATCTTGCGTCTCCCCGGTTTGCGGTAAACATATCCGTCGAGGTATTTAAATAATAAGCGAGATTATTTGAAAAGTAAACTCCCACGCCGGATTTATAGGTTAAATTTTTAAAAGGCTTTATAAATATTTGAGAAATATTATTATATTTTTTATATTTGCCGTAAATATTAACGGAGCTATTTTTTTGACTTAACATGCTAAAGCCGCAAGCGGAAGTAAAAAGAGAGGCAAAAGCAATAATAACAACTAAGGCAAATTTATTTTTCATATCACACTATTATGCTTAAAAGCTTATTTTTAATATATATAGTTTTTTTAATACTGCTTTTATGCGCGACATATTTTCTTATCTTATTGCTGTTCAACGCGGCTTCTATTACTGAATCTTCGCTTGCATTTAAATCTGCAACAACAAGGTCTCTCATTTTCCCGTTTATCTGCACGGCTATATTGCATTTTTCCTGAATATATCCCGTGTCTTTAATCTCCGGCCACGATGCCTTTTCTATTGCCGAACCGTTCAAAATTTCATAGGCTTCCGAACAGACATGCGGAATAAACGGATATAATATCATAATCACGGAGTTTAGAAAATACTTTAGTAAATATCTATCCGCCGGATTTAAAACTCTCTCTTTTTGAATCTCGTCCGCCATATAGTCGTTAAAATCGTTAAGTAATTCCATTGAAGAACTTATTATCGTATTGAAATGATAACGCCCGTTCATCTCCGCTTCCGTTTTTTCTATCACCAGGGAAAGCCGATAAACAATTTTTTTAACGCCCTGATTTATGTTATCCGCGCTTCCGTCTTCCATTGCAAAATCGTTATCTATATTTTTAAAAATATCCGCATAAGCCGTAATAATCGTTTTGTAAAACTTATTGATAAACCTGAATGCCCCTTCGACCCCGGAATCGTTCCACTCTAAATCCTTTTCGGGCGGAGCGGCAAAAAGAATGAATAACCTTACCGTATCGGCTCCGAATTTTTTAATAAGCTCATCGGGATCTACGACATTGCCTTTAGATTTGGACATCTTGGCGCCGTTTTTTACAACCATTCCCTGTGTTAAAAGATTTTCAAACGGCTCGTCTAAATCAAAGTAATTTAAATCCCTCAAGACTTTTACAAAAAATCTTGAATATAAAAGGTGCATAACGGCATGCTCGACCCCGCCTACATACTGATCAACCGGAAGCCAATAGGATATATCGTCTTTTTTAAACGGAACCTGTTCTATCCTGTTTAAAAGAGTATATCTTAAAAAATACCATGAAGATTCAACGAATGTATCCATTGTATCGGCCTCACGCCTTGCATAGCCGCCGCACTTAGGGCATTTTGTATTTATAAAGGATTCCAGCTTTTCTAAAGGCGAAGCGCCTTCCCCCGTAAAAGTAATGTCGTCCGGAAGAATTAACGGCAAATCGCTCTCATTTAAAGGAACCGTTCCGCATTTTTCGCAGTAAACCACGGGAATAGGGCACCCCCAGTATCTTTGTCTGGATATTCCCCAATCCCTGAGTCTGTAATTAATAACTTTTTTACCTATCCCCAATTTTTCCGCATAAGCCGAAATCTTTTCTTTTGCCTCTTCGGAAGAAAGCCCGTTAAACTCTCCTGAGTTGACAATTTCCCCCTGCAGCATATATGGAAGGCTATCGTCCGGTTCTTTTTCAAACCCGCTTTTATGCCTTATTACCCTGATTATTTCAAGGTTATATTTTTTTGCAAATTCATAATCCCTTTCGTCATGGGCCGGAACCGACATTATCGCGCCTGTTCCGTAATCCATCAGGACAAAATTAGCCACATATATCGGAATCTTTTTATCCGTAAACGGATTAATAGCATAAGAGCCCGTAAAAAATCCCTCTTTTTCCGCAATATCTTTTGAAACTAATGAATTGTGAATAATTCTTTCTAACTCGATTCTTTTTTCCGGCTCTTTAACTAATTTTTTTGCAAGCGGGTGAAACGGGGACATTGCAACAAAAGTCGCTCCGAAAATAGTATCCGGCCGCGTGGTAAATATTTCTATTCCGTCTTCGCTATCTTCCGAACCTTCTATCTTAAAAAATACGCTTAAGCCGGAACTCTTGCCAATCCAATTTTTTTGCATTGTTCTAACCTTATCCGGCCAGCCTTTCAGATCGTCCAAATCTTCGAGCAGCTCTTCAGCGTAAGCCGTTATCTTGAAAAACCACTGCTCCATATTTTTTATCGTTATATTATTTCCGCATCTCCAGCACTTGCCGTCTTCAACCTGTTCATTGGCAAGCGTGGTATGGCAGGACTCGCACCAGTTGACATTTGAAGCCTTCTTATAAGCCAATCCATTCTTTAGCATCTGCAAAAAGAATAACTGCTCCCATTTATAGTATGACGGGTCGGATGTTATTACTATCCTGTCCCAATCATAAGAAAAACCGAGTCTTTTTAACTGCAGGGTCATTGAACCTATATTGCTTTTAGTCCACCCGGATGGATTTGTTTTATTTTTTATTGCGGCATTTTCGGCAGGAAGTCCAAAGCTGTCAAAACCGATAGGATGAAGCACGGAGCAGCCCTTTAATCTTTTGAATCTCGCAATTGCATCTCCGATTGCGTAGTTTCTGACATGTCCCATATGAATTTTGCCCGAAGGATACGGGAACATTTCTAAGCAATAGAATTTTGGCTTGCTTCCGGAAATATCGTTCTGTACGCCGAATGTCTTTTTATTTTCCCAGAGGAATTGCCACTTGCTTTCTATTTTATTAAAATCGTAACTTTTGTCTATTTCCATTTTTATGATGTATAATGCTTACAACAATATTCTATATGTACTTGATTATAGAAATAAAAAACAGTATTGTTCCCGTCACAACGGAGCTGTCCGCAAGATTAAAGCTTGGCCAGTGATAGCCGTAAATATGAAAATCAAGAAAGTCAACGACATATCCTTGAAAAATTCTGTTTAGAAGATTCGAAAATGCGCCCGAAATTATTAAAGACGAACTAATTATAAATAAAGACGAACTAATTTTTAGTTTAAACAAAATATAGGTTATAAGAACAATAATTAAAGCCGTAAATATTATAATAAACAAAGACGAGTAATTATTCATAAGGCCGAAAGCAACGCCGGTATTATCGACATGCACTATATTGAAATAGTGCTTTATAACGGTTATCTTCCGAAATAACGATATGCGTTTATTAACTAAATATTTTAAATATTGATCAAAAATTAAAACTGGAAGGAAAATCGAAATTAATATGATTAACTTTTTCTTCATTTAGTTCATTTAATAGGTTAATAGGTTAAATTAATAATGAGGATTTACGGCAATTTTTTTAAATTATTCTTTTTGGAGCAGTTTATCAATGCCTCGATTCCCGGCAATTTCTTCCCTTCCAAAAGCTCCAGAAATGCCCCTCCGCCGGTAGAAACATAAGACATCTTGGCAAACTCTCCGGCTCTATGCAGGGCAACATCCGTATCGCCGCCGCCCACTATCGTGAGGGCATAAGCATTTGCCACACTGGAAACCAAAGCAAATGTTCCTCTGCTAAAGGCATCGAATTCAAAGACGCCCATCGGACCGTTCCATACAATTGTTTTGGCATTTTGAATAGCCTCCGTAAAAAGGGTAACCGTTGCAGGACCTATATCTAACGCCATCCAGCCTTTTGGAATTTCCTGAACGGTGGTAACCTTAGTTTCTGCATCGGGAGTAAATCTGTCGGCAACAACGACATCTACGGGAAGGTAAAGTTTTATATTTTTTTCTTTTATTTTTTCAAGGGTTTTTTTTGCGTATTCAATCATGTCGTCTTCAACTAATGAACTGCCGACATCATACCCCATAGCCTTAAGGAAGGTATTAGACATGGCGCCGCCTATTATAAGTTTGTCCACCTTGTCCGCAAAATTCGACAATACCTCTATTTTCCCCGAAACCTTTGCCCCTCCGACAATGGCGACAAACGGCTTCATAGGGCTTTCTATCGCCCTTGTAAAGTAATTTAACTCTTTTCTGATAAGAAACCCGGCGGCACATGTTTTTACGAATTTAGCAACCGAAACATTCGAGGCGTGAGACCTGTGCGCCGTTGCAAATGCATCGTTAACATAAATATCGCATAACGAGGCCAATTTTTTCCCGAATTCTTCATCATTATTTGTTTCTTCCGAATAAAATCTTAAGTTTTCCAGAAGTATAATATCTCCATAAGATGCTGACTTAACGGTATTTTCTGCTAACTCTCCGATGCAGTCGTTTACAAATTTAACATCTTTATCTAAAAGCCTGCTTAATCTTTTCGCAACCACTATGAGCGAAAGTTCGGGAACCTTATTTCCTTTAGGCCTTCCCATATGGGATATTAAAACTATCTTTGCATTCTCGTCCAAACAGTAATTAATCGTGGGAAGAACCGCTCTAATTCTGGTATCATCGGTAATGTTTCCGTTTTGATCGAGCGGAACATTAAAATCCACTCTTATAAGCAGTGTTTTATTCTTTATTTCGATCTCGTCGATGTAAACTATATTTTCCATTATTGCATCATCATAACCGCCATTTCGGCAAGCCTTGTGGAATAACCCCATTCATTGTCATACCACGCCAGAACCTTAACGAGGTCGTCTCCTATCACCTTCGTGCTTAAAGAATCGACGGTGGAGGAGTAAGGATTTCCGAGATAATCTATCGAAACCAAAGGCTCTTTGCTAAAAGCAAGAATTCCTTTTAAATAACTTTCCGAAGCCTCTTCCAATTTTGAATTTACCTCCAAAACGGATGTTTTTTTAGAAACCTTGCATACTAAATCGTTAATAGAGACATCGGGCGTAGGCACCCTTAAAGACATCCCGTCAAGTTTATCTTTGAGTTCGGGCAACACCTCGCAAAGCGCCTTTGCGGCGCCGGTTGTCGTAGGAATAATCGAAACGGCGGCGGCCCTTGACCTTCTTAAATCTTTATGCGGCAAATCTAAGATTCTCTGGTCATTGGTATAAGAATGAACCGTGGTCATGTTGCCCTTTTCTATCGCAAAATTTTCATGTATTATTTTGGCCACCGGGGCAAGGCAGTTTGTGGTACATGATGCCATGGAAACGATGAAATGCCTATCTTTATTGTATATCTTATCGTTTACTCCAAGAACGATAGTAACATCGGGATCATGGGCAGGCGCCGAAATTAAAACCCTTTTTGCTCCTGCCTTAAGATGTTTTGCCGCATCGTCTCTTTTTGTAAAAAGGCCGGTCGATTCGATAACAATATCGACATTCAGATGTTTCCAGAGAAGTTCGGAAGGGTCTTTTATTGCCGTAATCAAAGTTTCCCTGCTATCCGCAATAATATGGTCAACATCATATCCGACATAAAAATTAGCTTTACCGTGAACGGAATCGTATTTAAGAAGATGGGCAAGCACCTGCGGGTTGGTAATATCGTTAATCGCGACTATTTCAATCTCTTTGCCCTTTTCTATCATGTCTTGAAATACCCTGAAAACATTCCTTCCGATTCTGCCGAATCCATTTATTGCAATTCTTAAATTTGCCATAAAGCCCTCCCCTGCCGTTTATTGAATGTCAAAAATTTTAAACCGTATTCCAACGAAACTAATTTATCTTTAATGCCCAAAAAATGGACCGTGATGCCCGTGCATAAATCCCGGGCCTCCGTCTCCGTGTTCAGGGCCTCTGCGTCCCGGACCTTCGCGTCTTGGACCCCCGTGTTCAAAATGTCTCCTCATTCTCCAGTTTTGATATGGATGATTGCGGTAAAAACGATTTACATGCGACCGCCATTCGCCGTAATTCCTTAAAAACATTTGATGCCTTGCCCACCAGCCCGGATGATAAGCCCTATACCATGGACCTGCATGCATCCTCCACCATACAAAATACGGCCTGTAAGCAACTATCGGAGGCGGCGGACCAAAAGCCAGAATTCCCGGAAGAAATATTCCTGAAGTAACGGGATACCACGGACCAGCATATACGCTTGCGTAAACCCAGCCGCCGTTAAGCCACCTGTAATAATATCCGTTATACCCGTATATGTAGGCGCCAAACGCAGGAGCATAATACGCGTTCACGCCTTCGCCGAACGAAAAGGCAAAATTAGGCGTGGCAACGCTTATGTATCCCTGCGAATATGCCGACGAGTCCAGCGGACCGTAATATGCCGCACAGCCGCTTAAAAATAAGACAAGCATACCTAAGGATGAGGTAAATAAGAAAAACTTTTTGATTCTTTTTTTAGCATTCATGGTTTTAACCTCGAATAACTTTAAAACTATTAATTAATTTTTAGATATTTTGTTCGCCGCAAAACATGTTATCCCCGCAGCGTCTTTAGTGCGGGTATTCGACATTATTATATATTACAACTATATATAATTACAATATATATTTATATATGTCTAATTCTTAACAATTCTACGATAATTATGATAAAATATAATACAATCTTTTAATATTTTTTGTATTTGTATTGATAATTAAGATAACAAATAAACAAATAAATTTGCGGGAGGTTTTTTATGTTTAACTATAAAGGACTTGAAATAAAAAGGTTTTGCCACGACAGTTTTCTGATAACGAACGGCAAGGTAAATTTATACTTTGATCCATTTAAATTGCACGACGGCGAACCTAAAGCGGATTATATTTTCGTATCGCATGAACACTTCGATCATTTTTCCATGGATGATATTCGCAAAATAATAAAAGATTCCACCGTTTTATTCATGAATAAAATGACGCATAAAGAAATGGGGGCATCACTTGATAATAAAGCCGTAATTATTGCCCCGGGCGATTCAATCGATTTTAAAGACTTGCATATAGAAGGCGTCCCAGCTTATAACATAAACAAATTTCGGGAACCGGGCAAGGTTTATCATCCGAAAGAGGACAAAAAACTCGGGTTTATCGTTACTTTTAACGGGGTTAAAATTTATCATATGGGCGACACCGACCATGTACCTGAAATGGACAATCTGGCCTCAAAAAATATCGATTTGTTATTTATTCCGGTTAGCGGCACATATGTGATGACCCCTGCCGAAGCGGTAGGCGCGGCCGAAAAAATCAGGGCGGGTATATCGATTCCTATGCATTACGGAACTATAGTAGGGGACAGAAAACAGGCTGAAGATTTTAAGGAAGGCTGTCAAAAAAACGGGTTGAACTCTGTGATTATATAATTTTAAACTAACATGCGCGACCTTAAAAAAGGAGAACTTCCCTGCATGGAAAAAAAAGCAAATTATCTTCCGATATTAATCGAAAGCCTGATTTTTGGCAAAAATTCCGACTACCCCCTTTATATAAAATCGGGAGAAAACTATGTTTTATACAGGGCAAAAGCCCTCATATTTTCTCAAAGCGATGCTTTGAGATTAAAAAACAACGGCGTAGACCATCTTTACATTAAAGGAGAGGATAAAGAAAAATATGACGACGATATAATGGGGCATATGGAAAGCATCGTAAACTCAAAAGATTTAGGTTTCGAAGAAAAGGCCGTAAAAATTTATATTTATTCTAAGGTTTACGCGGAATATCTTATAACAACGGGAAATCTTAAGGATAACCAGAAAAATATCAAAAAAACCATCGAAACTACCATCGATTATCTTTTAATCAGCGAATTTGCTTTTACTAATCTTTTAAATCTTTCCGATTACGATTATAATGAAGTAAGCCACGGGATTAATGTTAGTATTTATGCTATGTCTTTGGCAAACAGGCTTGGCTTTGCCAATAAAATTTCGCTTTTTGAAATCGGTTTATCGGGGCTTATACACGATATCGGAAAATTAAAAATTCCCAAAGCGCTTCTGTCAAAAAGGGATTTGGGGGAAATCGAGCTTAACGAAATCCAAAAACACCCTATATATTCAAAAGATATTGCGCTGCAAAACGATATGGAGAATAATGATGTTGTTAACGGTATTTTAGAACATCACGAAGCTTCAAACGGCTCTGGTTATCCATTCGGCAAGACAGAAGAAGATATTTCGACTTACGGAAAGATTTTAATAATCGCCAACAAATTCGATTCTCTTACAAGAAATAGGCCGTATAGAATAAGATTAAGCATGCAGGACGCCTTAAATCAGATGAACTTAAACAGCCACCTTTATAATAATGCGTTCTTAAGGGAATTTACCCTGCTTATGTCAAAGAAGATTGGCTAACGGAGAACTCCTTGCGGGAAGGCTAACAATGGTGCCGAAGGCCGGAATCGAACCGGCACGGATATTATCCACCACCCCCTCAAGATGGCGTGTCTACCAATTCCACCACTTCGGCATTTTTATTAAAACTTACCTATTAAAGTAAATTATTTATTATTAACCGTTTTTAACGGCTTAAATGGCTTAGTTAAGGCTTTGGCTTTAGGGGCAGGCTTGGCAACCTTTTTAACCAAAGGCGGTTTTTCCGCCTTTTTAATGTAACTTTTAATTGCGATAGGGCTTACCTGCTTGGCCGAAATGTAAGATATTAGAAATGCCGAAGCCATAAAAATTAAGGCTAGAATAGCGGTAGCTTTAGTTAAAAAATTTCCCGCGCCGGAAGCTCCAAATATGGTTTGGGAACTCCCCCCGAACACGGCGCCCATTTCTTGCCCTTTGCCCTGCTGCATAAGAATAACGATAACCAAGAAAACGGCAGAAACTATTAATATAATCGTCAAAAATTCTATCATGATGAAATTATATTAATAAAATATGATATAAAAGTCAACCGCAAAATTTAAACCTTAAGTCCCGATACTTCCGACATAGAATTAAGGTTTAAGATTAATATCTTTTAAAAAGATATTTTTTATTATAAAATTTAAATATGGAAAAAGATATTCTCGTCTATTTTTTTTACGGGGAAGATGATTTTAGAATTGCTAAGGAAATAGAAAAAATAAAATCCGGAATATTAAAAAAAGAACAGACTGATTTTAATTTTGACAGGCTTATATCCCCCTCGCCCGTCGATTTTTTAGCCATAGCCAACAGTTATCCGGTGCTTTCGGAAAAAAGGGTTATACAGGTAGAAGATTTTGACGGCTCGTTTCTTAATGATACTGGACTGCTGGGTTACTTAAACTCTCCATCCCCGGCAACAGTAATCATTTTTTATGATAACAGCCCGAAAATTAACGAAAATATTAAATTTTTCAAGGAATTAAAAACCAAAAATTATTTTAAACTTCATAAAATCCGGCTTCTATATGAAAATGAACTTTTCTCTTATATTAAAAATTTATCTAAAGAAAAAGGTATAAAAATTTCCGATGAAGCAGTATATTGCCTTATTAGATATACGGGTAATAACACGGTAAATATCGATAACGAACTTAACAAAATAGCATCGGGGATTAAAACCGAAAACAAATCAAAAGAACTTTCCGTTAACGAATTAAAGCCGCTTCTTGCTTTTTCAAAAACATTCACTATTTTTGATTTTGTCGATAAAATATTTGATAAGGATATAAGGGGGGCATTTTCAATATTCGGCGTTATTTATAATGACGGGGAAGAGCCTGTAAAAATTATATCGGTATTGTACAACGAAGCGAGAAAGCTCCATAAAGCAAAGGTGCAGGAATCCTCTGGTATGGATTTCGAAACCATTTTACGGATAAACGGGATTCTGCCTTTTCTCAAAAAGAAATTTCTAAAAAATCTATCTTTATTTTCTGTTCATGAACTTAAAAGAATTATGGAACTGCTGGGAGAAACGGACTTCAGGCTTAAAACAACATCCTACCCTCAAAATCTGATATTCGAAGAATGTATCTTTAAACTTGGGTTTTTAGATATTTCCAAAAACTTAAGATAACGCTAATCCTGTTTGATTGAGTTATGAAGCCTCGCCAGCGCCGAGATTTTCCTTGAGGCATTATTTTTATGAATTATACTTTTGGATGCCAAATGCATAATATAAGACGCATTTAATTTAAAAAGTTCCAGAGCCTTTTCTTTATCGTTTTGAGAAACAGCCGCTTTAAATTTTTTAATATTCGTTTTCATTTTCGAAATACTGCCCGTGTTGCGCAAAGTTCTTTTTTTCGTTTGCCTTGCCCTTTTCTCAGCCGATTTATGATTTGCCATAGTTTACTCCTTGTTTATGAGGACAAACTTAAGTCTGTCCTCTTTTTATTGGTATATATAAATTTAAGCATTAAATTTTAACAAACTTTTTATTTAAAATCAAACAAAAAATAAAGATGCGATAACTCTTTCTCAGCCGCCCTGTAATTCTATTATAATATCCGAAGCTTCTTTTAAGCCTGAAACATAAAAATCCGGGATTATATTTTCATCATGCTCATACATCGAATTTTTTATATAAAACGACCTTAAACCGGAATTTTTTGCGAGAAGAATATCGCTGTCCTTATCTCCAATCATAAATGATTTATTAATATCGATGCCGAACTTTTCTACGCCCTTAACCACCATTCCCAAATCGGGCTTTCTGCAAGAACATTTGATATTATAAGGCTCTACAATTCCATTTTCGTGGTGGGGGCAAAAATATAAATCGTCTATCGCAATATCGTTAGTTTCATAAACCTTTATCAATCTTTTATTAACTCTTTCCAAATCATCTACGGTGAAAAAACCTTTTGCAACACCCGCCTGATTTGTAACTATTATGAGCAAAAACCCGATTTTCTTTAAATTCTTTAATGCCTCGATTGTTTGCGGCATTAAAATTATATCGTTTGGATTTTTTAAATAGCCGACATCTTTAATCAGGACGCCGTCCCTGTCTAAAAATACGCATTTTTCCATATATTTATTTCTCCGGATCCGGCCTTGTTTTCCACCTGTTGTGAATCCAAAACCACTGCTCGGGATAATTTTTAATTATGTTTTCTACCGTTTCATTGAACATTTTCAAGATGTTCATCATATCGGTCTTTCTGTCTCCGGTATAGGTTATCTCAAGGGGTTCACCGATTATCAGTTTATGTTTTTTAAAATTGCCGTCTTTAACCCTGACAATAAAAGCCGGAATGACCGGGGCTTTTGTCTTTGCGGCAATATTCGCCATACCCGGCATAGTGCAGGCTTTAACGCCAAAAAAATCTACAAATACGCCTATCCGTTTCGAAGCATTCTCGTCCGGCAAAAATCCGACCATTTCATTTTTATTTAATGCCGACATTATGCTTTTAATAGCATTTTCCCTGTTATATATTACCTTATTCCCGGAATTTGTCCTTAATCCATAAAGAATTTTTTCTATATAAGGATTATCTAACGGCCTTGCTAAAACATTGCCTGAATAACCTTTCAGGCTGAAAGTTTTTGCCAAAAGCTCCCAATTGCCGAAATGAGCGGTTAAGAGAAGTATTCCCTGCTTTTTGTAAATGCCCTTAAACGCGTCGAAATCCGAGTCAACAAAGCTGTCTATATTCTTTTTATTATACCTGTTTAATCTAAAAATCTCAACGAAAACCATGCCGATATTTTTGTAAAAATTAATGCAAATATCGTTTAGCTCCTCTTTTTTTTTATTCGGAAAAGCGATGGTTAAGTTATTAATCGTATTTTTTGCATGTCTTTTATCGATTTTATAAAACATTATCCCTAAAATCCTGCCCAATTTTAACGCTAAACCAAGAGGGATAATGTTTATAAAAAGATAAAACCCGTAAACTGCAATAAATTCAACATATAACAGTATCCTATTTTTCTTCATCTTTTGTTTAATTTTTAATTATATAGGGAAGTAATTCTGGATTGATCCTTTCTATATATTTTTTATAATTATCATAAATAAACTCAAAAAATAATTTATCTATAACCAGCTCAAAATCCAAATAATAAACCTTTTCTATAATATTCTTATATTCTTTCCGTTCGCCAAACTTTTTTAATTTAACATAATCTTTTAAAGTAGTTATAATAATATAGGGATTATTAAGATTTACGGCGCTCTTTAATAAGGTTAAATCCTGCCCCGTATATCTATGGTGGTCTTCGAACTCAAACTTGCCGTCTATTTTAATCCCGCGGCTACTCAAATTATCGTAAAAGTAATCCGGGTTTCCGATTGCACAGACGGTCAATATCCGCATCCGTTTGTCATGGAGGCTGTCAAAATTTAACGATTTTTGCCCGGCGTCCCCTCCTAAAAGATTAACGGGCTTATAATGAGAATAAAATACGGGGCAGGATTTATTAAATCTTTTAATGTCTTTCTCTAAATTTTTATCGGTTATTTTTGTAATATCGCCGGCTTGTTCGGTATTTTTGGTTATAATTATAATATCGGCATATTTAAGAACAGTTAAGTCCTCCCTTAAAATCCCGGCGGGAATAACATTCTGATTAAAAATATCCTTAGTCCTGTCTATCAGAACTATATTTAAATCCCTTTTGATATTTAAAGCGGTAAATCCGTCATCTAAGACGGCAATCTTTTTATATTCTTCATATTTATCGCAAACATCTTTATATAAGCAATGATCGGAAAAATTATGCACGGCATCATCGGACGGATTTGCGCTTAAATCTACCTTTTCGCCCGGGGGTTTTGTTGAATCTAAGTTTGAAAATACATTAAGGTCTTCGGCAAGATTATAATATATGCTATCCTCCCCCGAACAAACTTTTGCGGCCGATAATCGGTTTCTGGAAACTATAACGGGTATCTGAATATTTTTTGATTTAAACCTTTCAACTAAAAGAATTACTTCGTCTGGAAGCTTTT
Organism: bacterium; assembly: GCA_021802425.1. Lineage (GTDB taxonomy): Bacteria > SZUA-79 > SZUA-79 > Acidulodesulfobacterales > Acidulodesulfobacteraceae > Acidulodesulfobacterium. Next base: position 62,154 of record JAJZXJ010000004.1, on the reverse strand, counting down.
GCCGGACATCCTCAAGCTCGTACTCCCAACCGGCAATATAGATTTTTTTTTTAAACGGCCTTTGTAGCCCCTGCTTATGATACAGGGCTTTAAACCCCGTCCGTACAAGTATTCGGCAATCGTGTAAGAAAACGGGGTTTTTCCGGCTCCTCCCAAATTTATATTCCCTATGCTAACCGTAAACATGCCCGGTTCTTTCGCTTTAAAAATAAAAGAACGGTTATATAATGTTCTTTTTGTTTTTGTAGAAAGAATAACCGCATACGATATTAAAAATAAGGGGAGCTTAAGGATAAACTTAAATAAGTTAAAATCGCCCCTGTTATTATTAAGAAAGTTAAGGATGTATTTATGAGCCCTTTTCATAAAATTATTTGCCTCAAAAGGATACCGCTTCTTTTATTCTATTTAAACCTTCTTTTATGACATCAAGGCTTGTCGCAAAAGACAGCCTTATAAAATTGTCATTCCCGAACTCAACGCCGGGAACGGCTGCGACAAGATATTTATCTAACAGGTAATCGCAAAACTCGGTCGAGGAATTTATTTTATTCCCGCTTTCGTCAAAGACCTTTGAAATATCGGCAAAAATATAAAATGCCCCATCCGGCTTAACGGGGGTAACGCTTTTTATGTTTTTGTCAAAAAAATCCATCATATAATCCCTTCTTTTTTGAAATTCGTTCCGCATCATAACGGTAAAATCATAACCGCCCTTTAATGCCGCCAAAGCCCCGTATTGGGCAAATGTCGTGGGGTTGGATGTGCTTTGGGACTGGATATTATTCATTGCCGATATTAAATCTTTGGGACCCGCCGTATAGCCTATTCTGAATCCGGTCATAGAGTATGTCTTAGAAACCGCATTGACGGCAACGGTATTTTCTTTCATCGATTTGCCGGCCATCAGCGCATTAAAAAATTTTTTATCGTCAAAGATTATTTTTTCATAAATATCGTCGGTTATTATGTATAAACCTTTCTTTTTGACAAAGTTTGCGATCTCGATAATATCTTTCTCGTCCATTAAAACCCCTGTCGGATTAGAAGGGCTGTTTATGATTAATCCCCTTGTCTTTTTCGTCAAATTACTTTCAAGCATCCTCAGGTTAAATTTAAACCCGTTTCGGGATGTATCGACTACAACGGGAACTCCTCCTGAAAGCTTTATAATTTCGGTATAAGACACCCAATAGGGCGACGGGATAATAATCTCGTCGCCTTCGTTTAAGAGAGCCGAAAAGAGATTGTAAAGGCTGTGCTTTCCGCCGCAAGAAACGATTATCTCGCTCTGTTCGTATCCAACATTATAATCGGATAAAAACTTATCCGCAATTGCCGATTTAAGCTCCTCGATTCCCGAAACCGGGGTATATTTGGTATAACCTTTGTCTAGGGCGTCTTTGACGGCGTTTTTGATATAACCCGGCGTGTCGAAATCCGGTTCGCCTGCTCCAAAACCGATAATATTTTTCCCTTCGGCTTTAAGTTTTTTAGCCTTTGCGGTTATGGCAAGAGTGGCGGACGGCTTTATTGAAGACGCTCTACATGAGAGTTTCATCATTTTCTCCTTTGGAATAAATTTTCGCAAGCTCGGAGGCGATTACCTTCGGAACCATGCTGGAAACATCTCCTCCGAGACGGGAAATCTCCTTAACTATAGTGGAACTTAAAAATGAGTACTTTTCGGCGGTCATCATAAATATCGTCTCTATGTCGGAATTAAGCGTCCTGTTAGTTATCGCGAGCTGAAGCTCGTATTCAAAATCGGAAACCGCCCTAAGTCCTCTTATAATTACCTTTGCGTTAATGCTTTCTACATACTTAACAAGAAGTCCCTTTAAAGCTATTACTTCAACCCTGTTATTGTCTATTTCTTCGTCTTCTTTTAAAATCCTGTCTATAAGGTCAATCCTCATAGACTGCTTAAAAAGATAAGGCTTCTTTTTATTGCAGGCAACCGCCACAACCACCTTGTCAAATACGCTGAGGCTTCTTTTTAAAACATCTAAATGACCGTAAGTAACAGGGTCGAATGAACCCGGGTAAACGGCGGTTTTATATTTAGATATATTTGCCATTTATCAACCTCGTTAAATGCTTTTATTTTGTATATAAGTGATATATTATAAAACTTAACGATTATTTTTTCAATAGAATAAATCCGCCCAAATCCCGATTTGGGGATCCGCTTGCTCCGTTTGAAAAAAGTTCCCTGCAGTGCTATAATGTGCATAATAATCTATGATAAACTGGTATAAATATATATATATCAGATAGAGATATATCTTAATAATTAACGGGAGACCTATCATGAAAAATGAAAAAATAGCCGTCCATGGAATGACATGCGAACATTGCGTAAAAACCGTTACAAAAGCCGTATCTTCCATTAAAGGAGTGAAATCCGTCAATGTAAGCCTTAAAGATAAATGCGCTGATGTGGCATTCGACGAAGGAACGACTTCAACCTCTGATATTAAAAAAGCCATAAAAGAAGCGGGTTATGAAACCGAAGAAGAAGACGACCATGGACACGAAACGAAGGACCGTTCTCCCACCTTGACCGATAAAGGAAATGCCGCCCCCTCGCAACAAAAACAATATAAATTCAAAATAAGCAAAATGGATTGCGCTTCTTGCGCGGAAACCATAGCCGACACCGTAAAAAGAATAGACGGCGTCAAAAACGCGCGGCTTAACTTCGTAAACGAAACCCTCTATGTCGATTCGGATGCAAATAATCTTTCGCCCGATGAAATAATTAAAATGGTTAAATTTGCCGGGTTCGGCGCCGAGCTTATAGATGAAGCGCAGCAAACCATATTGCAACGCCGGGCAATTCAACCGGCAGAGGGTAAAAATAAACAGGAAAAACCGGAAGCAGAAAACCTCAGATTTAAGATAGAAGGGATGCACTGCGCAAATTGCGCCAGAACCATCGAAAAAGGGGTTGGGAAGATCGATGGAATAAATAAAGTAACCGTTAATTTTGCCGGGGAAAGCGGATTTGTATCGTTCGACCCGTCCCTAACATCTAAAGAGGCTATATTTAAAGCCGTAACGGAAAGCGGATACACGCCTATGGACGAAACGGAAACCGGCTTTGATACGGAAAAATCCTTAAGCATAAACGCACATATCCCGTTTATAGACAAATGGTTTCGTAAAATACCGGATTGGAAAAAAGACCTTTATTGGTTAATATTTACATTCATTCTTACAATTCCCGTCGTTATACTGACCTATAAAAATATGTTCGGCATGGCAAAAATGGCGGAAACTCCGAATGAATTTAAGGTATTTATTTTATTTATATTAGCCACGATAGTTCAATTTACCGCAGGATTGACGTTTTATAAGGGGGCGTATTATTCTTTAAAAAGTTTTTCGTCCAATATGGATGTTCTTGTTGCATTGGGAATATCGGCGGCATATTTTTATTCCGTCGCATCGGTATTTTTAATTAACGGACAATTATATTTCGATACCGCGGTATTACTGATACTTTTTATAAGGACGGGAAAATTTTTGGAAAAAATATCGAAACAAAGGGCGGCATCCTCATTAAAAGCCCTGTTTAAACTTCAGGCTAACAAAGCGAACCTTATCGAAAACAACGGGGCAGTGAAGGTGGTGGACACTTCGAGCGTGAAAGCGGGGGATATTCTTTTAGTAAAAAAGGGTGATAAAATTCCCGTTGACGGTGTAATCATGGAGGGGCAAACCCAGATAGACGAGTCTATGCTGACGGGTGAACCTATCCCCGTTGAAAAAAAGGTTAACGGCGAGGTAAGCGGCGCAACGATAAACATAGGGCAGGTTATAAAAATAAAGGCTTTAAGGGTTGGCAAAGATACGATACTTTCACAAATAGTCCGGCTTGTGGAAGATGCCCAGGCGGATAAAGCGCCGATTCAGCGAATAGCCGATGAAGTAACTAATTATTTTGTTCCAATCGTCGTTGCAATATCTTTAATAGCATTCTTCTCATGGAGATATATTTTTCATTCTAATTTTTTATTTGCTCTATCCGCCGCTATCGCGGTACTGGTTATAGCCTGCCCCTGCGCAATGGGGCTTGCTACGCCTATGGCTCTTATGGTTGGAAGTTCAATCGGCCTCGAAAAGGGGATATTAATAAAAAAATCATCCGGCCTCGAAGAGATAGCAAGAATAAACGCCGTTGTTTTTGATAAAACTGGTACAATTACTTACGGCAAACCTGAGGTAACGGATATAATACCCTTAGGCAGTTTACCGGCAAATGAAATTTTAAAAATCGCCGCTTACGGAGAGGGTTTTTCCTCCCACCCTATTGCAGCGGCAATAGTTAAGAAATATAACGAATCTAACGAAAAAACTGCCGTCGGTATAGACAGAGCCGAGGTTCAGCCTGCCTATTATCAAGAAATAGGCGGCCTTGGCATAACATTGAATTACGGCGGTAAAAAGATTCTTATCGGGAAGAAAGGGCTGTTCGAGACTGAAAATATCGATTTGTCTAAATTTAGCGAACTTGAGGAAAAATATGCAAAGGAAAGCAAAACCGTTATCGGAATTTCTGCCGGCTCAGATATGGCCGGCATTATTACTTTAGCAGACAAAGTTAAGAAAGGGGCAAAAGAAGCGATAACTAAATTAAAATCCATGGGCATAGCGGCATATCTTTTAACGGGGGACAATCTAAATTCAGCTACAAGCGTTGCCGTTCAAGTGGGGATAGACGAAAAAAATGTCATCGCAAATGTTTTACCGCAGGACAAACTTAATGAAATAAAAAAACTAAAAAATTTAGGATTAAAAGTCGCAATGGTCGGCGACGGCATAAACGATGCGCCGGCGCTGGCTTATGCCGATGTAGGAATAGCAATAGGCAGCGGAACCGATGTCGCAAGGGAAACCGGCGACATTATATTAGTAAAAAGCGATATTAAAGATGCTTATAAAAGCGTGGCGCTCGGCAGAAAAACTTTAAACAAAGTGAAACAAAACCTTTTTTGGGCATTTTTCTTTAACGGGCTGGGTATCCCGTTCGCGGCGGGAGTTTTTTACCACTTCACCGGCTGGCTGCTGCCGCCGGCAGCGGCGGGGGCGGCAATGGCGGTTTCCAGTATAACCGTATCGCTTAACTCCATTATGTTAAGGAGCTATTCAAAGAAAATGGATAGGTTATGAAACGGCCTGCGGTATAAAAACAACCTTAAATATTAATTTTAATTATATATAAGGAGGCATGAATGAATACTTCTCAAGCCGAAAAATTTAGAAATTATCTTTCTGCAAGCGAACTTCAAACATTAAATCTGTATTTCGATGCCGCAAACTATTTAACGATAGGGCAGATTTATTTAATGGATAACCCATTACTGCTAACCCCCTTAAAACTCGAACATATAAAACCCAGGTTATTAGGACACTGGGGTACCTCGCCCGGACTTAATTTTATTTATGCGCATTTAAATAGAATCATAAAAAAATATGATTTAAATTCGCTGTTTATTACCGGTCCCGGGCACGGCGGCCCTGCAATCATCGCAAATACTTACATCGAAGGAACCTGCAGTGAATATTATCCGAATATTTCCGAAAACGGAGGCGGACTTAAAGCGCTTTTCAGACAATTTTCTACGCCGGACGGCGTCCCAAGCCATGTTTCCCCTAAAACTCCGGGCTCTATCCATGAAGGCGGCGAGCTTGGTTATGCCTTAAGCCATGCCTATGGGGCGGCGTTAGATAACCCTGATTTAACCGTTTTTTGCGTCGTCGGAGACGGCGAAGCCGAAACCGGACCGATGGCTGCCTCATGGCATATTAACAAGTTTTTAAACCCCTTGATAGACGGCATCGTCGTTCCGATTTTACATTTAAACGGCTATAAAATTAATAACCCGGCAATATTGGCCCGCATAAACGAAGAAGAGTTGATAAATCTGTTTAAAGGCTATGGATATACACCTTATCTTGTCGAAGCGGAAGATGTAAATATAGCCCATAATAAAATGGCATTGACGCTTGATAAAATTTCTGAAGAAATTAATACTATTAGAAATACCGTAAATAAAAAAAATGATAAAAATTTTACAAGACCTGTCTATCCCATGATAATTTTAAAAACCCCTAAAGGCTGGACATGCCCGAAAGAGATTGACGGACTTAAGCTTGAGGGGTACTGGCGCGCTCATCAGGTTCCGATCACGGATTTTAAAGAAAAACCTGAACATATAAAAATATTGGAAAACTGGATGAAATCTTATAAACCCGAAAAATTATTCGATGAAAAAGGTTCTTTAATAAACAAAATAAAGGAATTTACTCCTAAAAAAGAAAAAAGGATGAGCGCCAATATCCATGCTAACGGCGGCTTATTGTCAAAAGATTTAGTTCTCCCCGATTTTACAAAATATGCCGAAAAGGCGGAAAAACCCGCTACGGTTTACGGAAAAGCCACAACCACGCTTGGATATTACCTGCGCGATGTAGTTAAATTAAACCCCGATAACTTTAGAATTTTCAGTCCCGACGAGCATAATTCAAACAGGCTTAACGCTGTTTTTGATGTAACCGATAGACAGTGGTGGGGTGATATTTTTAATTATGACGACCATCTGTCCCATAAAGGAAGGGTTATCGAAATACTTAGCGAACATACTTGCGAAGGCCTTCTGGAAGGATATTTATTAACAGGAAGGCACGGCTTTTTTTCATGCTACGAAGCCTTTATTCATATAATAGACTCTATGTTTAACCAGCATGCAAAGTGGCTGAAAGAAGCAGATGAAGTAGAATGGAGAAGACCGATACCTTCTTTAAATTATCTTTTGACATCTCACGTATGGCGGCAGGACCATAACGGTTTTTCACATCAGGATCCGGGATTTATCGACCATGTAATAACAAAAAAACCTAAATATATAAGAATATATTTGCCGCCGGATACAAATACGCTCCTTGCAATTGCCGACAAATGTTTTAGAAGTAAGAACAGGATAAATGTCATAATAGCCGGCAAGCAAGAAGAACTTCAGTGGTACGATATGGACTCCGCTATTAAGATTTGCAAAAAGGGGCTGGGAATAATGGATTTCGCAAGCAATGACAGGGGTTATGAACCTGACATCGTTATGGCATGCGCCGGGGATGTCCCGACATTGGAAACCCTTGCGGCCGCGTCTATTTTAAACAATCTTGCTCCGGAACTTAAAATAAGGGTTATTAATGTGGTTGATTTAATGACGCTGACGCCGAAGGAAGAACACCCTAACGGCTTATCCGATAAGGAATTCGATACCCTGTTTACGGAAGACAAACCGGTTGTTTTTGCCTTCCACGGGTATCCGTGGTTGATACACAGGCTTAGCTACAGAAGAACGAACCACAAAAATATTCATGTAAGGGGCTACAAAGAGGAAGGAACAACAACCACGCCTTTTGATATGACGGTTAGAAACGACTTAGACAGATTCCATCTTGTCATGGATGCCGCGGACAGGGTTCCGTATCTTAAATATAAAGCCGCATATATTAAAGAGGAAATGACTAATAAAATTATAAATCACAAAGAATATATTTCAAAATACGATGACGATATGCCCGAGATTAAAAACTGGAAGTGGGTTTATAACACGCGGTAAAATGATAAAACCGATTTGCCGTGTTTTTTCTCGCTTACGAGTTTATAAGGGGGATATTTCGCAGGTAAAATCTCCCGTTTATCGTGCTGGACTATAATATTATTACCGGCATTAAAATCAAGGGGAGATAAGCTTGCTATTATCCCGTCAATTGTTTTCCCGCAAAGCCCTAAATTATAAGGCGGGTCAAGAAATATATAATCAGGCTTATATTCTTTTAAAAGCCCCTTTTCTAAAGCCTTAAACACATCCTTTTTTATAATCTTAACTTTTTCTTCGATGCCGAATTTTTTTGAAAGATCTATTATTAAAGGTATTAAAGCGGGTGAGGTTTCAACAAAAACACAGAAAGCTGCCCCCCTTGAAAGGGCTTCAAAACCTATATTGCCTGAACCTGCGTATAAATCGCAAAAAACCTTGCCCCTTATATCGCGTCCGATTACATTAAACAATACCCCTTTTAAAAAGTCCGATGACGGCGAAACATTTTTGATTTTATATACATTGGGAATTTTCCTTCCCCTTAATGACCCGCTTATAATACGCATTTCCGGTTGTTATTTCGGTTATTCCCCCAAATCCTTCAATTTTTTCTTATCTAATATTATTATATCCCTTTTATCTATCTTTATGATGCCGTGAGACGAAAAATCTTTCAGCGCCCTTGAAACAACCTCTCTTGCCGTTCCCGCAATATCGGCAATTATTTTCTGGCTTAATTTTTTGCCCTCGAATAAAAGGAGTATCTTTGCAATTCTTTCCTGCGTGTGTTTTAACGAAAGATCTTCTATCCTGCCCGTTAAATATCTTAGTTTCTCGGTCATACTCTTTATGATATTCAAAGATATTTCGGGATGCTTGTAAATTAAACCGATAATATTGTCACGGGACAATAAATACAATTTAACATTTGTAACGGCATCTGCCGAAGCAGGGTTTTTATCGCTTGTAAATACCGTAACATCGTTAAAGGAATCCCCCGCGTAAATAAGCTTAAGTATCTGCTCCCTGCCGTCTTTAGACGATTTATAAACCTTAACCGCTCCCCGCATAACAAAGTATATTCCTTTAGATTTATCCCCTTCTATAAAAATATTCTCGCCCGCTTCATAGTTTTCTTCCCTAAAGAGGGGCATAACATCATTTAAAATGCCCTCATTTAAAGATTTAAAATAATCTATCGATTTTATGTCTTCCATAATTTAAATTATGTAAAGCAAATGCGATGTTTAATGCGATAACTTAAAACTATTTCCGTCTTTTGTCGTAACCGTAATTTCTGGATTAAATAAAATAAAATCCTCATGAAAATTGACCCTTACGATTCCGCCGAATGATGAGTTATCTCCAAGCGCCATGTGGATAGTGCCGTAAATTTTTTCGGCCTCCAGTATATTTTGAAAGTTTTTCGCCGCTCTGTTTGTTCCTATGCCGAGCTCGGCGATATTGGATACAAGATTGTTCTTTTCTATCGCCTCGGTCAAGTGCCGTTTAAAATCGTCGTCCCCTTCGATATAGCTTAACTTGCCTTTGTCTATATAAAGCGTAAGAGGCTTTTTAAGTTTAGAAGTCGGCGCATATTCCATAACAAATTTTCCATGCGTCATATTTTCTAAAGGCGCGGTATAAACCTCGCCTGCGGGAAGATTGCTAAAAGAACCCCTGCTGTTAAGCAAGCCGGTATCGGACATAAAACCGTTTTCGCGGATGTAAAAGGTTATATCCGTTCCGTTTTTTGCACTTATGTTTACTTTGGAAGCATCGAGCAACTTTTTATAAACATTTAAGGTAAAATCGGCTAATTCGGTTGTATCGATATTTAGAGCGGTTTCGAACATAGAGTCTTCGAATAAAGGCATGCTTGCGAACCTGGCGCCGCCGTAATTGGTTATGAGGTCTCTAAACAGGGTATGGCTTGTGGAAAAATTAGAAAGGGCAATAACGGCGTTGACGTATTCGCCGTTATGGTTTGCGATAAAATCGGATAATAATTTTTTTTGCCCGCCGCTTATTATTTTTTGAGTAATATTAACCAAAAGTTTATTTTCTTTTATAAATTCAAAAAATGATTTGCCGAAGGCAGACTTCCAGACTTCTATCGGAGGTTCGTTTCCGTGTTCTTTTAAGGATTCGTATTCGATATATTTAACATTCCCAAAATTTTTTCCTATGTCCATAAAATCGGAAGCAATTTTTATAAGTTTTTCTCTTCTTGACCTATCCTTTTTTGTGATATTTTCATCTTTAGATATTGTATCGGTATAAATTAAAACAGTTTCTCCGGGTTTCACGCAGAAATTTTTTTTAAATATGTTTTCTATTACAGTTTTTCTGTCCATTGTAATTTCCCATAATTTAAATTAACCTATTTTAATTATAAAATAAACAAAAAATCTTATAATAAA
>JAJZXJ010000004.1:0-52015 GCA_021802425.1 bacterium | reverse complement strand
AAAAAATCTTATAATAAATAATCTTATATGTATTATATAATAAAACTGCGCAAAGATGTATAATCATATTTCATGATTTGTAAATTTATGATATAATTAACGAAACAATCGAATGCCAATAAAATTTATCAATAAATATTTTTACGGAGGTCAAAAATGCCTATCAGGGAATACAAATGCAAAGACTGCGGCAATTATATGGAAGTAATTCAGGGTATTAATGAAAAACCTTTGGGAACCTGTCCTGAATGCGGAGGAAAATTAGAAAAGCTTATATCTAATTCAAGTTTTGTATTAAAAGGTTCGGGCTGGTATAAGACCGATTACAACAGTTCTAGTCCGGAAAGCGCATCCCAAAAAACAAAAACGGAAAACGCGGCAGCCCCCGCTCCTGCTTGTTCCTGCGCCAATAAAACTTGCGGGCATAATTAAAATAAAAAGCTAAATCACAAGTCATTGTTATATATTTTTGAATTTAAGACAAAAATAACCGATTTGGAAATAAAGTTATCGGAAAATTGTATCGAAGAAATAAAAATAAAAAATTCCGATATCAAAACTTTTAAGGAATTTAACGGCAAGCGGTCAAATCAAAACGAGCAATTTTTAATATTGCTGGGGCAGAATGATTATAACCGCATGGATCATTTGTGCAGCCTGATAAATCTATTGGATAACTATTTTTCGGGCAAAATTGCCGACTTCGCAAAAATCCCCGTAAACTTTTCTTGCTATGGCGATTTTACAAAAAAGATACTTTTTGCCTCACGCTCTATTAAGTACGGCGAAACGATGTCATACAAGGAACTTGCGCTGAAAGCAGGCTTTGAAGGAACTTACTCGAGGGCTTGCGCCGGCGCTTTATCTATAAACAAAACGCCCATCGTTATACCGTGCCACAGGATAATAACCTCCGGCGGAAAATTGGGCGGATATTCCGGGGGCGGAGGCGCACATTTTAAAGCCAAACTGCTTTCGTTGGAGCGGCGTTCCTTTTCTTTTTGACTTAACTCACAGCGTACAGTCCTTCTTCCGCCGTCCTTATCCTTTCGACAAGCCTTACAGGCACAACAAATATCTTGCCGTCGCCGTAATGGCCCGTACTATTTACATCTGCTATTATCTTTACGATTTTATCCGTCTCCTGTACGGGCGCCACTAATGATATCATCCTTTTAGGCAAAAAGCTGTAATCATTATCGGCTATATCGGTTTTATTATTAATTAGATTTAAACCGGGGTCGAGTTCGCTTGCAAGCCCTCCGCTGCCTTTTTGCCTGCCTCTGCCGTGAACGGAATAAAAGGTCATCTGGCTGAAACCTTCTTTATCTAACGCATCTTTTGTTTCTTGAATTTTATGTCTTCTTATTATAGCAATAATCTCTACAATATTTTCTTCGAATTTAGATTCCATAAAAACCTCGTTAATATGAATTTAACATAAATAAATTAATGTATAATAAATAATATTATAAGCCTTCGGCGCCGGTTCTTACCGTGTAGGTCTTTGAAACAGGCACAACAAATATCTTGCCGTCGCCGATATGCCCCGTAACGGCATTTTCCTGAATAATATCGCAAACCCTGTTCGCGTCCTCTTTCTTCACGACAATCATAAGTTCCAGTTTTGGCAATTCATCGTAAACCACATCCCCTACTTTAATTCCCTTTTGTTTCCCTCTTCCAAAAACATGCATCTTCGTAACCGAAACAAATCCGTTTTCTTCGAGTGCCTTAAGCACATCTTTTTCTTTCTCCGGCCTGATAATCGCTCTTACCATTTCCATAAATTACTCCTTATTATTATGTTATATTTAAATTATCTTATAATCTTTCCGAATAAATATCTTCAACTTGAACTTGTCAAAATAATAGCTCTTGCGATATCCGCTAATGGACGCCCGCTGCTCATGCTTAATCTTTGAAGTCTTTTATGCGCTTCTTTTTCGGGGATGCTTTCTTTATCCATAAGGATACTTTTCGCCTTGTTAATTAACTTTCTATCCTCGATATATTGCTTCAGGGTTTCGTTCTCTCTTTTTATATCCTGCAATCTTTTAAAATTTTCGATTGCAATGATTGTCTGAGCTAAAACTTCACTCTTTCTGGCAGGTTTCATTATGTAAGAAAATGCCCCTGATCCCTTAAGTTCTTCCATATATTTATCATAATCTTTTATATCGCCCGCGCCCGCCGTTAAAAAAATAATGGGAACGGGGTTTGCCTCCATAATCTTTTTGCAGGCGGTAATTCCATCCATCGACGGCATCTTTATATCCATAAAGATAATATCCGGCTTAAATTCTTCTGCCGCTAAGGTAGCTAACGCGCCGTTATCTGCCTCATATATATTAGTTGTAATAGAATTTAAAATAACTTTAAGTTCTTCCCTTCTTTCTTTTATATCATCAACAACTAAGACTTTTATGTTTAAATTCAGGCCTTTTTCGTTTACCATAATTTAATAACCGGATCCGGCGTTATTTTCAATAAAATAAAAGACACAATTTTTTATTTATTAAATTTAGTTGCAAATTTAATGCCATTTATCTAAAAGTTTAAACCAAGCCTGCAATATTTCCGGATTCTTTAAAAATAATCTTTTTTAGCCATGGAGGCGGGTTGCCCGATAAAACCGTTTTAAGGTCTTTCATAACATATTCTATTTTATCGTTCGGCTTGGATTTAACCGGATGAATGCCGGATTTTACGACGCGGGCGGCCGCCGTCCCGCCGATGCTTTCTACAAAAATAATCTTCAAATCTTTTAGCCCTTCAATCTTCTTATCTATCTTATTGAGTTCCTCAATCTCATCTTCTTCAAAATGCCTATTTTCCAAAAATCTGAAACCTTCCTGATTTATTTCGTATATTGCAAAATTTTTAGCCCATCCAAAGTGGTCGTTGATTAAAATATTATCAGTTGTGGCAAAACCTACCTTCATTTAGACCCCCTCCTTAAAAATTTTTAGATTAAATTGAATTTTTTATCCTTTATTAAGCAAGTTTGCGCTTTCAACGGCAAGATTAACCGCCCCTCTGTAGAGTATATAATGCTTATAGCCGTGTCCTATTTCGTCGATTAGCGGAAAGCCTGCCTTAAGCAGGGGTATTCTAAAATCTTTAACATAAAATCCTGCATTGGAATTGGAAACAATCAAGTCAACATTCCTGTAATTATCAAGCAAATCTAAATCGCCTTCGTAAAAATTTAAAAATCTATATTTAATATCATTGCTAAATTTTGTCGATATTCCGATTTTTAAATTTGCGCCCATTTCCGAATAAATCATAGAAAAAGAATCTAAAAGATCTATGCCGAGAGCCAGCGCAATATCTTTTCCTAAAAAATAAAAATGCGTATCTAAATAAGCATCCATAAGCTGTCTTCTCTGCCTTTTATATTTTTCTGGAATTTCTTTACCCGAAAGTTCGGATAAAAGGTTGAAAAGTTTATCGCTATTTTTAAGCCCGCACACATTCGGAAAGTAATATGTCGCTAAACCGGTTAATTCACTAATGGATTTAACCGCGTTTCCCAAACTTAAACCTATAACTATGTTAAATTCGCTATTATGAATATTTTCCATATCTTTAATCCCAAGCCCATCTGCGGTTGTCTGTAAATATCCCCTTTCATCAAGATGGCCGTCTAAGGATAAGCCCAAATCAGGTATCATAACCGGCTTTAAATCAAAATAACCTACGGCCTCCCGGAGTTCCAAAAAATCCTGGGGGGTGAAAGATACCGGGCAGAAAACATTTACGCTCTTTGTTAATTTCTTTGATTTTTTAAATGTTTTATATGTTTCCTTACCCGAAAAGTCCTCTAACAGCGCCAACATTGCTTGCATATAGCCGTCTTCGAGGCTGCCCTTATAATCCGGAGTGCCCGCATAAATTATTTTTGAAAACGGCAAATCCTGTTTTTCTTTAAAATCCCTGATAATGCCGGCAATATCTTCGCCGCTCGTTTCCGTGAGGCCTGATGACGCAATACCTATAAAATCCGGCTTCATTTTTTCATAAATGTTTTTAATTCCTGATGTTAAAAAGTCGGTTCCCCCCAGAATTGCTCCATATTCATTTAAAGCCGTGGTAACTATCGGAATGTTTTCGCGAAAATGCTTTGTCAGCGTAACTTTGTCAAAGCTTGCGCAACCGACGGCCCCGTGCATAAGAACCACGGCATTATTAATCCCTAGAAAAAACATCGCCGCTCCCAGCGAAGAGCTTGCCTGCAAAGGATTGATTTCAATATTTTTTATTGGATTCATCATAGAATTATAAATTTATATTTGATTCCTTTAATAATTTAAACAAAGGATTTTTGATCTCGAAATAAATCTGCTTGGCCAAAAATTCCATGCCCTCATAGGATGTATAAGGATTAAACCTTTCTTGATTGACATCTAAAAAGGGTATAAGGGATTTTATTGCGGTATATTGATTCCTTCCGCCTGCAAGTATAATGTCAACCCGCTCTTCCCGCGCTATTTTAATAAGATTGACGGGGTTGCCGTTATCGAGCATTATTATATTCCCGTTTTCATCGATTTCTTTTATTCTTAGTTTGTCTTCCTCGGTGGATTTTTTTACCCCCGTGGCAACGACCTTCATGCCTAAGTCGTTTAAGGCGGATATCAGAGACCAGCTTTTAACCCCGCCGGTATATAAAAGAGCCTTTTTACCCGTTAAAAATCTTTTATACTCATAAATATTTTCTTCGGTATTCCTTGTTCTTATTTTGATGTATTTTTTCGCGCTGCAGGTAAGTTCATAATCCCCGATCGAGTTTACTATATCCATTATCGCCTTATTGGTGGATGTTAAGCCGAAAAACGACCCTTCTATATAAGGAAGCCCATATTTTTCCTTCATTTTTCTTGCCAGATATATCAAGGCCTTGGAGCACACCACGACATTAAGCCCCGCTTTGTGGGAATACATTATTTCTTCTATCGTAGAGTCCCCCGTTATGGTTGAAAGAACATTTATGCCGGCCTGTTTTAGAGCCTTTTTTATTAAAAAAAGCTCTCCTCTGATATTATATTCGCCTATTAAATTTATGTTGTAATCCGATAATAAATCTATTTCCGGTTCTTTTCTCCCTATAATATAAGTAAAAAGGGCATCTCCCGCAATTTTATTGCCAAGATTCTTATTTCCCGAAAACCCCTGCGAAAAAACCGGAACAACGGGAATTTTAAGCGCAGCCGCAAGTTCCTTGGAAACCCCTTCTATATCTTCCCCCGTCAGCGCCGGCACGCATGTGTTATAAATAAACACCGCTTTCGGTTTAAACCTGTTAAAAACATAAATTATGCCCTGCCTTAATTTGTCTTCCGAGCCGAAAATGAGGTCGTTTTCATTTATCGCCGTCGTAAAACCGTACATATAATAGTTTTCTCTTTGAGTAGTTTCGGATGTTCTTTGATTATAACTATTTCCAAGACAATTTATCGGAGCATGTACTATGTTCAGGGCATCTTTTATCGGGCTTAAAACAATATATGCCCCGTCAAGCGCGCATCCGCCGGTTGAAGAACCCGGTGTTGCCGTTTTACAGGCTTTTTTATCCTTAGCAACGCCGTTATGCTCGCAGGCAGGCTCGTCAAAATATTCTTCTTTGGCTGTAATGCGCATTTTGTATCACTTCCTTTAATTTAAATCTTGTTAGGTTAATATTGCCGAACTTACCTCATAAGCTCGAAATGGGCATCGTCGCTGGTATCATCCAAAATATCCAAAAATTTATTAACTATCCATGTGGTCAGATTAATAACCCCGCTATACCCGTAAAGCGGATAGCGATGAATATTTACCCTGTCAAAGATGGGATAGCCTACCCTGATATGAGGAATGTTAGCTTCCCTTGCCGCAAATTTACCGTGGGACGGTCCCAAAAGCATATCGACGGGTCCCGTCATGAGTAATGACCTCAAATGCCATAAATCCTTGTCTATATAAACCTCGCCTTGATTTTCCGAATAAGAGGCAAACAAATCCTCGATTTCTTTTTTAAATTCTTCCGTACCGTTTGAGCATAACACATATTTTGGAATTCCGCCCATTTCAAGGAGATAACTCGTTAATCCCGTGAGCATATCCGGATCGCCGAATATCGCAAATTTTTTTCCGTGAATATACTGCTGTGCATCCGTCATAGAGTCTATCGCCTTACCTCTTTCGTCTTCAAGCTCTTTCGGAACTTCTTTGCCGGAAAGTTCGGAAAGCGTCATTAAAAATTCATCGGTATAACTTATTCCGATAGGACTTTTGACGACCCTGACATCCTGTCCGAATTTTTCAGATAATGCCGCCGCCGTTTTTTTTGT
Organism: bacterium; assembly: GCA_021802425.1. Lineage (GTDB taxonomy): Bacteria > SZUA-79 > SZUA-79 > Acidulodesulfobacterales > Acidulodesulfobacteraceae > Acidulodesulfobacterium. The sequence goes on along the minus strand of JAJZXJ010000004.1, from coordinate 45,677 downwards.
AGAAAATTTCTGCAGGGCAATAGCAGCTTTATTGTTTACGCAATTTTTAACATCTTCAAGCTTTGTAGCGCCGTCAGGGTATAGTTTATACTCCCCGTTTAAAGGGCTGTCTAAGGTATTCGAATAGTCTGCAAGAACAAGATAGTTTATTCCGAAAATTTTTAAAATCCTCTTAATCTCGTTAATATTGCCGATAGTCGTGTCAAAACCCGGAATTATGTTTATCGTATCAGGTTTATTTGCATCCGATTTTTTACCGAGCGCTTCTATTATTGCGTTAAGCATACTATCGTAACCTTCGAGATGAGAGCCTACAAAACTCGGCGTATTTGCGTACGGCGCCGCTATATCTTCAGCCAGATACCCCTTTTCTCTGGCGCCGCCCACTATCGAACCCAGATCGTCGCCGATAATTTCGGACATACAGGTGGTAGATATCGCAAACATCTCCGGCTTATATAAAGCCGAGGCGTTTTTAAACCCCTCGAACCCGTTCGCCTGTCCTCCGAAAACCGCCCCGTCCTCCGTTAAAGATGTGCAAACCCCTGCAATCGGCTCCCTGAAATGACGGGATAAGTTATTTCTATAATATGCAACGCATCCGTGGGAACCGTGGACAAACGGCATCGTATTTTCAAAACCTACCGCGCATAACACTGCGCCGAGCGGCTGACAGGCTCTTTCCGGATTTATCGTAATAGCCTTTCTATTAAAGTTTTTTTCTTTATACTCTTCGGTATTCATCCAATCTTTTATCTTTTTAACCTCTTCTTTTTCCATAATATATAATAACCCCCTTTTTTATGTGTTATTTATGGGGACAGACTTAAGTCTGCCCCTTTCTACGCAGATTACTTTTTCCAGCGCGGCTTAACCAATTTCCACGACGGGCTGTTTATGCTCAAGTCCATATCTCTTGCAAATATTTCAAAGCCGTCATAACCGTGATAAGGTCCGGAATAATCCCATGAGTGCATCTGCCTGAAAGGTATTCCCATTTTCTGAAAAACATATTTTTCTTTTATCCCCGAGGCGACCAAATCCGGCTTAAGCCTGTTTGCAAGCTCGACAAATTCGTATTCATTCATGTCGTCGGCGACGATAGTCCCGTCTTCCAGCTCTTTTGTCGTTCTTTCATAATCATCGGTATGAGCAAATTCATATGCCGCAGATACTACTTTCATTCCTAAATCTTCATAAGCTCCGACTATATGGCGAGGCCTTAAGCCGCCGACTAATATCATTACTTTTTTGCCTTCCAATCTCGGCCTGTATTTATCTATAACCTCCTGCATTTTAGGTTCGTATGCCTTGATAACCTCTTCGGATTTTTCCTGAATATTTTCATCGAATAATTTTGCTATGCTCCTGATGCTTTCTTTTATTTTAGTGGGACCGAAAAAATTATATTCAATCCACGGGATACCGAACTTTTCCTCGAAATGCCTCGCTATATAATTCATCGACCTGTAACAATGCAGAAGATTATAATTTACCCCGTGAGTTATCTTCATTTCCTCTATAGAACCGTCTCCAGACCAGTGGGCTACGACATTCAAACCCATTTCTTTAAATATTTTCATCGACGACCAGACATCCCCGCCTATATTATAATCGCCGAGTATTGCTACATCGTAAGGGGTCTTTTTGCTTTCGTCTATTTCTCCCGTTCCTACGACAAAATCCCTTATAGTATCGTTTGCTATGTGATGTCCCAAAGACTGGCTTACTCCCCTGAAACCCTCGCACCTTACGGGAATTACCGGAATCTTTATTTCGCCTTCCATTTTTTTCGCCACAGCCTCTATATCGTCGCCTATTAAACCTATCGGGCATTCCGAATCTATAATTATGCCTTTTGCGGTGGGGAAAAGTTCATGCAACTCTTTAATCGCCTGCTCCAATTTTTTATCGCCGCCAAAAACTATATCCCTTTCCTTAAAATCCGTAGTAAATTGAAAAGACACAAAGTTTTCGACTCCGGGCTCGCCGTTAGCCAGATTTCTTCTTGTCCCCCAGCTGTACATTCCGCATCCTATCGGACCGTGGCTTATATTAATAACATCTTTAACCGGTCCCCAGACAACGCCTTTGGAACCTGCGTAGGCGCAGCCTCTCGGCGTCATAACGCCGGGAAGGGATTTGACATTAGATTTTGCAACACAGCTCCCGCAGGTTTCTTTGCTATTAATGCCGATATGCTCTTTTCTGTTTTTCTTTGCCTTTTCGGAATAGACGCTTAGAATGTCTTCGACTATCCCTTCGTTTTCTTTAAAATTAACGGCCATTTTAAACCCCTTTATTTATCGGGGACAGATTTTAAATCTGTCCCCTTTATTAATTAATTATCTTATTATTATTAATTTTTCGTAAGCGGCGAAAATTTATGAAGATGCATCGTCTTATTTTTAGGGCAGACCTTTTCGCATGACATATCGCCGATACAATCATCCATGCTTTCTATTCTAACAATCATCTTATCCCCGTCGTCCTCAAACGTATAAACCCCGCCCGGACAAACCTTGATACATCTGCCGCATGATATGCAGTTTTCCTTATCGAATTCTACCAGAAAATGTGGAACCCATTTCCCGCCCGACCGGCGCGGCGCATTGACATAATTATCGATATTGCCGGTAAATCCATCCATGATACTCATTGCTATTTTCCCCCCTTTGTCAACAATTCTTAGATATTCTTATTCTTAAATCGAGTCCTTCCGTTTTTATATCGGCAAACCCTGCTAAGCCTGCTTTTAATAAATATTTCTCATAATCTTCTATGTCTAAGGAGCAATTTAACTTGCGCTTTAAAGACTTTACCTTTTGAGGATTCATATGCTCCGTGAGCATACTAAATTCGTCATCCGGAATTTCTTTTCTAAACTCGTATATTAAAATATCGCCGTTATCCGCCAGAACCCTGAACATTTCCTTCAGGGAATTCAGCTTATCGTCCAAGCATTTAAATGTCCCTTTAAGTATAATTAAATTAAAGCTATTCTTTCCGAAAGGGAGATTCGCGCTGTCTGCAATCATATATTTAAGCCCGCAATTATAATTATAGTAATCCGAATAACCCGCTTCATTCCCAAGCATTTTAAATGCCGTGTCGTTAATTTCATACGCAGAATGAAAGGTGTAATCCATTTTCAACATTTTTACGCTCATAGGAGCGGGTAATCTTTTTTTAAAAACCTTATTTGCATGATTTATCATTGTGATAGATTTATCCAACCCAAAAACAAAGGCATTCGGCAAGACCTCGCTGATTCTCCTTGCTATATAGCCAGGACCGCAGCCAAGATCTAGAACGCTGTATGGAATATATGGAATATTGTTTAAAATTTTATCGACGAACGGCGCATAGTCCTCTTCCATTTTTATTTTGGTATCGCTTGTCGCAATATAAAGCTCTTCATCCTGAGAAAAACTAAGGCTTTTTGAGAGCTTGCATCCTAACACGGCATCTTCTTGCGTTTGCATCCTAATCCCCCCTCCTGTCCCTTTAGTTTTTTGCTTAAATCTTCGTTTAAAAGCCCTGCGGCGTCGGACCGGCATTGTCTGCAATGGCTCATTATATTTATACCTTCAAGCCCGTCCGTGATGCAGGCGACATCTTTCCTGCTTGCGCCTTTTACGCCAATTTTATAAAAATAAGATTTTTCGGCAGGTATCATAGGCATAACATTAAACAGATACACGCCTAATTTTTTAACCGCTTCCGATAGCGCTTTCATATGAAAGTCGTTAATGCCGGGTATGAGAACCGAATTTATTTTTATCGTAAATCCCATTTTTACTGCCCTATCTATACCTTTTATCTGCCGTTCCAATAACAGTCCTGCGGCATCCTTTTCCGTATAGGATACGCCGTTATAATTAACATACCTGTAAATCTTTGCGGCGATAGACACATCTATTGCGTTAAGCGTTACGGTTATAAAATTAACGCCGTTATCTTTAAGTTCGTCTAAGTTGTCGGCCAAATTTAAACCGTTTGTGCTCATGCACAGGATAATTTCCGGAAACTCTCCTGCAATAAGCTTAAATGTTTTCATCGTACCTGCCGGCTCGGCTAAGCTGTCGCCCGGACCTGCGACGGCGGCGACGCTTATATCGTTAAAAAGGCTTTTAACCTCGTATATTCTTTTAACCGCATCCTCCGGCGCAAGCAAACTCGATGTTACCCCAGGCCTTGATTCATTCGGGCAGTCATAATCCCTGTGGCAATAGTTGCAGGAGATGTTGCATGATTTTGCAACCGGCAAATGAACCCTGCCAAAGTGTTTAGACGCTTCTTTGCTAAAGCAGGGGTGTTTTTCAATGCCGGCTGCAAAAGAAAGCTGTGAGCGGCTCTTACTCTTATTTAATTTAAAATCGGCTATATTCATATATAATTACCCTATTTCTCTTCTTTAAAATTAAACCGCTGCCGAACTTTTCCCATCCGTAGTCCTTTCGTATTCTTCCATGAAGCCGTATTCCATCATATGGTCCTCAAGGTCTTGCATAGTCATAGGCTTTGGTATTACAAACATTTTGTTTTCTTCGATATTTTTTGCAAGCTGCCTGTAAACATCCGCCTGAGCACAGCTCTTATCAAACTCGATAACGGTTTGCTTTTTTATTTCAGCCCTTTGAACAACATTATCCCTCGGAATAAAATATATCATCTGTGTTCCAAGTTTCTTCGCGAACGCCTCGACCATATCCCTTTCGTTATCAACATTCCTTGAATTGCAAATAAGTCCGCCTATTCTAACCCCGCCGGAATTTGCAAATTTAAGAACGCCCTTGCATATGTTATTAGCGGCGTATAGCGCCATAAGTTCCCCCGAGCAAACAATATATATCTCTTTTGCATAGGCCTCCCTTATAGGCATTGCAAACCCTCCGCAAACGACATCGCCTAAAACATCGTAAAAGACGTAATCCAATTCCCTTTCGTAAGAACCTAACTGTTCGAGCGTAGTAATGGATGTGATAATACCCCTTCCGGCACATCCTACGCCAGGCTCTGGTCCTCCTGATTCGACGCATCTTACGCCTCCAAACCCTATTTTAAAAACATCCTCTTCGGTCACATTTTCCTGTCCCACCTCTTTGACCGAATTTAGCACCGTTTCCTGGCTTTTTCCGCCCAAAAGCAGTCTTGTGGAATCCGCCTTCGGATCGCATCCTACAAGCATTATCTTATTGCCGCGTTCCGCAAGAGCGGCAAGAGTATTCTGAGTCGTTGTGGATTTTCCGATTCCCCCTTTACCGTAAATAGCTACCTGTCTCATTTGTTTTACCTCCAAAATAAATAGTTTTATTGAATTAATAACAAAATCAAAAAATAAAAAACGCCATAACAAAGGGAATAAAATATATAAACCCCCTTTAATTATGGCGTCATTGCCATAAGCGCCCACTTGCGCTTTGATTTATTTTTAATTTTAAAATTTTAAAATAAGTTAATTCATAGACTCCTTTGATTAATTTAATTTAAATAGGAGCAATTTTCATGCCATAACTTTTGTTTAAGGATTATTTATAATCGCAATAGTTTATCCGCCCTCTTTAATTCCTTATTGTATTTTAATTTGCTTATTTTTTAGTCATATTTGATTAAATATATGGCAACTATGTAAACTTTTAATATTATCTATAACAATCTTAATATGGAATATAAGTAAAAGGGCGCTTTATAGCTTTAGTAAGTTTCAACAGGTTTTCTGGCATAAAATATGCTTTTAATCCAATATGGAAAAAATCATTATCAACGATACGACATTAAGAGACGGCGAGCAAACCGCGGGAATCGTGTTTTCTGCCTCCGAAAAGATATTAATTGCCAAGATGCTTGATGAAACAGGCGCGGACGAGATAGAAGCAGGCATCGCCGTAATGGGGGGCCATGAAAAAAAGGCAATTAAAGAGATAAACGAATTAGGACTTAAGGCAAAAATAGTCGGCTGGAATAGAGCAAAAATGGAAGATATTTATTCATCGCTTGACATCGGCCTTAAAGTTATTCACATATCGATTCCGGTTTCCCAAATTCATATGGAATATAAGTTAAAAAAAGATTTTCAATATATTAAAACCAGCCTGATAGACATTCTAAAAATATTGAATAAAGAAGGGGTGCAATATTCCGTGGGCGGCGAAGACTCCTCAAGAGCCGAGGAAAACACGATTATCGAGATCGTCAAAATCGCTAAAGAGGAGGGGGCATATAAATACAGGTATTCAGACACCGTGGGGATGCTTAATCCGTTAAAAACCTTCGAAAATATAAAAAAATTAACATCCCTATTCAAAGACATAATAATAGAAATTCACACGCATAACGACTTCGGCATGGCTTCGGCAAATTCGGTTTCGGCTTTAAAAGCCGGCGCCGGTTCTTTATCCGGCAGTATCTCCGGCATCGGCGAAAGAGCCGGAAATTGCGCACTGGAAGAGGTTATCGCATATTTTAATTTTATAGAAAATAAAAAAATTAAATTCGATTTAATAAAAGCAAAAAATTTGGCAAAGCTTATAGCAAAGATAACAAAAAGACCGATGCCCGTATCAAAGCCGATTTTCGGCAAAAACATATTCTATCACGAGGCGGGCATACACACCGACGGAATATTAAAAAACCCTATAAATTACGAGGCCTATCCGCCTGAATATGCCGGGGCTGAAAGAAAACTCTTAATAGGAAAACATAGCGGTTCTGCGGCAATCAAATACAAGCTAAATAAAATGGGGCTTCAAATAAATAATGAGGATGTTAAAAATATTCTCGATATCGTAAAGGCAGAATCGGTTAAATTAAAAAGATGCTTAACCGATAAAGAGGTTGAATTTATTTATAACGATTATAAAATGAATGCCGGTTTCTAATTAAAAACGGCTTATACGGAACTATTTCTTATTTTATAAAATGAATGCCGATTATTACCGCAAACATTATTGTAAAAAAACCCATCATTAAACCCATGCCCCAAGTAAATTTCCTATCGAGTATAGTAAATTTTTCATCGATTTTCTTGTCAAGCTCGGTAAACTTGGCATCGATTTTCCTGTCAAGGAAGGTAAACTTTTCGTCTATTTTCCTGTCAAGCTCGGTAAACTTGGCATCTATTTTTCTGTCAAGGAAGGTAAACTTTTCGTCTATTTTCCTGTCAAGGATAATAAAATTTTCATCGATTTTCTTGTCAAGTTCGGAAAACCTTATCTCAAATTCGTCAAACTTAGTATTCACATAGCCGGTAAGATTATCAAACCGTGAATTAAACAGTTTTTCTTGACCATCAAAGCGGGCATCGAAATATTTTTCGGGGGATATAGAAAAATCCATAACATGTTCCTTAGCTTCCATTTAATAACTCTCCTTTCAATTATAACATCAATTTTTTAAATATCCAATTACGAAAAAAATTGGAAGAGTTATTATTTTAACTTAATTACTGTTACAGTATTATGACAAAATTATTACAATTTGATGAAATTTATGATAAATATTGAATTACGATATTTCATAAAAATAAAAAACATATATTGAGGGTTAATAAATGAAAAATTTACGGATAGCATCCAAATGGCTTGATAAAAAATTCATACAAGTAATTTTTGCAGGAATTCTATACTCTCTTTTAAAATCTTAATTTTATCGCTTATGCGCTTCTCAAGAGATTCCGCTTTAATGAAAACATTTTGTTTTGACGCAATTCCCGCTTCTAATGCCTTCAAAACATCGTTTTGTATCAATCCAATCGTTTCGGTCATATCAATACGGTAATTTCGCACAAGTTTTTCCATGCGCATAGAAAAATCGTACCTTGCTTTGCCGCAATGTATGTCAACTAGCATCTCCGCTTTTTCTCCTGCTTCTTTAAGAATTAATTTGTGCGCCAGCATTTTAGGCAGTGTCCTTCTCGCTAAATCAATGGTAATGCTTAATGCGCCCGGTTCATTCATTGTCTCGAACCTGAATTCAATTTCCGGAGGCAGAGTTTCCTGCATCCGGATTTGCCGGTAAGAAATTCCAAAAAGTTCGACTGATGAATGGATAATCTGTTCGAGAATTTTGTTCATGCGATTCAAAAACCTTTTAAATATTTCTTCGAGATGTTTTCTTAAAATCTTTTCTTCTAATGCCCGCCATGCGCCGAATATGCCTTTTATCTGAGCATCTATAAATTCGCCGATGAGTTCGGCAAATTTTGCATTGCTTTCATCTGCATGCGCATGAGCAAATTCTTCAACTTTTTCAAGCAGCCGTTTCGTCTTTTCAATCTTTAATTTTTCAAGGTCTTCTTCCAGTATCTTTCTTTGAAGTTCTTTAACTTCTTCTGTGAGAAGTCTTTCGCCGTCGATTTTTTCCTGACCGCTCTCCTGAATAAAGTTTTTAAAAGTTGCAATCCTGTTTTCCAATTCATTAAGAGGAAGCCTGAGCGATTTTTCTTCGAGTTCCGCAAGGAGCATTTCTTCGTTTACAAGACCCATAGCCTTGTAGGCGGCGGATTTAAGCAACACATCCCCTTTTTCGTCTATGAGAAATTTTTCAAGCGATCGTTCAAAATTAGTCAAACCGCTTCTTTCTACTTTTTGATAGTCGTTTTCCAGTTCCCCCTCTAATGCCTCTTTCCCCGAAAGAGGAAAGATTTCCGCATTGCTGTAATTAGCTTCTTTTTCGATTATATTCCTGCTGAAAGACAATGACTCCTCTCTGTCGGCAATGCTTACCATGTCAATTTTACTTTGAACGAAGAACGTCTTTGGCACTAAGTTTTTTAAATCCCGCAAAAAATCAAGTTCTACCTGCGTAAGGGGAGGATCGACCGCGACAAGAAATATACACGCATCTGCCTGGGGCAGGTATTCGTAGGTGGTTTTAGTATTATGTTCGAAAACGGAACCGACACCGGGCGTATCGATAATTTGAACCCCGTTCTTTAAATATTGGGACGGATAGGTAATTTCAACCCTGCTCACTCCCTTTTCGTTCTTTGGGTTAAACTTTTCGGTTATATATAAAGGCAAATCATCCTGCGCAATTTCTTTTTCGGTTCCGTTTTCAAAAAAAGCAATAATTCGCAGTTTATCGCCATACATAAGTATCGTGATAATTGAAGTAAGCGGAATAATTGCGGTAGGCAAAAGATCCTCGCCAAGCAAAGCATTGATAAATGTGGTTTTACCTCTTTTGAACTGCCCCGCGACAACCAGCAAAAAGACATCGGCTTTCAATTTTTCACACAACAATTGCGCCGCAGCTTTCACGTGTCCGCTTGAGGCCGTGTTTTCCAATCTCGTTAAACTTTCTATTAAGTCGGATTTAATTTTTAAATATGCGTCAAGCATAGTTTTTCTGAATATATTCGTTCCTGCATATAATAAAAATTTTCACTTTAAACGGGAATTAGAACAATTATAAAAAACGACGCCGCAAAAACAAAAAATATATAAAAAATATAAAGATTTAAAGACCCGTTTTGCATTAATTCGGTCGTTACGGAGCTTATCTTTTCGAAGAATTTTATTAAGGGCAGATATAAATAATATTCAATAAGCGGAAATATGTAGGAACCGTAGCCGCTTGAATTGTGATAATAAGATGAATAAGGGAACGGGTTGGATATGCCTTTTTTATCCTGTTTTAAATAATCATCCCCGTGATAATAAGAAAGCGGATAGGTTTTTCTATCCGAAAGCCTCTTTCTCTGCCCGTAAACAAGATTAAACATTATTCTTAGAGCATTGGAAAAACCAAGCGTAGAAACCTGAGCGTGCGGATTAATTATATTTTTACCGCCCGTCCAGGCATAATCCACAAACCGTTTTTTGGGTTTTATTATAACCTTATATAAGATATAAAGGGCTGACAAAAGCAGTATAGATACAAAAAACAGATATACGGGGCTTGATGCGGAAAAAGAGCTGTAATACGGTATAAAAATATAATTGTGTAAAATGTTTTTGCCGATATTTATGTGGTATATCAATTCCGCCACCTTGGAAAAAACAGGCGTATATAGAAACATAAAACCGGCAAGGGAAATGCTTAACAATACAGGGATTATCAATGCTATATTCATGGATAACGGAACCTCTTTCGCCTTTTTTGCCTCCTCAGACCTTGGCAAACCAAGAAAGGTTAAACCGTATAATTTTACATAACTGGAAATTGCAACGGCTGAGCTTAAGGCTAAAATAGAACCTGCGCCAAAAAGAAGTATCCTTGGTAAAACGCCGCTTATATGGAAACCCAAAAAAACCACCTCAAGGTTAAGCCATTCTGAGACAAACCCGTTAAGCGGCGGAATCCCCGCGGCTGCAAGAACCCCTGCAAATATAAGCGCTCCGGTTACGGGCATCCTCTTTAAAATTCCCCCAAAATCGTCCATATTGTGACTTCCGGTTTCATGCTCGATATTACCTGCACCCATAAACAAAAGGCTTTTAAAGAATGCGTGATTTATGAGCGCATATAAAGATGCAACCAGCGCTAAAGCAGAAAGCCCGTATAATCCATAATATTTATAATACAGGGACGCCCCTATCCCCGTTAATATAAGACCCATGTTATCTACGGTGGAATAAGACAACAAAACCTTTATATCATGGGTTTGAGACATATACAACACCCCAAAAAACATCGTGAAAGCGGCTACGATTAATATTATAGTCCCTATCAGCAGCGCGCTGCCCGCAGGGTGAAGAACATAAAGCCCAAACCGCATAATGCCGTAAACGCCGCAGGATGTAAGCACGCCGCTTAAAACTCCCGATACTCCTGAAGGGGATGCCGGATGGGCTTCAGGAAGCCAGATATGCAAAGGAACAATCCCCATCTTTGCCCCAAACCCAAATAAAAACAGGGTAAAGACTATTTCTTTTGTATAACCGGGTATTGCCGCATCTTTTAACGCATATAGATTAAAATTGCTTGAGTATAAATATAGAATCATTAATCCAACTATTATTAACATTGCGCCGATTTCGGTAATTACCGCCATTAAAAATGCCGCCCTTTTTGTCCCTTTTATATAATGTTTGGTCATTACTAAGAAAAATGACGATATGGCCATTATTTCCCAAAAAATCATAAATACAAAACCGTTAAAGGCAATGATGACAAAATAAACACTTATAAGCATTATCCCGTATAAAAAAGAAAATAACGATCGGTTTATTTCAGAATCTAACCCTTTAACATATCTTATCTGATATAAAGAAATGTAAAAAAATATAGCAAAAATAAATAATATAAAAAAATCGCTTAGCGTATCGAATTTCAACATTACTCTGCCGGCGGGAAAAAACCTGCCGATATAAAGCATCCGGTTTAACATATTTCCGCCTTTAAAAAATGCAATTACAGAAAATGAAACTGCCGTTAAAGAAGCCGCCATATAAAGAATGTTTGAAAAAGCGAAAAACATTTTAAAGGGGACAGATTTAAATCCGTCCCCGAATATCAAACCTAAAAACGAAACTAATATCCCGGCCGCAGAAAAAATTAAGAATAAGTAATAATAATTTAAAGGATTTAACAGGCTTAAATTCATTTAAAATCACCCTTTTTGATTAGCAATAAAACATTTAATATTTCGAATGGATTCGGCGGACAGTGAGGCAAAGCAATAACATTTTCGTTCAGCAGAGGGGACAGATTAAAATCTGTCCCCTCTTTAGTTTCCGTACTGTTTAATAACCCTGCATTAAAACCGTCTTCATCGGCTTCCGACCTCTCGAATACGCCGCCGGTCAAGGAACAGGAGCCGGTTAGAACAACATATCTCGGTTTTGGAATATTGTCCAAAACATTAAAAAATATATCGGACATCTTTTTAGTAAAAGTTCCGGTAACCAGCAGCACATCGGCAAATCTTGGGCTTGGAGTTATAAAAATACCAAGCCTGTGCATATTGTAATACGGATTGTTCAACGCATTAATTTCCGACTCGCATGCCCCGCAAGACCCCGTATCTATATGCTTTACAAATAGAGATTTTTTAAAGGCTTTTATCTTGCCGGCACAGGGCGGAGGAACTATATCGAAATCAAAATCATTGCTATAATTAATTGCGCCCGCAATATCGCTGCAAGCGTCAATGCATAATCCGCAGAAGATACATCTGTTCGCATCAATCGCTTTTAATGCCTGCCCGCCCTTCCCGTTTTCGCCGTCTGCTAAATTATTCAGGTTAATCGCTTTAGTCGGACAGGCAAGCTCGCATTTTCTGCACTGCAACCCGCTGCTTTTCCCTGATAAACCGGTCGTTTTGCCTTGATTTAGACACTTTTGCCCGTTGATTTTTATGGATGAGATAAAACCATCGTAAAAATCGTTTTCCTTCGGAAATTTTACAGACTTTATTCCAAATTTCAATCCGCTATATGTCCACCAGAAAGCCATTATACTTTAATCCTTTATTAGAAAATATTTTGATTTTTCAATTATTTATCCAGCGCCGCAACCGAAAAGTTATAACTCGCTTCGTTAATGTTAAAATCCATCATCATAGTATTTTTAACTCCGCAGGCAAATAATTTATAATTATTTTCAAACGGATATTTTAAATTTATTTTCTTAAAAACGCATCCGTCAAAATCTTTTATATAACAGAAAATTGACCCCTCGGAAGATTCCGCATAACCGAATCCATGCCTTTTTTTATTATTTTCCGGTCCCGAATCTTTTAGCCTATCTATTTCATCCCTGTTTATGAAATAATCCGAAGTGTTATTAAATCTATTTTTTTTAAGCATTTCTAAACAATAATCAAGTACCCTTAATGATTGAGTAATCTCTCCTATCCTGACCATATACCTTGAAAATGCATCGCCGTCATTAAATATAATACTATTTAGTTTTATATCGCCGTACAAAAGATAAGGTCTTTTAATCCTTAAATCCGAATTTATTCCTGCGCTTTTTGCGGCAACGCCCTTTGCGCAAAACCGCTTCGCCGTTTTCATATCTATTTTCCCCGTGGTTTTTAGCCTATCTATATGGGACTTCGTCTCCATATTTTTTTTAATGATTTCCTGAACGCAGCTCACAACAGGCTTAACCGAATTGAAAATAAATTCTATATCATTCAACGATAAATTTTTTCTAATCCCTCCTATTGTATTGATGCCCATTAAATAACGGGAATTTAAAAATTTCAAAGATAGCTGCTTTAACATCTCGGCATAATAAGAATACATGGCTGAGGGTACCTGAATATAGGTTGATTCCGCTATTTCGGATAAGTTTTCTATGTGATTCCTAATTCTTTCCGCTTCCGCAAAAAACATCCGTAAGATTTGCAGGTTTTTATGAATTTTATCCGCAAGCCCAAAAAAGTTTTCAACGCTAAGGCAATAACTAAGCGACGAGCTAAAGGCATGGAGTCCCGATATTCTTTCTATGACTAAAACCTGTTCGTACAAATTACCCTTTTCAGCAAGAACATTCCCGGCATCCCTTTTTTTATATCCGGATGTTATATCCAAATTATGAAGCTCTTCCCCTGATGACAAAAATTCATATAAAATAGATTCGGAGACGCCTTTTCTCACCGGACCCCAGATAAATTCGTAATCTCCCAGAAATTTATATTTACTATGCGGCATAACGGTCTTTAAATATTATTATTTTTATTTATCTAATTATATGAATTATATCCAGCAATAAACTATGCAGGTTTCCCGGTATATAAAACCCTAAAATTATCAATGCCGCAAGCGGCAGAGCCATGGGCAAATAAGATAAGAGCCCAAAATCGCCCTTTTGAATATTTAAATCATTACCTTTTTTTCCGAAAACAATAGAGCCGACTTTTGCCAATAAACTAACAAATGCCGCAATTAAAAGACTTATAAGCATTATCGTTACTACATAATAGCCGTTTTTTAAACTTTGAAGTATAATTAAAAATTCGCTTATAAAGGTTACCGAAGGCGGAGACCCGGTTAATGCAAGCACGCCAATGGAAAATAAAAAAGCGGTTTTAGGCATAACATAAAAAACGCCTTTAATTTTTTTAATATCCTTCGTTTTATACTTGTGCAGCAAATTTCCGGAACCAAAAAACATGACAGGTTTTGCAAGGCTGTGACCGAGCATCTGCAAAAGGGCGCCAAAAGTTCCAAATACGCCCCCCAAACCAAACCCTAAACTAATTATGCCCATATGTTCGATACTCGAATATGCAAAAAGCCTTTTTGTCGATTTTTGATTAATAATTCCCATTACCCCTGTAAATATTGTAAAAAGACCTATAATAACCATTATTGTTTTCGGATAATTAAATCCAAGATTTTTCCCCGTAATACTAAAATACCTCATTATGCCGTACATTGCCGTATTTAAAAGAGATGCCGAAAGCATGCTTGAAATAGGGGAAGGTGCTTCCGAATGGGCATCGGGAAGCCATGTATGCATTGGAGCAAGACCGACCTTGGTACCTAAACCTATCACGATTAAAACAAATGCAAACCTTACTATATCTTTATTAAGATAAACGGCATTTAAGCGTAAAGTTGTCCAGTCTAAAGATGAAACGGCATTTGCGCTTCCGGGAATATTTCCCGAAAGATAAAATAGTATCGTGCCTAAAAGGGCAAGCGAGATTCCCGAAGAAACTATCAGGATGTACTTCCATGCCGCTTCTATCGATTTTTCCGTAACCTCCGCAATAACCAAAAAAGCGCTTGCTACCGTGGTAAGTTCTATGTCTATCAGGTAAACTGCCATATTGTTAATCATTGGAGCGATAAGCATCGTCAAAGCAAAAAGATTCAAAAAAAGATAATACCTGTTAAACTCGCTATCCGTCATCTCCTCGTCTTCCATTGCAAGCCTCATATATGAAATAGAATACATCGACGATAAAAAATATACGATACTAACCAACAGGATTATATAAGCGCCAAACTTATCTATTACTATTGCACTGTTAAAAATAGAAATAGCTTTAAGGCTTATAAAAAAATAAAGAATAATAAATGCGCCAATCAGGCATAAGGATGAGGACAAAAGGCTTATATATTCGGCAAATCTCTTATTTTTTATAATAAAAGAACTTAAGGATGCAAATAAGGGGATTATCAAAAATGTAATAATGAAAATCTTCATATATTTTACCCGACTAATCTATTTAGCATGGTTGTAGAAAAAGAACCTGTCTGCATCTTCATAAACATCGATAGAATCAGCATTGCCACAACGGTAACCAAAATATCGAATAAAACCACCAATTCTACGATTATCGGAAGAGTCGGAACTACGACGACGGATAAAAGAAATATTCCGTTTTCTATAACAAGTAATCCTAATATATGGGTTATCGTCGTAAACCTCGATATAATCATAAAAAAACCTATAAATATAAGACTTAAAGCAATGGACGAGGCATTAATAACTATTTTCGGCGAAAAAGGAGAAATCAACCTGTATATCAAAAAATAGGCAAAAACCGTCAGCAATAGTCCAGAGATAATTGAAAGCGGTATCTTTATAATAAGTTTTACTTCTTCTTTAATATTGAATTTTTTAATCATTTTTAAAAGTATGTAAGGCACTATGATTGTCCTGACAAATAAGGTTAAAAATGCAACAAAGTATAAATCTATATTTTGCGATTCGATTCCTAAAACGAGCGTTAAAATAAATATTAAAAACGATTGAAATCCGTAGGCATGGATATAAAAAGATATCCATCTTGAGCTAAGCATCACAAAAGACGATAAAAGAATCAATGCAACCAAAAGGTCTTCTATGACATAAACATAAAGCGGCATTACATATCCCAGCATCTTCGATTGCTCCAGAATTTTAATATTTAAATAATTTAAAAACCCTTATATTGAAATGTCATTATCGCAAGAACGCTTAAAACGAATGCGGCGGCAAAATACTCCTGATACCTGAAGAATCTCAATCTTGAAATAGCGGTATCTATAACTCCGGCTATGAATCCCACAATTAACATTTTTAAAATAAGGCTGATTACGGCAATAATAAGACCTGCGGGGCTATGATTAACGGACAGCCCCCATGGAAAAACCAGTACATTCAAAAAAATCACCAAAAGTAAAAATTGTTTCATATACCCGGACCATTTTAAGAGAGCTAAATATGGACCTGAATAATCCAAAATTCTTGCCTCTTCAATCATGCTCATCTCGGCATGGGTTGAGGCGTTAATCGGCCTTCTATCCGTATCCGCTAGAAATAAGAGAAAAAATGCGGCTATAATTAAGAAATGGGGCGGACTAAAATAAAAAGGCAATGATGTGGTTATAGTATGCAGCATCACATAAGGCAGTGTGGATTGCGCTATTAAAGCTACGCCCACAAAAACGAGAATAAGAGTAGGCTCGGAAAGAATCGCAAGAAGGGTGGCGCGAGATGAACCCAACCCCCCATAGCTTGTACCCAAATCAAGGGAAGCAATGTTTATAAAAAACGATGAAAGGGAAAAAAGAAATGCCCCTCCGAGCATATCGCCCATAAATCCAAGGGGAAGCGGATATGCGGTTAAAACTGGAATAAGAAGGGTAATAAGCACCATCGAAATAAAAGAAACGAACGGGGCTGACTTAAAAATAAACGAGGCGGAAGGCGGTATCAATATCTCTTTTTGGAATAGCTTATGAATATCGTAATAAGGCTGAAAAACCGAAGGCCCCTTCTTCCCCTCAAAAATCTCCTCTATCTTACCGATAAAGCCCGCAATAAACGGGGAAAAACCAAGGACGGTTATAACCTGAAAGATTTGAAAGACGGTTGAATTTAAAAAGATGTTCATTATAGGCTAATATCCCTCTCTAACATTACATTTAAAAATAGCGCGGCAAAATTATTTTAATAAATAATGTAATGTAGGAGTCATTAGCCTTTTATTTCTTCAGGCGGCAGGTATCGATTTATTTTTTAAACAACTTAAGCAGACCCCATTGCCTAAGCGATTTTTATTAATATTGCCATATAATAGATAAATTGTCAAGAAAAAACAACAGGCCCAAATCCCGATTTGGGAACAGAAGAAACAATTAAATGTCAAAACGCCGCTTTTTTATTTTTATCGTCCGGAGGGGGTGCATGCGGACAATAAAATCAAATAAGCGGCGTAAAAAGGTTTAAACTTTCAATCCTTTTATTCTTCTGCCGATTTTTTAACCTGTAGAAGTTTTATTGTTATATCTATAAAAAGAACCAGAACGCCTATGCTGAAAACTATATCCCCGGGAACTCTCAACCACAGCCACAGGTCGGTCTTGTCGTAAAAATAGATGCTTCTCGAATACCAGTAGCCGTGTTTTACTGATGCCGCAAACTGCATAAATCCTTCCGGCAGAAAATTAAGAATAACCCATAAAATCATACCTACGTTAAAGCACCAAAGAGCTACTCTTCCCGCGCCTTCCGTCCATTTAGAAGGTTCGACTATCATCCTTAAGACATAATAGGATAAGGCGATGCCTAGAAGGCCAAAGACGCCGAATAAAGCCGTATGTCCATGGTTTATCGTCAGATACTGACCATGTTCGTAATAATTCATAAGCGGGGTGTTGATTAATGACCCGAAAACACCGGCGCCGACGAAGTTCCAGAATGTCGAAGCCTCTAAATATTTAAACGACAAATCCTGCGGAAATTCTTTCCCTGCTTTTACTAAAACATTTTTTTCATAAACAGCCTGCATTGTTAAAAGTAAAAGCGGGATAACCTCAAGAAACGAAAACATCGAACCGAGAGCTATCCATATCGAGGCATCGCCGATAAAATAAAAATGATGCCCCGTTCCGATAATTCCTCCCAAAAATATAAGGAGTATTTCAAGAAGCAGGGTGTTTTCGATTGTCTGTCTTTTTACAAGACCCTGAGCAAGGAAGAAATAACCTATAACCACAACTGCAAAAAATTCAAATGTCCCCTCAACCCATAGATGAACAACCCACCACCTCCAAAAATCAGTAATAGTCCAGTTTTTGAGAATCCATGCTAAAGGAAACATTCCAAACACATACATTAAGCCGATAGTTGCCGCGCTTATTAAAAGGAGCCATTCAACGCTCCATTTATCGGTATTTTTTATAAAATTAGGTTTTAATGCCCTGTAAAGTATAACAACCCAGAGTAATAGACCGACAAACACTATAATCTGATTAAGTCTGCCTAATTGTAAATATTCAAGACCCTGATTGCCGATAAAAAACCATAGACCTTTGTGAAAATAGCCTTTTGCGCCGAGATACATTCCTATAAGGGCTGCAACCCCGTCGATTAATAATGCCCACCATAGAAAATCAATGAGAAAGGATTGCCATTTGGGTTCTTTTCCGCCGCCTATATATTTCGAAACAAATATGCCTGCGCCGAGCCACATCGAAGCGATGAAAAGAATTGCAAGCTGGATGTGCCACGATTTAACGATATTAAAAGGAAGTATCGTAAGGGTATTTATGCCAAAAAATGAAGACCTTTCGGCATAATAATGAGCGAGAAGCATGCCGGCTATTATTTGCAAACCTAATAAGAAAGCGCCTAAGAAAAAATATTTGCCTGCTTTTTTCATTGAATGAGTGATTTTAAAATTACCCAAGTCTTCCATCGGCTTCCAGCTATCAAGCATTGCCGGAGCCTCCTGCCAGCCGGGAGAAATATAGGTGAGGAAAAACCAGATGACAAGGCCTGCTAATGCAATAAAAACAGCTATGGAAGCAAATGTCCATGTATAGAGATATGTCGGCGGAACATTGCCCGCCCCTCTGTTATATGGCCAATTATTGGTGTAAGTATGGTCAACGCCAGGCCTTAACGTTCCCGCACTCCATGCCGCCCAGGAGTAAAATTCGACTATTCTTTTTATATCATATTTTGAAGGAACTAAATCTTTACCGATTCCCAAATTGGGATTGCCGTTGGTATAAAGATTTTCAATTCTTTTTTGAATCTTGTCGAAAGCATATATCTCGCCCGGCGTGTATGTGAGAACATTTCCTGCCGAAGAAAATCTATTTTTCTTTATCTTTGATATTACAAGTGATTTTATATAATCCTTGTCACGCG
This sequence comes from bacterium, assembly GCA_021802425.1. Lineage (GTDB taxonomy): Bacteria > SZUA-79 > SZUA-79 > Acidulodesulfobacterales > Acidulodesulfobacteraceae > Acidulodesulfobacterium. The sequence goes on along the minus strand of JAJZXJ010000004.1, from coordinate 26,627 downwards.
GGGAAATTTGGTTATAAGGCTTTTTGTAAAGTTTTCGCGACTCGAAATCGCGATAATATTTAACCTCCCTGTGAAGATACTGGTCGGTAAAATCCGGTCCGAAATAAGCGCCGTTCCCGTAAATACTGCCATAATCCATCAGGTCGAATTCCTGAAACCTTGTTTTGCCTGTCACGATATCCTGTCCAGTAAAAAGGGTCTTACCCTTAGCGGTTATTACCTGTCCAGGTATTGGCGGAGCGCCGTAATATACCTTAAATGTGCCGTAAACCAATATGGCGACAAGAACTATAATCGTAAGCGACAGCGTAATCCTTAAAAATTTGTTTACCGCTTTTTCATCATAATAAATGCTTTTGCTCATAAACATTCCTCCTTTTATTTTTTATTTTCATTTTCTATCGTTTGCGCCTTTTTTAATTCGGCTATTATAATTTTTCTATTTTCTTTGCTCAGATGATTAAACATTAAAACAAAATACATCGTTCCGGCCGGATTTTTCAAAAAATCGTTCAGGCTTTTTCTGTAAACTTTTTCGACATTGGAATACGCACCTGAAAGGTCGGGGCCGACATGTCCCCCTTTAATATTCAAAGCCCTTATGTTATGACATTTGACACACCCTAAATTATAAAATATAGCCCTGCCGTTTTTAGTTTTACGGTTTTTTAAATTGCTTCCGTTAGAGGTTGTCATAAAAAATAATAAGGCTAAAACCGATACGGCTAAAATGAGAATAAGGCCGAGGGAAACGAAAATACCTGTTTTAATAATATTTTTATTATTCTTTGGCATCATCATTCTTTTTGCTAAAAAATAAAATAGTATTATAAATTAATTTGAATTTAAACCCGACAATCATGCAGCGGCAATTCAAGTTTCCCTGATTATAAAAAATATAAAAAATAAATGTTATGACTTTTGTCACAAATTTAATAATTTAATTTTTATAAAATTATTTTATTTATGTGATAAAAATCATATATTAACGGTTAAAATTTTAGGATAATAAAATTTGGGATAAGATTTAACCGATAAATAAAAGGAGAGTCAAAAATGGAAAAAAATACTGATTCGATAATGCTTGACGTAACGACCATAGAACCTAAATACAAACATTCGACTATATTTAAAATATTAGAAGAACTTGAAGGCGGGAAAAGCCTTATAATCGAAAACGACCACGACCCTAAGCCTTTGCATTATCAGCTTACGGCCGAAAACGGGGATGTTTTCGGGTGGGAATATTTAGAAAACGGACCGGTTAAGTGGGTCGTTAAAATAACTAAAAAAAATTAAAAAGTGCATGGAGAGAAACAAAAATGAAAAGAGATGCGGATGATTTATTTTTAAGGAGCGTCGGCGAAATTGCATCCGAAAACCCTGAAAAGATAGAGGTATTCAAAAAATACGGCATCGATTTTTGCTGCGGCGGCAGTAAAACATTAAAAGAGGCATGTGAAGAATCCGGTATAGACGAAAAATTTATCGCCGACGAATTAAACGCCGTTAAGGGACGCGATCCGGAGAAGGACAAAGATTATGTTTTAAATCAAAGAGCGAACGATTGGAATACAGATTTTTTAATCGATTACATAGTTAATATTCATCACACATTTTTAAGAATTCATCTTCCCGAAGCAACGGAATATGTAGAAAAGATTGCCCATGTTCACGGAGACCGCCACCTAGAACTTATCAGAATAAGGGAACTTTTTATAAAAATGTCGCGGGCTTTAATTATTCATTTAGATAAAGAGGAAAAGGAGCTTTTCCAGCATATAAAAAACCGGGAAACCGGCGGGATTATGAGAGAAATAAACGATGCGGAATACGACCACGAATATGTCGGGAATATTCTTAAGGAGATGAATTTTTTAAGTTCCGGCTACTTAAGTCCCGAAGATGCCTGCGCTTCTTACAGGCACGCTTACAAACTGCTAAAGAATATTTCAGACGACATAATGATTCATGTACATTTGGAAAACAATATACTTTTTAAGAAAATATAATATACTCCGGCAGTTGTGAAAAGGATATATAAACCCCCAAACCCTGCCGGTATTAAAAAAATGCCCTATAAAAATTAAGGGGGTTAATTTAATTATAGGGCACCCAAAAAGGGTTAATAACTGCTTTCATCCATTTTAACCTTCAATCCAAACTTTTTATACGCATAAAACGCATATATCAAAACAAGCGGAAGTCCGGTAATAGTCGCTATGAGCATTACAAAAAGCGTAAGGTGGTTCGATGCGGAATTATAAATATTAAGGCTGTATTCAGGATTTATGGACGACGGAACGATATCGGGAAATATCCCGACGGCTAAGCTCGCAACCGCTCCAACTATCCCAAGCACAGAGTAAGCAAACGGCTTAATATCGCTTGATGATTTAGCCGATTGGGTAACGCCGATTCCACCGATTATCATAATAACAGGAACGATATCCCCTATAATACCAAAGCTGTTGTTTGCAAGCCTTTGCGCAAATACCAAAGAGAGCAATAAAAATAATATCGTAAAGATAATATATGCATAAGCGAATCTTGACGCAAAAACCCTTGCCCTCTTTTGAATTTCTCCCTCGGTTTTCATAATAAGATAAGCCGAACCGTGCATCAAAAACATCGATAGGGACAGAAGGCCTCCCGTCAGGCCAAAAACATTCAATAAGCTAAAAAGCGATTGATAATCTATGTGGTCTTTATTTAAAGGAACGCCCATTAAGATATTGGCTATTGCAACGCCCAGCAATAAAGAGATACCGAGGCCCGTAACGGTAATATCGGTATCCCAAAAATTTCTCCAACTTTTACTCTCTACCCTGCTTCTAAATTCAAAAGAAACCGCTCTAAATATTATCAGCCATACGACAAGCATAAATGCAAGATAAAACCCGCTAAAGACGGAAGCATAAACCCGGGGAAAAGCCGCAAAAACCGCTCCGCCGCCTAATATCAGCCAAACCTGATTCCCTTCCCAAACTGGACCTATCGCGTTCATTACATATCTTCTTTCATCATCATTTTTGGATATAAACCTTAAAAGCCCGCCGACGCCGTAATCAAAACCGTCCATAACCGACCAGCCCAAAATTAAAACCGCAACCAAAATGAACCACAATATGTTTAAGTTCATGACAGCACCTCCTTAGCTTTTGCGCCGGCCATGTTGCTTACCTCGCCGGCAAGTTCATCCTTCCCTTTCAGTCTTTCGTTTAGTTCCTTTTTAAACAGAAAAATAGCAAACGCGGCAAGGGTTATATATATCATTACAAACATAAACAAGGATAACCCCACTTCCAGTGCGCTGACATTGGGCGATACGGACTTTACGGTCGTAAGCAGTCCGTAAACGGTAAAGGGCTGCCGCCCTATCTCCGTCGTAAACCATCCAAGTTCTAATGCTATAAGCGGTAAAAATGTCGAAAACCAAAAAACCTTTAACATTTTTCGGCTATCGTATAGTTTATTTTTTAGCAGAAGAATAAGGGCTATAATCATTACCGCCGCAAAATAAAACCCCAAATACATCATAATATGAAACGACCAGAATACTATCCATACGGGCGGAAACATGGCCGGCGTCAACTTTAAATCATATTTATGATTGATATACTTTATCGATTCATTAAAACCCATAACTTTGGCCGCAGGATTCATGTAAGCCAGCATGCTTAACATACCGGGAATCCCGATTTGCGGTCCGTTGGATTCGGTTTTATTGTTCGGCAGGGCAAAAAGCGTTTCCGGAGCGTACCTTTGGGAATGCCATTGCGCCTCCATCATTGCCAACTTGGTGGGCTGATATTTCACTACTTCTCTAGCGCCGATGTCCCCCAGTACGATTTGAAGACACGCAATTATCACGCCCGTTATAACGGCTATTTTCAGGGCTTTTCTCATTACCATGTCTTTGCCGTTTTTAATTAAAAACCATGAGGCTACCCCCGCCATAAAAAACGCCGAATACTCCCATGCGCCCGCAATTACATGGAGAAACTCGGACGGAAAATAGGGATTAAAAACGACATGCCAGAAGTTTGTCATCTTAGGTATTCCGTTTGAACCGATTTTATAACCCCTTGGACTTTGCATCCATGAATTTGCCACAAGAATCCAGACACCCGATAAAGTCGAACCAAAGGCTACGAATATCGTAGATATCCAGTGCGCCTTTGCTGAAAGCCTGTTCCACCCCAGCAGCATAACGCCGATAAAAATAGATTCCATAAAAAAGGCGAACAAGCCCTCTATGGCAAGAGGCGCGCCGAAAATTGCGCCGACAAAAGAAGAATATTGAGACCAGTTTGTTCCAAACTGAAACTCCATAACTATTCCTGTCGCAACGCCGACAACAAAGTTAATTGCGAATAATTTTGCAAAAAAGCGCGTAATTCTCAGGTAATCCTGATTTTTCGAATAAACATAAATTCCCTCTGCGATAACAAGCAACACGCCAAGCCCGATGGTTAAGGGCGGGTAAAGAAAATGAAAAAAGGCCGTCATTCCAAACTGAAATCTGGCCAAAATTAAAGCTAAACTATCCATAAAACACCCCCGTGAAAAATTAGATAGTAAATTAAATTAAATAAAGAACGCTTAAATGAAAGTTCTGAATAAAAAATTTATCTAAATAAAGATATAAAGCATATTTAATAATAATTATTTAAGAGTAATTATATCTTATTAGTAATAATTAATATATGATTATATATATACATATATTACAAGTCAAGAAAAATTAACCGCATCGTGCTCCTAACTCTGTTTTCACTTTTTTAATTTTCTTCTCCGTAAGGTAATTATATATAATGAAATCTATGGAGGCAAATAAATCAACGTATTAATTTCACTAAAGAAATATAAATAAATTGCAAAACGGGCAATTATGGTATAAAATTTATTTTAATAAATTTTATAATATCGACTTAATATTATATAGGAGATATTTTTAAAAACGCATATGTATGAAAATTATGCCCCTTCTATAACGTCGATCGACGGTCTTAAAAGTTTTTTAAGCTTTTTTTTTAAAGATTCCGATGTAGAAGTTTTTTTATTCGGCTCGAGGGCTTCCGGAAAATCTATCCATACTTCGGATATCGATCTTGCATTCTTATCGAACGCCGATATTTCTTATAAATTATCGGCGTTGAGAGAAATATTGGATAACAGCAATTTATTGCAAAAAGTCGATTTAATAGATTTAAAAAATGCCCCTTCTTTAAAAAATATAGTTAAAAGCGAGGGGATTAGATGGATTTGAAAAAATATAAAGACTTTGAAACATCTATAGAACGATTAGAAGAAGCATATATAAAAACCACCGAAAATAAAAACGGTGAATATTACAGTTTTTTCAGGGATTCCGCAATTCAAAGATTCGAGTTTACCGTCGAAATCTTTTGGAAACTTTTAAAAAGCGCAATTAAAGATCAAGAAGGTATTATATGCAATTCTCCAAAATCATGCATAAGGGAGTTTTTTGTATCAGGTTATATAAAGGAAGACCTTGCAAAATTGCTCTTGGAAATGATAGATGATAGAAATATGACTTCTCATACATACCATGAAGAAGTTGCCGAAATAATTTTTTCCAAGCTAAAGTCTTACATAGACGGCATGAAATACGCAAACGAATCCTTTGGTAAGCATTAGGCTTTTACCAAAGGTAATCAGGCGCCCGAAATATCCCCGAAGGGCTTTGAACCGGAATCCTGTAAACTAAACTGCCCCCATTCGTCAAGACAATTTTTTTATCTTTGGTAGATAGAGGCAAAGACAGGTTATAATTAATATGCGACTTTAATGCGCCTCTGCCCAATTTTTACCGACCCCGATATTAATAACCAGCGGAACATTCGTTAGAAGATTTTTGTCCGTCATTAAAACTGTTACGATATCTTTGAGTTCGTTCACTAAAGATTCTTTTACCTCGAATATAAGTTCGTCATGAACCTGAAGTATCATTTTTGCACCGCTTTTTAATTCGGGGCTGCTTTGAAGTTTTTTGTGAATATTCACCATCGCAACCTTTATAATATCGGCGGCTGTTCCCTGAATAGGGGCATTTATTGCGGCTCTTTCGGAAAAAGAAGCCAGATTTTTTATTTTGGAATTAATATTTTCCACATAACATTTTCTTCCAAAAGCGGTCCTGACAAATCCGGCAGGTTTTGCCTCTTTAACGGTTATGTCCATATAATCCTTAATGGCGGGGTGATTTTTAAAGTATAAATCTATGTAAAGTTTCGCCTCTTCGGCAGAAATGCCGAGTTCTTTCGACAGCCCGAAGGGACTCATACCGTAAATTATTCCAAAATTAATTACCTTTGCTTTCCTTCTCATAGCAGGGTCAACACCTTCGGGATTAACCTTAAATATTTCGGACGCCGTTTTTGCGTGAATATCTTCGTTGTTTTGGAAGCTTTCAATCAACGCTTTATCTCCCGAAATAGACGCCATGACCCTTAAGTCGATTTGAGAGTAATCCGCCGACAATAAAAGACAACCGTTTTTTGCAATAAAAGACTGCCTTATTTTAGTTCCTTCAACACCTGTAACGGGGATGTTTTGAAGGTTCGGGCTCTGGCTTGCAAGCCTGCCCGTAGAGGTCGTAATCTGAGAAAAAGAGGTATGAATCCTGCCATCTTTGTCGATTTCCTTTAATAGAACATCCGTAAAAGATGTTTTGAGTTTAACTTTGTTTCTGTAAGATATAAGGCTGTCTATAAATTCTAAATATTGTCTTATTGTCCTGTCTTCACTCTTTTGCAATAAAAATTCAAATCCAGACTTTAATGTTGAAAGAACCTCTATATCGGTGCTGTTTTTCTTTACCCTGTTAAATTTCATTTCATTGAACATAATTTCGCTAAGCTGTTTGGGCGAATTGACATTGAATTCTTTTCCCGCTATTTTATATAGGACGCTTGCAAGCCTTTTCGATTCTATGTCTAATTCGGCCGACAAAGACATAAGTTTATCTTTATCAACCATAATCCCTGCATCTTCCATATCGCTCAAAACCATAGAAAGCGGCATATCGACATTGTAAAACAGATATTTTAAATCCGCATCTTTTTCAATCCCGGCTTCAAAAATTTTATACAGGATGTAAACCGAAAAGGCTTCATCTGCGGTATCTATTTGAACATTTGAATCCTTTGGCAGCCCTAAGTCTATGCCGCTTAAACCTCTTGGCTCATTTTCGAATTCTTTTTTTATATCGGTAAAACTATGGGAATGCCTTATCGGATTTAAAAGGTAGGACGCTATTTTTATGTCGAAAAACAAATTATTTAATTCAATGCCGCTTTTCCCCAGAAATCTTTTAATGCCCGTAAGGTCATAACCGGTTTTATAAACAGAATCGTTCTTTAATAAATTTAATGCTTGCGGGCGGGCCGAAATGTCCTTTAGATTAATAATTTCGGTTCCTGTTTCTTTTGAAAATAAGTGTATTAAATCCCTGCCGTTATCGCCTTCAAAGTCAAAGTCCGGCAAATCTTTGTTTTTATCGTTAAAGTCTATATAAATCGAAAGAATTTTGTTATCTTTAATATTAGTATTGTTAATGTTAATATTGCCGCCGCAATGACCGTCTGAAGAGCCGCCCCCGCCGCTCATGCCCGCTTCCAGCTCCTTTAATAGGGAGTTAAATTCCAATTTTTTAAAAACATCGTAAAGCCCGTTATTGTCTTTTTGCCTCATTGCAAAATCGCCTAATGCATAAAAATCCTTCCCTGCGCAAGTTTCCAAGCTTTTATCGGCCGGTTCTTTTAGTTCGGGTGTAAAACATGCCCCATTAATATCGATGTCTTTGTAAAATGAGGCAAGCTCCAGACTCTTATACGCTTCTTCTTTATGATTTATAAGCAAATCCTTAAGCTTTTGCTGTTTAACCCCGTTTATATTTTCGTAAATGCCGTCCAGGTTCTTATAGGTCTTTATTAAGCTAAGCGCCGTCTTTTCGCCGATACCTTTAATCCCAGGAATATTATCGGAGGCGTCCCCCATTAATGCAAGAACATAAAGGTATTCTTCCGGCTTTATTCCATATTCTTCCTCAAAACCCCGCGCCGTAATAATTTTATTTTTAAGGGCGTCGTATATAAAAACCTGATCCGATAACAGCTGCTTCAAATCTTTATCGCTGCTTACAATACAGGTAGGTATAGATAATTTTTTTGAAAAATTGTTTACGATATAAGCAATTAAATCATCCGCTTCGTATCCTTTAAGCCTGAATGTGCTAAACCCCAATAAATAAGAAATATCCGTTAAATAATCGACCTGCGATAGCAAGTCTTCCGGCATCCCCTTTCTATTGGCTTTATATTCCTCATAAGACTGTTTTCTTAAGCTCTCATGGGAATCGAAAAGACATGCCCCATACCTTATATTTGCCTCTTTAATTAGCTTCATAAGCATCCGCGTGTATCCTAATGCGGCGCCGGTGGGAATACCTTTGGAATTTGTAAGGGGGGGGAGGGCATAATAAGCCCTATAAAAATAGGAGCTTGAATCTATTAAAAAAAGGGCCGCTTCGATGTTAAGAATCTCTTTGGCTTTAGGGCGGTTTTTCTCTCCCGTTTTTTTTTGAGGCAGGCTATTTTCCATTATTCGTTTAAAATTTCTTGACATCTATAACGCGGGTAAAGGCAAATCTATCCCCCAGTCTTTCACCTTCGGGGCTTTTTATGACAAAATAGACCTCGACGCCAAATATGAAAAGACCCACCGTGAAAAGTAAAAAATATCCGACAAACGGTATGAGGGAAAATAAAAGGGCTAAAGCAAGAAAGGAATTTCTTATAATCGATTCCTTAAATTCGATTCGTTTTTCATCCGAAATCGTTATAACCTTCAAACCTATAATCTTTTTCCCAAGGCTTTGCCCGTCAAAAAACCCGTCCGCAATTAAAATATACAAAATACCCGCTAAAAAGCCGAAAGGATAAAACACTTCGCTTAAAAAGCCAAATATCAGTAAGTCGATAGCCTTAGCTATAAATCTGTGAAGGGTGTTTGCTTTCTTATCCATAAGTTAATTAAATTATGCGGTTTATTGTATGTATATGTAATATGTATAAAAAAATTATCGTTATTTATTAACAAGCCTTCCTTTTGTCGGCTCATAAATACAATACGGCTCTTCCTCCATATAATCTCCTTTTTCATAATAAGCCCTTGCCCTGCATCCTTCGCATACCTTTTTATATTCGCAAATACCGCACTTGCCCTTTAAAAGACCGGTATCCCTTAAGTTTAAAAAGACTTCGGAACCGTTCCAGATTTCACTGACGGATTCTTTTGTAATATTCCCCGCTTGAACGGGAAGATAACCGCATGGCTGAACGACGCCTTTTCTCGATATAAACATAACGCCGCTTCCGGCTAAACAACCCTTTGTAACGGCAGCCATGCCATGAGTTTGAGGGGAAATAGTTATGCCTTCATCCTTTGCTCTTTTATGCATAATCCTAAAAAAATGAGGGGCGCAAGTTGCTTTAAGCTCGATTCTGCCTCTTAGCTCCATAGTCTTATCGTAAAACCATGATAATATGTCTTCGTATTTTTGTTTATCGAGCATTTGGGAATCCGCTATCTGAATGCCGCAGCCGACCGGCACAAGCATAAATATATGAAGAGCCTTTATGTCATTGTTTAAGGCTAAATCCAGTATGTCTTTGACCTCGTCCTCATTGTGCCTTGCAATAGTGGTGTTTATTTGTACTTCGATGCCTTCTTTTTGCAGATTTTTAATGCCGTTAAACGCGCTTTCGAAGGAACCCGGTATCATTCTGAAAGAATCGTGGGTTTGGGGGTTTGCCCCGTCCAAACTTATAGAAACCCTTTTGATGCCGCTTTCTTTAATCTGTTCCGCAACCTTTTCGTTCACTAATGTGCCGTTAGTAGCAAGCGCGACGCGAAGGCCTTTACCCGCGGCATAGCGGGCAATATCAAAAATATCGTCTCTGTATAGCGGCTCTCCGCCTGTTAAAATAAGGATGGGGCTGCTAAACCCGCACAACTCGTCTATAACGGCAAAACACCTTTCCGTTGAAAGCTCGTCTTCCTGCCTTTCCGTCTGAGCCTCGGCACGGCAATGAATACATTTCAAATTGCATCTTGCGGTAAGCTCCCAAAAGACTAATCTCAGCTCGTTTTTTTTCGGCGACGCCAAACCGCCGCCGTGCATTTGACCCGGATGACCGGCGGGCATCGAAATATTTTTATTTTCCATTATAAATCTCCTCATCCGTCAAATAACAAGCCGGATCCGGCGCCCATAGATCTCCTTCTTTCGCCTCCGACCTGACCCTGAAGTTGCCGTTGCAAATATCAAGCCATTTACAGCTTTCGCATCTTCCTTTTACATAAGCCTTTTTATTTTTAAGCTGTTTCATAAGCTGGTTTGAGGTATCCGTCCATATCTCGCTAAACTTTCTTTCTTTAATATTGCCGAATGAATAGTGCCTCCAGAACTGGTCGGCATAAACCTCGCCATCCCAGCTGACGCAGCCGATTCCAACCCCGGAACTGTTGCCCCCGTTCATTTTGAGGAGGCTCATAACATTTTCCGCTTCTTCCCGTTTGCCCTCTTTTAAAAGCTTTAAATAAATATACGGGCCGTCGGCATGATTATCGACGGTAAGAACTTCCTTTTGATTATCCCTTGAATATATCTCTTTTGTAAGTTCCAATATTGTATCGACCGTCTGCCTCGTTTCTTCTAGAGATAAATCCTCGTCTATCAGCTTTGTTCCCCTGCCCGCATAAACAAGATGATAAAAACAAACCCTCGGGATATTTTCTTCTTCTAAAAGTTTGAAAATACCGGGGATTTCCTGAGCGTTTCTTTTATTTACGGTAAAGCGCAACCCGACCTTAATTCCTGCCTCTTTGGCATAATTAATACCTTCCAGAGCCTCCCCAAAGGCGCCCTTTTTGCCCCTGAATCTGTCATGAACCGCCTCAAGTCCGTCTAAGCTGATGCCGACATAAGACAGTCCCACTTTCTTTAATTCGGAAGCTAACTCCTTAGTAATAAGGGTTCCGTTGGTAGATATAACCGCCCTCATTCCTTTCGACTTTGCATAAAAGCACAAATCAAGGAAATGCGGGTGCATTAACGGTTCGCCGCCCGAAAAAAGCATAACCGGGGAGCCGAATGCAGAGATATCGTCTATAAACGCCTTGCCCTCTTCAAGCGTAAGCTCGTTGTTATACTGAATATTTTTAGATTGGGAATAACAGTGAATGCAATTTAAATTGCAGGTCCTTGTCATATTCCATACTATTACAGGCTTTTTATCCTCGGAAAATTGTAAAAGGTGGGAGGGCAGCTTGCTCGACATGCGCCCGTAACGAAGGGCGTCGGAAGCGTGAACCCCGCCGCAATAAAGTTTCGAAATGCCTATCATTTTATATTAACTCCTTGATTTTATTTTTAATAATATCCTTAATCCGGCATTAAATCTTGTTTTTTCGATAAAAGCCGACAATTCCGTCAACTAACGAATCTATATTGACATCTTTAGATATTATATCAGATTTAATGCCAAACCCCAACGCATATTTAGCCGTCTTTTCCCCAATGCTCGCAAATTTGACCCCCGAACCCGTAATCCTCTTCAAAAGCCCTTGTTGAATGCCTTCGGCTAAGTTGACAAAATTTTCGACGGTTGAATAACTTGTAAAGCTCACAACGAAAGAACTTGATGTGAGGTCATTCGGAAGGCCTATATTTTTATGAACCCTTTTTGCGCCGTTACCTTTTGTTGTTATAAGGGAGCTAAAAATTTCATATATCTCTTCTTTCGATTTTTCGGGTATAACGGTTTCATAAACGGGCAAATTTTCTAAAATTGCGCCTTTCGATATAAGAAATTCCGGAAGTTCGGCGTTTATTTTCAAAGCCTGAGGAAAAAGAATTTTTTTGCCTTTAAGTTCAGTATCTTTAATAATATTTATTATGCCCGTCTGGGAAAATTCGGCCGGGATAATATCCGGAACTATGCCGTATTTTTTTAACTCCAACGACGTGACTTTGCCTACGGAAATTATTTTTTTGCCGAAAAGCGGCCTTGCGTCCAACCCTTTCAAAAAAAACTCGTCAAAAAACCCCGAAACACCGTTAACGCTTGTAAAAATGATATAATCGTAATCTTTAATATTTTTTATTGCCTCATAAATCTTAGCCTTATCTATATTACTTCCGCCTTTAACCGCCTTTATAAGCGGCAGGTTTATTACGAAAGCCCCCAGCCTTTTAAGCCTGCGCGTTAGCGTGCCTGCCTGTCCCTCCGCTCTTGTAACCATCACTTTTAAACCGCTTAACGGTCTTTTTTCAAACCAGTTCAGTATGTCTCTAAGTTTAACGACATTCCCGACGATGAGTATAAGCGGACTTTTTAAACCGTGCCTGTCAGCTTCGTCTTTAATCGTAGCCAATGTTCCGACCGCCGCCTTTTGATTTAAAGTAGTCCCTTCTTGAATCACGGCGCAAGGGGTATCTTTATCTTTTCCCGAAGAAATTATATTTTTAGCGATAGAATCCAGATTTTTATGCCCCATTAAAATTACTATCGTGTCCGCGCCGGACAGCTTGTCCCAATTTATTGTGCTTTTTTCCTTATGTTCTCCTTCGTGTCCCGTCACAATTGCAACGGTAGAGGCGTAATCCCTGTGTGTCAAAGGAATGCCCGCATAAGCCGGAACGGCAAAAGACGAGGAAATGCCGGGTATTATTTCAAAGGGGATTGCGTCTTTAAAAAGTCTTTCGGCCTCTTCCCCGCCCCTTCCGAATAAATAAGGGTCTCCCCCTTTAAGCCTGACGACAACCTTATTTTCTTTGGCTTTTTCTGCCAAAAGTTCATTAATAGAATATTGCGGAAGGCTGTGATTTGACGATCTTTTACCCGCATAGATTATCTCGCACCCATCTTTTGCGTAGGATAAAATCTCTTCCGAAATTAAACTGTCATATACGATAACATCCGCCTCCTGCAAAACCGTTTTGGCTTTGAGAGTCAAAAGCTCCGGGTCTCCGGGTCCTGCGCCGGTAAGATAAACTATTCCTGTTTTTGAATTGCCATGACCTTTATCGTAGTTTTTAGCCATTTACTTTTAAATCCTCTTTTTGTTATTACGAAAATTATGCAGGAATCTACATATTGTTTTTTTCCAGTATCTCAAGACCGCCTTTATCTATAAGGCTTAAGGCTAAACTTTTCCCGACGTTCTCATAATCCGTTTTTTTACCGGTAACCCCATCCTCTAAATATTCCCCGTAAGTATTAGAGACAAAGCCTTTTATATGTATATCGTTACCCTCGATATAAGAATAAGCCCCGACGGGAGATGCGCATCCGCAGTTTAACCCTTTAATGCATGCCCTTTCGGCAAAAACCGAAAACTTTGTGTCTTCATCGTTCAATGGTTTAATTATTTCGCCTATATCAGCTCTGGCGCCTTTATATTCTATTACTATGGCTCCCTGTCCGCACTGGGGAATAAATGTAAGGGGGTCTAAATAAACATCTATATTGGAAGAAAGATTAAGCCTTATGAGGCCGCTTGACGATAGGATGATAGCATCGAAAAATCCGTCTCTTAATTTTCCTAATCTCGTATCGATATTGCCCCTTAAGGGTTCAAATATTATGTCATCCCTTAAGCGGGCAAACAAGGCTCTTCTCCTGAGGCTCGATGTCCCGACTACAGCATTATTTTTCAATAAAGACACAAAATTGACGGGATCTAATCCTTTATCGGATTCCGGTTTATCCTTTAAAATAACGCAATCTCTCGGGTCATCCCTTTTTAACACCGCGCCCAGCGTCAACTCTTCCGGTATTACCTGCGGAACATCTTTCAAACTGTGTACGGCAATGTCGATATCTTCATTTAAAAGGGCCTCTTCTATTTCTTTTACAAACAGTCCTTTGCCGCCAAAATTGCTAAGCGACGCAGTCAAAATCTTATCCCCCGAGGTCTTAATAGTTTTTATTTCGATATCTATTTTTTTATTTTGATCATCGAAAAGCTGTTTTATTTTATCCTTGACAAGATTAGCCTGGTATAACGCAAGCAAGCTTGCGCGCGTTCCTATTTTTAGTTTCAAAACTTACCTTTTATTTTTATTAAATTATTTAACGAATTACTTTAGAATTATTTTATTAATTTTATCCTGTGCGAATTATTCTCACCGTCAAACCCTTTTTCGCATTCCTTATTTATTGCATTATCATTGCCTTTCTCATGCAAGGTCTCCTTGCCTAAATCAAGATTAAAAAGGGTTTTTAATGTCTCTAACATATTCGCTTCGCTTGAATCTACCGCGGCTTTTTTAATAAGGGTTATCGGCTCATGAAGGATTTTATTCGTGAGTGAATTGATAATTAAGTCCTTTTCTTTTTTTTCGCCGATATATTTCGATAACTCTATCTCTAATATATCTTTTACCTTATTTCTAAGTAAAACTATGACCGGCACGGCATTTAACGAATTCTTCCACTCCATAAACTCCTTTGCATTTATTTCTACAAGTTCGCTCGCGGTCCCAGCCTCTTTTTTTCTTATTTCTAAGTTGCCCTCAATCATTTTTCCGATATCGTCAATGTCGTACAGATATACATTGGAAATCTTGTTAATTTCAGGGTCGATATTCCTTGGAACGGAAATATCGATTAAAAATAGCGGCCTTTGTTTGCGAAGTTTTATAACGGGCATAATATCATCATACCTTAGCACATACCCTTCCGAACCGGTCGAGCATAAAACAATATCGGTGTGGGGCAGTAATTTATAATACTCCGAAAAATCAATCACATCTATACAGTTTTTTTCATTCGCCCCAAATGACTCTTCTACAAAATGGCAGGCCTTTTCTTTTGTCCTGTTCGCTATATAAATATTATGAACCCCGTTTTTTATAAAGTGCTTGGCGGTAAGCCTGCCCATTTCGCCTGTTCCCAAAAGCAATATCTTCTTATCGCCTAAGCTGTTAAAAATCTTTTTTGAAAGTTCTACCGCCGCATAACTTATAGATACGGGAGAGGATGCTATCTTTGTTTCGGTTCTAACCCGTTTTGCGCAATAAAAAGCCTTATGAAACAGCTTATTTAAAACTTGGCCGTTCATTCGAAATTCGCATGATTCGTTATATGCATCTTTAATCTGTCCCAGTATTTGCGGTTCCCCTATTACCATAGAATCTAAACTTGAGGCTACGCTAAAAAGGTGTTTAACAGCTTCAAAGTTAAGATACATATAAAAAAGAGTATCCGCGCCTTTTTTCGCAAAAAAATACCCGGAGATATAATCTTTTATAAAATGGGCTTCTTTTCCAACCGCCCATGGGGATAAATCCATTATAAATTCAGACCTGTTGCAGGTGGTAAGTATCGCCAGCTCTTTAATTAACGGCCTATCGCCTTCATCTTTCAAATTAAGCAGTTTTTTTGCGAATTCTTGCCTTAATTCAGGGGTTAGAATCTTCTTGGAGACTATCTCCCTATCGCCGATATCTGCAGATTTATGGCTTAAGCCTATAATTAAAATATCCATATATTTAATATATAAATCCTATTTAAAACCATGAAATTCGGGAAATAAATAAAAAGAAAAACTTAAACTGGAAATAATCAATAAAAATCCGACTATGCTAAAAACCGCAGCCTTTTTCCCCCTGAGTCCTTTTGCAACCCTTTCATGCAGCAGCACGGCATAAATAAGCCATGTCGCTAAAGATATAATTTCGATTGGTTTTACAATCATAAAAGATTTAAATAAAGAATTAGACAAATATATTCCCATAGCAATACCGATGGTAATTAAAGGGAAACCTATTTTTAAGCACTGGTAATTCATGCTGTCCAATAACTCCAAATTATAACCCTTGCCCTGATAAAAAACCTCATCGAACGGATGATTTTTTTTATCGAATAATTTTAAGTTTTTCTTAATCTTAATCCTTCTTTCTTGAAAAATATATATTAAAGAGATTATAAAAGCAAGAGCAAACAGTGAATCCCCGATTAATATAAGAATTATATGGGTTAAAAGGATAGCCTGATCGAAGTTTGAAAAAATTGATTTAATGTTAATATAAACATGGGGAGTAAAAAATCCTATTAATAAATTTATTGCAACAATAGGAGTTATGTATATCAGGATATATTTTGCTTTGTAAAAGAGATTAAACAAAACAACCACAATCATAATAATCCACGCATTAAAGAAAACAATCCAATCTACCGACATCATACCTTTAAATCCGCGAAGGTTCAGCCATATAAAAAAAATTAAACTTTGAATGATAAATCCCGAATAAATTAACGATATAAAAACCTGATAAAACCCTTTTTTTCTTAATAGAAGAAACATATAAGAAAAAACATAAATAAAAAACGGGATTAGATATAGTTCTCCTGCGGTCATAAATATCATACCTGGGCTCTCTGTATAAAATTACTTATAAAAAGGCTAATTTCAGAATATTTTTTATCTTTGACGAGTTCAAAAAGGTCAGAATCGACTAATTCTTCAAAAAGTTTTTGATTTTTGCTCTGCGGCCATTTTTTCATCTTGATTTCATGCCTTATTAGGCCGAGAATTTTAACATAAGTATCGTATTCGCTGCCATAAACTTTTTCCAGATCCTCTTTTATTTTTTTAGCAAGCCTTGGGCTTAATCCGCCGGTAAAAATAGCTATATCGAATTCCCCCCTTGAAACAAGGGCGGGCAGGGTAAATGTGCAAAATTCCGGCTTATCGGCAATATTTATCAAAATATTTTTTTTTACGCATCTTTTGAACAGCCCTTCTTCTATTTTTATACTTTTTTTGCCGGGAGAAATTGCGCAAAATACGGCAAACGCTCCTTTTTCATCCCCTGCTTTATAAGTTCTATCAACCCATCGAACCCTGGATTGTTTAACAAATCCGGCGATTTCAGGGGAAATTTCCGGCGAAACTACGGTTATATCGGCGCCCCTTTCCGCAAGCCTTTCCGCCTTTCTTGTCGCAACCGTACCGCCGCCGACGACAAGAACCTTTTTATTATAAATGTTTAGATTAACGGGATAATATTTCATATAATCCTTCTATTCACTCCCCAAAAACAAGGGCTGAAAATGTACATATATCGGCGCCGTTTTTATAAGCATCGGGCGAAAGTCCCGCCTTCATCGAAACAGCTTCCAGGAAACCTTCTTTATCCATATTGCATTCGGTAGCAACCTGCGGGAGCAAAACCCCATGGCACGGCCCCTTTATAAGATACAAGCCATGCCTGCCTATTTCTATATTATCGAGATTATCTATCCTTTCAAGCGGGGATAAAACCGATATTTCTATCTTTATTTTTTGAAGTTCCGGGTTGTTTAAAGGCATAAATCTCGGGTCGCCGAAAGCCGCCTCTTTTGCCATTTTATAAACATTTTTATAAATCGGAATATTAGAAATAAAATTGCCGATACATCCCCTTAACTGCTCTCCCCCCGTCTTTAATGTGACAAAAACGCCGGCATTTATTTTAAGGTTATCCGTAAGTTCGGATAATAGTTCCTGCGAGTTAAGAAATTCATCCTTACTTTTATTAAGTGTATCTTCAATAGATTTTCTGGCTGTTTTTACCAAAAGGGTCTTTTCCTTTTCCGTTAAATCAAAATTTTTCATATTATATGCACCCTCCCCTAACCCCTCCCGTTAAGGGAGTGGAATAACTTTACCATTGAATAAGCTTTTTCCCCGCCTTTCTTATTTTTAATTTTAAATATTTTCGATTTTATATGACCACTCGATATCGACGGCATTTTTTAACATAGCCCAGACGCTGCAATACTTGTCTTTCGATAATTCGATTGCTCTTTTTACCGCCTGCTCGTCGATATTTTTACCCTTAATTTCATAAGTTATAACCATTTTCGTAAATACCCTCGGATGCGTTTCCGCTCTTTCGCCGCTAACATTAGCGCTATAAGAAATTATATTCTGCCTTTTTTTCTTTAATATGGAAACTATATCCATAGAACTGCATCCGGCAAGTCCGGCGAGAATTAAGTCCGTAGGCTTTATGCCCTCGTCGTTTCCTCCTGCCTCTTTTGAAGTATCGAGTAAAACAGAGTAGCCGTTGCCGTTATCCGAATATGCTTTGAACTGTAAATCTTGAAGGTATTCTAATTTAATCCCCATAATGGACCCTCCCCGCCTTTCAATTCCAATTTGAGGCGGTAACAGAATTGAATTCTGTCACCGCAATTATTTAAATAAACTCATTTTTTATATCCCTTTCCAAAAGTTTCACTATCGCGTCCGCAGGTTTAAGCCCTTCATAAAGCACGGAATAAACAACATCAGTTATCGGCATATAAATATTTTTCTCCTTAGCTATGATGTGGACGGATTTTGTCGTGGCTATACCCTCCGCGACCATTTTCATATCTTTTAAGATAGAATCTAAGCTCTCGCCTTTTCCTATCCTTACCCCGACAGATCTGTTCCGGCTTAAATCCGATGTCGATGTGAGTATTAAATCGCCTAAGCCGGACAAACCGGTAAATGTGATCTTATCTGCGCCCAAAGCCTCGCCGAATCTCGTCATTTCGATTATCCCTCTCGTTAAAAGCGCCGCTCTGGCATTATTGCCCAAACCGAGCCCGTCGGAAATACCGGCTGCCAGCGCAACAATGTTTTTAAGGCTCCCGCCCAGTTCAACCCCTATAACATCGTCTAATGTGTATATTCTAAAGTTTACTATATTTTTAAAGAAATTTTTTAGTTCGTCTAAAATTTTTTTATTAAAAGACGCGACGCATACGGCCGTGGGAAGATGCTTAGATACTTCGACCGCAAAACTTGGGCCGCTTAAAACCGCATATCTTTCGAGCATTAAATTCCCGAGGGTTCTTGAAAAAACTTTGTGCGGCAGTTCCATAGACTTATCGCCTAAACCTTTTGCCGTATTTATGAAAATATAACCTTGAAGGTTAAACTTGCCGCTATATGCCTTTATATCCAATAAAGTCTCCTGTAACGCATTCGAAGGCACGGCAAGAAATATAATATGACAGTTCTTAAAAATAGTTTCATAATCGTCTGTTATTATTATATTCTCGCTAAGCGGCACCCCTTTAAGATAACAATCGTTTTGCCTCTCCCTATTTAATTTTTCGGCAAATTCTTTGCTTCTGGCTTTTAAATAAACATGCTGCGTAAATTTTGAAAAATTGACGGCGAGGGCCGTTCCAAAACTTCCTGAACCTATTATGCCTATGGGTTTAGCTTTTTGCATATTTAATTTGTTTATACCCGCGTTGGTTTATTTTTGTTCTATTCTTTTAAATCGCCGGAAGCGATTAAGGCGCTCACGACTCTTTCGTTTTCATCGAGATTAATCAGCTTCACGCCCATAGTGTTTCTTCCGATGCTTCTTAAATCGGACGCATTTATCCTTATAATCTTGCCGTTGGAGGTTATTATTATTATGTCGTTATCTCCGGACGCTTTTAGAACCGAAACGACAAAGCCGTTTCTTTGCCCCGTTTTTATAGCGATTATTCCCTTTCCGCCTTTATTTTGTTTTCTAAACTCCGTCATCTTCGTCTTTTTCCCGTAACCCTTTTCCGTAAAGGCTATAAGGTAATCATCCGCCGAGGAAAGCAAATCCATAGAAACGACGGAATCATTCTTGGAAAGCCTGATCCCCCTAACGCCCATCGCTCCCCTGCCCAGAGTTCTAAAATCGTTAATACCCACGCAAATGGACTTGCCTATTTTTGTGGCTATTACGACAAGCTGATTCTTTAAGGTGTTGTCGGCAATTTGAGTATTTATAACCTCGTCACCTTCTTTAAGCCTTATTGCGATAAGCCCGCCTTTCCTGACATTTGCAAATTTATCGAGCGAGGTTTTGATAATCTGCCCGTTTTTTGTGGCAATAAAAATCGAATAATCCTTATCGAAATTTGCAATAGGAAGAACGGATGAAACCAGTTCCTTTTCCCTTAAATTAAGAAGGTTTACGATAGGTTTGCCCTTGGAGGATTTTAATGTTTCCGGAATATCGTAAACATTTAGTTTATAGGCATTCCCCATATTCGTGATAAATAGGATAGATTCAAGGGCATTTGCACAGAAGGAGTTTGCTACAAAATCTTCTTCTTTTGATTTAATGCCCGTCTGCCCCTTACCGCCTCTATGTTGAGCCTTAAAGGTCGATAACTTTGTCCTTTTTATATAACCGTTTTCGGTTATCATAACTATCATGGCTTCATTGGGTATAAGGTCGGTGAGGGTTACCTCGTTTTCTTCCTGTACTATTTCCGTCTTTCTTTCATCGCCAAACTTATCCTTTATAAGCTTAAGCTCCTCCTTTATAACATTCTTTATAAGTATCTCGCTTCCCAACAGCTCTCTTAATTTTTTAACTTTGTCGAGTATTTCCTCGTATTCTTTAATAATTTGTTTGCGCTCTAAGCTTGTAATTTTTTCTAATTTTAAATCGAGAACGGCGCGGGCCTGAATTTCGGAAAAATTAAATCTTTTCATAAGGCGCTCTTTGGCAACGGACGGGGAATCGGATGTTTTTACAAGCTCGATGACTTCATCGATATTTTGGGCTACAATTTTAAAAGCTTCCAATATATGAAGGCGGGCTTCAGCTTTTTTTAATTCGAATAGCGTCCTTTTTATAACTACTTCTTTTCTAAAATCCACAAAAAGGGATATCATATCCTTTATATTTAATATTTTTGGCTGATTATTCACTATCGCAAGAAAAATCACCCCGAATGTTTCCTCAAGCTGGGTGTGTTTAAAAAGATTGTTAATTATGACGGTCTCGTTGGCATCCCTTTTTAGTTCGATAACTATTCTTAACCCTTCCCTATCGGATTCGTCACGCAGGTCGGATATTCCTTCAATCTTTTTTTCCTTAACAAGTTCGGCTATTCTTTCGAGTATTTTTGATTTGTTTACCTGATACGGTATTTCGGTTATGATTATTTTTGATTTCTCGAAATGGTGCTTAGCCCTTACCTTTACAAGCCCCCTTCCAGTTTTAAAATAGTTATTTATTCCCGAATAGCCGTAAATTATGCCTCCCGTAGGAAAATCGGGGCCTTTGATTATGGTTGTCAATTCCTCTATGCCGCAGCCTGCATTATCCATAAAATGGAGCGTTGCGTCTATTGCTTCGGTGAGATTGTGCGGAGGAATATTTGATGCCATTCCTACGGCGATACCCGATGAACCGTTAATAAGCAGGTTTGGAAACTTAGCCGGCAGGACGGCGGGCTCTTTTAACGAACCGTCGTAGTTGGGGGCAAAGTCAACCGTTTCGAAATCTATATCGTCCAATAAAAACGACGAAAGTTTGGTCATTCTGATTTCGGTATATCTCATGGCGGCCGGAGGGTCTCCGTCTATCGAACCAAAATTCCCCTGCCCGTCAACAAGCGGATATCTTAAGGAAAAATCCTGCGCCATTCTGACGATAGAATCGTAAACCGCCGCATCCCCGTGCGGGTGGTATTTACCTATTACATCGCCGACGATTCTTGCAGATTTTTTATAAGGCTTGTTAAAATCATTGCCTATCTCGTTCATGGCAAAAAGAATCCTTCTATGAACCGGTTTTAACCCGTCTTTAACCTCCGGAAGAGCCCTTCCTATAATCACGCTCATTGCGTAATCAAGATATGACTGCCTCATCTCGTCTTCTATGTTAATATCGACAATACTCTTTTGATCCAAAATTCCTCCTTTGCTTGCAGTGTTTTAGTAATCGTTACCCGCCGATTCCGTTCATAAAATCATTAGCCCATAATAAAGAACCGGGCTTTTTAGCCTTTTCGCTAAAATTGTGCCTATCCTGTTTTAACTGGATTAAACCGGAAACCCAGTTAAAAATAGCTTCGTCATCCCGTCCGCCGCTTAGAACTTCTTTAATGTCATATTCGCTGTCGTAAAAAAGGCAAAGCCTTAGTTTGCCCGAAGCCGTAAGCCGCAACCTGTTGCAGCCTGTGCAAAAATGCTCCGATAGCGGACTTATAAATCCGATAACCGCGTTGCTGTCCTTAAATCCATATTCTTTACTAACCGCTTGATACCCGTTCCCTGAAATCAGCTCAAATCCGTCAAACGCGCTTCTTATTTTCTCCTCAATCTCTTTTGATGTAATAGTTTCCGTAATATTTCCGCCGATAGGCATATATTCGATAAACCTTAAGTTAATTTCAAATTCCCTTGCAAAATTTACGAAATCTATTATCTCGTCGTCATTGATCCCTTTTATCAGGACCGTGTTGATTTTTATAGGGTTAAAACCTGTTTTTTGCGCAAGCTTTATGCCCCTTAAAACATCTTTTAAATTGCCCATCCTCGAAATTTGCCGGAACCTGTCTTCTTTCAAAGAATCAAGGCTGATATTAATCCTTCTGAGTCCTGCGTTATAAAGCTCGGCTGCATATTTTTCAAGAAGCGTTCCGTTCGTGGTCATGGAAATATCGGTTATGCCCGTTATTTTACCCAAATTGCGGGTAAAGTCCACTAAGCCCTTCCTCACTAAAGGCTCGCCGCCGGTAATCCTTATCTTATTAACCCCGTGATTTGCCAGGACATTAACAAATCTCAAAATATCCTCATAAGATATTATCTCGCTGTGGCTTAAAGGATTAATCCCTTTTTCCGGCATGCAATAAACGCATCTTAAGTTGCACCTGTCCGTTATGCTTACCCTTAAATAGGTTATTTTCCGGCCATGGCTGTCTATCAAAGGTTTTGGCGTATTCAAAATAATTTTATCCTCTCGTTTGCCTGCTCACTGCATAGAAGCTCTGCAGGGAGCAGGCTTAAGCGAAGGCAGGAATCTATATAGCTAAAATAAAATAATTAAAACAGTCCAAAAAACAACTGCGGGTTTTTGATCTTTTTTTGTTTTTTACTCAAGGTCGGCTCTGTCCCCGAAACATACGGCATCAAAATCGGATCCTTATAGTTTGAATTTGCAATTAAACCCGTGTGAGGGTTAATTTCCGCAAATACCACTCCTTTGGGAATTTTAAATGCCTTCGGAGGATAAATATTCAGCGCCTTAGACATGTAAGCGTCCCAAATCGGCGCGGCAGTGATAGCCCCGACCATAAATCTTCCCATCGAATGAAAATCGTCTAAACCTGTCCAAACACCGGTTACCAAAGAAGACGTGTATCCCATAAACAAGCCGTCCCTGTACTGGCTTGACGAACCTGTTTTCCCCGCGACATACGGGGTAATTTTCCTTATTTTCGAGACGGTAACACCGGTTCCGTTTGTAATGACCCGTTCAAGCATATTAGTCAGAACATAAGCAACCTGAGGGGTCAGCACCTGTTTGCAGACAGGCGTATTATGATAAAGGGTTTTACCTGCGGGCGTCAGTATCTTTACGATAAAAATAGGCTTGCATTCCTTTCCGCCGTTAGAAAACGCAGTATAAGCATTCGTTAAATCGATAAGCCTGATGCTTGACGAACCCAAAGCCATAGTAAGGTTTCTTACGACATGGCGGATGCCCATCTCATTTGCTAAATGCGCAACTTTATCCACGCCGACCCTTTTTAAAAGTTTTACGGCAATAACATCGATAGAGTGCGCCAGTCCTATTAAAAGCGTCGTCGGGCCGGTAAACCGGCGCGAAAAATTGTGGGGCTTATAATACTTCCCCCGAACCCCTGTCGGATAAATTACGGGGGTGTTGTTTATTAAAGAAGAAGGGGTGTACCCGAGCGTCAAAGCCTCGGCATATACGATAGGTTTGAATGCCGAACCGGTTTGCCTTTTGGCATAAAGCGCCCTGTTAAACTGGGTATCTTTAAAACTGTAACCGCCGACCATGGCTTTCACATACCCGTTTTTAGGGTCAATCGAAACTAACGCCCCTTCGATAACATCCTTTTCTTCTAAGGAAAAAATGGGCGTATGGTTTTTATCGTAGCCGTCAAATTTGACTAATATTTCATATCCGGGCTTTAGGGCCTGATTCACATTGCTAACGGTTCTATAAGCAAAATAAACATAGCGTTCAAACCGGGATGCCCACCTCATATTATTAACGGGAAGAATTCCCTTGAATTTCCCGACGGCAACATAAGCAAGCTGTCCGTCCGGGGAAACGCCGGTAACAAACCCCTTATAAATACTGCCTATATATAAACCTTCTACCCGGTTCTTATTTTCGTTAATTTTTTTAAGCATTTCATCATAGCTTAACTTTTTAAGAGGTCCGGTATAACCGTATTCGTGAGAAAGTTTAGTAAGTCCGGGTTTTACGGCTTCGTCGGCATATTTCTGCGCCCTTGCGCTTAAGGCGGAGTAAATCTTAAGTCCGCCCTCTTTATAAACGGTTTTACCGTACTTATCTATAATCCTCTGCTTGATAAAGGCAAGATAGTATGGAGCAATCCCGTAATATTTAAAGTAGTTGTGAAAAACAAGTTTTGTATTATAGGCGGATATAGCCTGCGCCTTAGAAATGAATCCGTCATTGGCCATTTGATCCAGAACATATTTTTGCCTTCTCTTTGCGTCTTTATAATGAATATAGGGGTCAAGAAATGAGGGCGCCTGCGGGAGCCCTCCGAGCATAGCAGCCTGCGCAAGGCTAAGTTTCCACACCGGAACCCCGAAATAGGTAAGGGAAGCCGCCTCAACGCCGTATGCGTTGTTGCCCAGATATATTTGATTAAGATAAATATCTAAAATATCGTTTTTTGATAAATTATTTGCTACACGGTAAGCTAAAATAGCCTCTCTCAGCTTCCAGATGTATGTCCTTTCATACGGAACGAGAAGGGTTTTTGCCACCTGCTGGGTTATCGTCGAACCGCCCTCGACAATGCGTCCCGCCGTGAGATTAACTACAAAAGCCCTCGCAATCGCCTTGTAATCGAGAGGTCCCTGACTATAAAAATTTTTATCCTCCGCCGCCAAAAAAGCCTCCCTGACCTGCAGAGGTATGTTTGAAAATGGAACAACCTCCCTGTTTACCGAACCTAAGTAGCCTACAAGTTTTCCGCTGGATGAATACACATAATTCACCTGCTGCGGATGATAACTCTTAAGGGAGATAATATTGGGAACGGTGGAGGAAAGCAAAAAATAAAGAACGGCTACAATAATAAAAGGCGCAAGTATTAAGACGAAAGCCGCTATTGCTATTATCCCTATTAATTTTTTTTTCGTTTTTTTAGGTTTGTTTTTATTTACGGGTTTCTTCACGGACATTAAAGTTTCACAAATAAATTCAATAAATTTAAATTAATTAATTTTATACACATTGTTACATTATACAATATAAATTTTAAGTTTAAAAGTTTAAGGTGCCGGAGCAATGATTTGACAGGTTTTTAAGGATATATTTTTAAGGATATAAATTATATATGCATAATGAATATAAATCATAAATTTTTAGCCGAAATAGTCGAAATAGGATATAATGTTATGATAAAATAATACAAAACGAAACGAAAACAGAATAAACGTAAAGAAAATAAAAAAAGGAGAAAAAGATGCCTTACAAAGTAGATACCGTAGCTTTTTCCGGCCTCTTGAAATGGGAAGATGTCGAAAAGCTAATCGGCGATGTCAAAAATTCAGGTTCATCCTGGCATTATGTCTATACGCAGGTTGACGACGAAAAGGCTGAATTAGACGCGGGCGAAGCAGCCGATTTTATAAGCGAAAGAATGGAAGAAATTAAAAAGTTAGATAAGATTTGCGGATGGTTTTACGTCCACACTAAAGACGAACCTTCTATAATAAAAATTTATCATCCGAGAATGTCCGGCGGCGGCTGTTCTTTAACCACGCCTCCCCCATGGATTATCGTTTCAAAGGAAAAACCGGAAGATATAGCCGATATTGAATCATATAAACCTGTAATAAAGCCTTCAAAGAAAGGGTCGTTTAAGCGTATCTTTCTTCTTTAAAAGGGTCTGCGCTATTGGAATAGCCTCTCTGTTCCCAGTATCCAAGCTCTTCTTTATCTAAAAAGGTAATCGTCTTTACCCACTTTGCGCTTTTATATGCGTATTTATCGGGAATAACAAGACGCGCTGGAAAACCGTGTTCCGGCGTTAAAACTTTCCCGCCGTATTTAATCGCAAGAATCGAATTGTCTTTAAGCAAAAAGTCGATATCTATGTTTGTTGTATAACCGTCGTATGAACCTATCAACGCATACTTTGCATCTTTACGGGGTTTAACGATGGCGGCGAGCTTTTTTGACAAAACGCCCTCCCATTCGGCTGATTCTTTCGTCCATCCGGTAACGCAGTGAAAGTCGTCTATTACTTTATCGTTTCCGATTTTTACGATATCTTCGTAAGTTAAAATGGCTGGATTATCGACTAAACCTTTTATAGTAAGCCTGTAATCCTCGATGTCAACATCCGGAACATATCCTAAGTCAAGTTGAATTAAATCTTCTACCTTGTTTTGATTCGGCGGAATCATATAATTTTACCTGTATTTTAAATTTATAAAGACGGCGTAAGAATATTTTCTATAATAGTCTTGGAATTTTCGCATATAAACATTTTTCTCATATTTTCAAGCGACCTGCCATGGGC
>JAJZXJ010000034.1:3527-6397 GCA_021802425.1 bacterium | reverse complement strand
GATGCGATGATTGAGCGGATGGCCGGCACGGCAGAAAAACTGGCGGAACTAACCGACCTGACATTACAATACAACATAAAGCCGCTTCTTGACGCGGGCCAGGGATTTATTGACAGCAACACATTGAATGACCTTGTCGAACTTGCAAACGGCGTAGCTTCGGCAAGAAGAATGATGACAGATGGGCTTATCGACAGGGCTGTCGGAACTGGTTTGGATATGGTGGAAGCCATTTTAACCCAGCTGGATATAAAAGAACTCGTAAAAGCTCTCGATTGCTCAATGCATGAGACTTTGACCGAAGCAGACGATGAAAAATATCATAAAGGCGGTATTTTTTCATTGATTTCTTTAACAAAAGACAAAGATGTTATTTTTGGACTTAAATTCATGATGATTTTGGCTAAAAATTTGACGAAAAATTTAAGAGAAAACCGGCAAAGCATATTTATAAGTTCATCTTTTGGCAAGGAAGATTAAAAGCAGGGAGGAGCGGGAAATAAAAAGCCGATAAATTTGCGGTGCGAATTTTTGTTACGGTTTGCCCGGTATTATTATATAATAAGATAATGCCGGGATTTTTTTATCTTTTTGCAGGTTTTATTTAACTTTTCTTATTTTCCGGTTCTTTAATAATTCGCATTTAATACCGCATTTAATAATCTGTTGACATTTTTGTTATACGCTATTAAACTAAATTAAAGACGAAAATTTGTTTATAATTTATGTTTATATTACCTTTTATTAAGGTTTTAAGGGCGCGTAACTCAGGGGTAGAGTGCCACCTTCACACGGTGGAAGCCGGCGGTTCGAGACCGTCCGCGCCTACCATATTAATTAACTTTCCGGCCTTTAGAAAAATCGATTTTTAAAACTGTGGTAATTTTTGTGGGGACTTTTTTATTATACTTTATAATACAAGTAAGTCCTCTGTTCGCTATATTTTGCGTGAGCCTACCTTTACCTTAAGGAGGAAAATGGACTATACTATAATATGTGAACTATTAAACTATAATGATAAAACTTGATTATCTCTCCTTATAATGCTATATTTTGTTATATAGCGTTACTAATTTTGAAGATTGGGAGGTTAAAATGATACAAACTTTAATTAAAAATAACGACCTTGCAGGGAAATACGTGGCAATGAAAAGCTTTGAGGACGCTACCGTCATCGGTTCCGGCGATAGCCCTAAAGAAGCTTACGATGAAGCGCAACGGGAAGGTTATAAAGAACCTGTCATTACATTTATTCCCGTCAAGGATATGGTGCAGATATACTAATGACCGCCACTGATATTCCTTTTATAAGATTTAACGATAACGATATACCGCGGCCATGGCTGCCGGTTACTATTCGCAATCCGCATACAAAACTATCTATCAAAGTATATGGCTTAATCGATACAGGCGCGGATGAATGTGCGGTTCCTGCAGAATACGCTCCATTATTGGGTCATAATTTGCAAGCCGGAATTCGCAAGACGATTAGCACAGGCAATGGCACAACCACGGCTTATGCGCATACATTATGCTTTGAAACCGACAGTATAAAAATTGATAACGTATTGATAGATTTCATGCCAAACTTGCATGTAGTATTATTGGGGGTTAAGAGTTTCCTAAGTAATTTTATTCTCACGGTTAATTATAAAAATTCCGCTTTTAGCTTAACTATGCCTTTCTCCCCCCTTTGATAAGGGGGCAGGGGGGGTTAGATTGCTTTTAAATTTTAAAGATTTTGACCGCCGTCCATCGCAATTTTCAGAAAAGTTATCAACAAAATTTGATAGCGGCTTTTTGCCGTCAAATTTTGCGTAGCATTGATTTTTAGTGAATTTGATTAACGGCATAAAATTATTAAAAATTTAATTTCCTTTTAACGGGTCTTGCGGGTTAGAGAAAACGAAAAGTCGAAAAGCAATTTGTCAAATTCAGGAAACCATCAAGAAGTAAGATTTCAAAAAGAAAAAGGTTGTATTAATATTAAATTATTGGTTCATTATACTTTTTTAAACCACGCAGAAAAATATATGTTTTTATATACTCTTTTGCGCTTAAAAGGCATACTTTTTGCGTAAGAATATATATAAGAATATATAAATGAAGGAGTTTTTAGTTTTTGGTTAAGTTTTTATCGGCAAATTACAGTAACAGCGGGACACACATTGCAAACGATTACAAATAAATGGATAATATGCACGCAAGCTTTTATAATTTTTGCAGGAACGGCTTTTTTAATCTGTGCCGTTATATTTAACCTGCCCGCAACAAACGACGAATCTATCGTTGGGCTTAAGGGGATAATGTTTATGATTTTATTTGTCATAAATACGTCTTCACACTCCCTTTATACCAGCGAGTTTTATTATGTTAATAATAAATGTTCGAACGAAAGTTGTGATTTAAATTTAAAATCCGATACAGAAGAAAACAGGAATAGAAAAAAATCCGCAATTAAAAATATTTTAACGTTTAATATTTTTATATTAAACAGTTCGTATTTCCTTATTTTTTCAATCTTAATAAATATTTTGCAGGCAACGGGAATTACTGAAGCAAATAAAATTTTGATAATATTGTCTTTTTATTCATTTTTGATTTTTTTGGTAGTCATATCCATTAATTACCTTTTCTATAATTATTTCCTTTACGTATCCCTTAAAAAAATTATAGAAACTGGCTGAACATTATTTCGTATTTCTATAATAAACTTGTTAAATCTTATTTCTGAAAGCCGCAGGGTCGATTTTTAGCGTATTTAATTTTTTATAAATCGCCCTTGTGCTGATGCCAAGTGATTTTGCTACATTAGAAATATTTCCATTGAACTCCGCAAGTGTTTTTTCGAGAATGGATAACTCAGCAGC
>JAJZXJ010000034.1:0-3427 GCA_021802425.1 bacterium | reverse complement strand
AGAAAAAGCGTGCCGCCTTCGGCACGTTCGAAGTATCCGTGATGCACCTGATATGCACCGGTAAAAGCCCCTTTTTCGTGGCCAAACAAAGTGCTTTCTACTAAATTTTCCGGTATTGCCCCGCAATTTAATCCTATAAAAGGTTTTTTCCAGCGGGGGCTGAGCGAGTGCATTACTTTTGCCACAATCTCTTTGCCGACGCCGGTTTCGCCGGTAATTAAAACCGTGGACGAACTATTCGCAACCCTTTTTGCCATTCTTAAGACGTCTTTTATTGACTGCGAACTTGCGATTATATCAGGAACTATTCTCTTTTCGTCCATATCCCCTAAAATACACCAGCCATTTTCAGTTATTTTATTTTCGTTTTGTTTGTTCTGAATTTTACCGCTGGTGTCAATTTGCCAATGATATTCATCGCCGATATAATTTATGGCGTCCGAAGGATTCATAAATATTTGTACGTCGCAGTTTGCATTTCCGGCCGCTATTGTTTGGTTTAAGACGACTTTTGCATAACCAAAATTTCTTGCTACTATTCCCCCGAATACGCTTGAGGTCATTTTACATAATTCAGGGGTTTGTTTAACTGCATCCCCGAAAGGGCAGCGAGTATTTATAATATGGATTGTTTTAGGCAAACTTGAAGTTCTGGAAAAGTTTCCTCCGATTTTATTTTTAATTTCGATTATCATTTCTGCACATTTATCGTAATCAAGGATTCCGGTCAAATTAAACTCTTGCCTGTATGCAGTTTCAAAACAACATGCGGCATCAAGACCTAGTTGCTCTACCTTGCGGTATATATCGAGCTTACTGTATTCCTGCGAAGATAAACTTAAACTAATAAATGTCTGCAAAAAAGACAATGGATTTAAGTTTGCAAATATTTTTTCGGACATAAAATACTTTTAATATTTTTTACATCATTTTTTATTAATTATATCATTTTTTTAAATTAAATTTATTGGAGGTTTCTGGAGTAAAATTATTATTTATCGAGTTATTATAATGTATTAAATTATAATCGTCATGTTAAATTTGAAATTATATTTCCTATACGAACATTATATTCACTTTATACTAAATCGTCATTTTATCTGATAAATAAAACATGAATTTGTGAATAATGGGAATTATATATTCATTTTGTACTATTTTTACCATGTTTAATGCTAATGATTTCAAGGAATAAATATTTTGGCACAATGTTTGCCTTTCATAACTATAACAGAGAAGCTTAATTAAGATTTTCTCGAATTTTAAATTATTAATTAACCTAAAATCAAGGAGGTAAAAAATGTCGACGCTTAAAGAAGAATTAACTAACAGAGTTAAGGAATACGATTACTGGGCAAAACGCCGCCTATACGGGCCAGAGGGGCATAACAACCGAAGTTTGTGGGTGCTTGCTTGCATGGATGAACGTTTGCCCGTGGATGAAGCGCTTGGGATTCTTGTGGATAAGCCTGCAGGCGGGGGTGATGCGCATTGTTTCCGAAATGCGGGAGGAATTGCAACAGACGATGCAATTCGCTCGGCTATGTTGACGTGTAATTTTTTCGGCACTAAAGAAATAGTCATTGTAGAGCATACTCAATGCGGAATGTTATCTGCTAATGCTAACGACCTGGAAAAATTTTTTCGCGAAAAAGGTATTGATACGGATAATATTATATTAGATCCGACATTACCGGAGTTGAAATTAGAAAAAGGGGCTTTTGCGAAATGGATCGGGATGATGGATGATGTAGATGAAGCGTGCATGAAGACAATAGAAACCTTTAGAAATCATCCGCTTATACCTAAAGATGTTACAATCAGCGGCTGGATATGGGAGGTCGAGACGCGCCGCTTGAGGGCGCCAATGCATGGAGTCGGAGCCGAAAAGCGTACTTTGATTCCAGATGTCACCTCAGCCTCGTTTGATGTCAAATCTAAACAGCCGGCGCGATGGAAATAATCTTTTAACTTATAATTATTGAATATCGGATGTAATGCTTATTTTGCGAGAATATCAATGTCGATATTCGAAAGATTTAATAATAATACAACAAGTAATTAATGGTGCGTTTAAATGCCCACTTACGACTATAAATGTACACAATGTTATACGCAATTTGAAGCGTTGCGTTCTATTCATGAATGTAGCCCGAAGTGTCCTGCGTGCGGAGGAACGGTTAAAAAACTGTTTTTATCTCCGCCCGCGGTGCACGGCTATATGGCGCGCGGTCGCGAGCTTGCGACGCGTTCGTTGCGGCAGGAGCAGAAACGAGAGATACCCGGGTAATGTTAATAGCGCGGTTATTTCAGTCGCTTCAAACAAAAGGGTTATTGCCGGAGTCGCCTATTTATCAATTTGATAATAATTTGGCATATGGGGGTATAAAAATGCTTAAAGACGTCAAACTTAAAGTAATCCTACTTTATTCTTTTATTATATTTTTATTTATTCTTTCCGTAACTATTTTATTTATGAGGCTTAATGCCAATCCGATGTTTCTGGGTTTAGGAGCCTTGGCCATAGTTCTAGGCGCAAAACACGGTTTTGACGCAGACCATATTTCCGCGGTAGATAATGCCACCCGTAAGTTAATGAATGAGGGCAAAAAACCTGTAACGACAGGATTTTTCTTTTCTTTGGGGCATTCCACATCGGTTATAATAATGGTTTTTTTAATAGCGTTGACGGGAAAAGAAATAGATAAAATTGTGCCGGCGCACTATACCGGCATGCTAGGCATTTTAGGTACGGGGTTTTCAGCCAGTTTTTTGTATTTATTGGGATTTATGAACTTGGTGATTCTTTTTGGTATTATAAAGCTTGCCAAAAATTATAAAAATTGCAAAGACAAATTCGAGGATGAGCTTGCTAAAAGAGGTTTTATGAACAGGTATTTTAGAAAATTGTTTAATATAATAAAAAATACCTACAGAATGTATTTTGTCGGATTTTTATTCGGCTTAGGTTTCGATACGGGTACAGAGGCTGTAATACTTGGACTTGGCGGTACGCTGGCTGCTGCAGGCCATCCGTTAATAGACATCATGATACTTCCCGTGCTTTTTTCGACGACAATGATATTAATCGACACAACGGACGGCGTATTGATGGCGTTTGCGTATAGCTGGGCTCTTATTAATCCGCTAAGAAAATTAAGGTATAATATAACTATGACCGCTTTATCTATTTTTTTAGCCTTTATCGTTGGAACGATAGAATGGATTCAGGTTGTGTCGGTGCAAGCGGGAAACAACGCGGGTATTTTCGGATTAATAAACGACTTGTCTTTTTCGCTTATCGGTGGAACTATCGCCGTTTTATTCGTTGTAATATTTGGCGCATCCGTTTTATTGAGTAAACTTGTCAAGATTAATATTGACTAAGGATAGATTAATGGATTCACGCAATTAATTGTTATTTATT
>JAJZXJ010000033.1:0-6591 GCA_021802425.1 bacterium | reverse complement strand
GAAAGAAATATACGGGAGACCCCGCAAGGAATCAGGGCGTCCATCCGAACGCCCTGTTCCTGCTCGATAACTCCATTGCGGCTAAAGACGGATGGACGACCGTTTTAACCGACCCGGTCGGAGGTTCGATGGTTTACTACTATGCGCCGGTTAGGGTGGAAAAAGTATAAAGGCGTTAAGGACTCTGGATTACCGCTTTGGCAGATATTCCAGCCTACGTTTATCAAAGCATGTCTTTGATATATCTTTGCCTGTATGGTTGTCAACGCATGCCGTTGACACAGGCAAAGATGCTGGAATGACAAATCTATCATGTCATTCCTGCGAAAGCAGGAAAGTTTCAAAGAAACTTCACGAGTGTCGTCAGACACATATTTTCGCCCGCACGATTGTTTTTGCATGTCGAAAACGCGGGCGAAGATGGCGAAGCGGTAATCCATACTTTGAAATATGGAGGTATTTATATATGGAAAAAGAGCTTATCTGTTCCGATGATTTTGCAAAACTTTCACGATACAGAAGTATGATTTATAACCTTTTTTCCAGAGTTTTTGCAAGAAAGGTCGATAGAGAGTTTTTAGAAAGCCTTATGTCCCGGGAGATTATTGATATCATAAGCGGCGTCTGCGAAAACGAAGAGTCTTCAGGGAAATTAACAAAGACGATAAGGAATGTTCTTTCTAATAGCGATAAATTCTTTGAAGTTGAAAGGGAATTTGAAGGGCTTTTTGTGGTTCCCGTAAATGACAGATTTATTCCTCCGTATATCAGTTATTATTTGGGCAACAAATCGGAGAGGATTAATCTTGAGGACGGGAAAGGTGTGGACGAGGGCGGTGTTGCACTCGTAAACAAGCTTGAACTTTTGTATAAAAAGTTAAATTTTACATTAAGGGATGCAAGCGAGGTACCATTAAAACGGGCTGACCATATTTCTTATATTTTAGGTTTTATGGCCGCTTTAGTCGGTTTCGAGGAAAGGTATCAGTCGGGGCAGGTTAAAAAACAGCTTCCTTTTAAAGGGGTTATAAGCAATGAATTTTCCTTTTTTAACGAATTTATTAAAAACTGGGTAAACTTATTTGCGGACGAGGTGGCGGAAAGGGCTAATTCCCCATTTTATGTTGAAATGGCGAGGCTTATGCAAAGTTTTACGAGTTCGGAGCAAAGTGATTTAGAGATGCTATTGTTGCAAAATTGAAGCAAAATCTTAATAAAAATTTAATAAAACTGTAATAATTTTGTAACATTCTTTTGTTAAACTTAAAGGTAAATAAATTGGAATCAATTTTTAAACTTAAAGGATTAAAGGCTTTTGCATAATTTTGGAATTTTAACATTAAATTAAAGAGGAGAGGAATGTATGGTCAAATTAATCAAGGCAGTCAAGCGAGGTTCGAACCGGCTGTCCAAGTTTTTTATTTTTATTCCGGCATTAGTTATGGTTTTAAGTCTTGCGGTTATGCAGGTAAAAGTATCTTATGCGGCGGGGCAGTCAGGCGGTTCTGCGGTAAGCAACGGAAGTAACGGCAGTGTCAATCTTTATGAAAACCCCGCAACGGGCGAGGTATTTTTAAAACCCGGAAAAGGAAGGGTAAAAGTAGGCAAAAATGTGACAAGGGAGTTATTCGGGGTAAAAAAAGCGCCGTCAACTGGACTACCGGCGTGGACAAAGCATATAACATTAGGAGCATTGGTTTACATGGGCTACGGCTATTATAATAATACCGGTTTTGCAGGCCCGCTCCAGCTTGAAGAAAATCCTCCGGCAACTAATAATAACGGTTATAACGCCTTTAATGTTAATAGGGCATATTTGATTTTCATATACCACCCAAATAATAAATGGTTTTTAAAATTAACGCCTAATATTTATAAGTCTAGTAATAATTCCAGTACTTTTGGCAGTCAATATTTCAGATTGAAGTATGCCTTTATTCAGTTTAACCGTATTATAGATTCAAACGGATTTACTATTAACCTAAAAGCAGGGCAGTTTCCAACTCCTATGATAGCATGGGAAGATGGATTATTGGGCTATCACTTTGCGGAAAGAACCCCGTGGGGGTTCTTAGGCGTAACATCGACTCAGGCAGGTCTGGGTATATCGGGTAAGTTCCGTGCGAACGGGAAGATTTACATGGCATACAATGCGGGATTTTTTAACAGTGCGGCTTTTCATGCAAATGAAGATGTCGCTCAAAAATCTCCTCAGGCAAGAATATCATTTTATCCGTTTGGGGCGGATTCCAATCTGGACGGTCTTGGTATAAGCGGGTATTATGCATGGTCAGAGTCAAACAACTTTGAAGGTATTACGGATAATAACTATCCCACAACAAGGGTATCGGCAATTTTAGATTACAAAACTCCGCAGGGATTAATCGCTTTGCAATATGATTGGGCTAAAAATCAAAATTACGGATTTGCAAACAGTAACGATGGAGGAAGCTGGTGCGGCACCTCTAATACAGGGTTATATTATTGCAATCCTGCCGGCGCAAGTTATCCGTTCAGTCCTTCAATAGGGGCGGTAGGAAATACATTACCTTCTCAGAACACGGAACACGGCATAGATGCCTTCGGGTATTACAATATCGGAAATACTAAATTTTCGGTATTCGGATTGATTCAGAGGTGGTATATCGAGACGCCGCCGTCTCTGGGTGGGGCAATGCCGTACGGCAACCCTTATAACTTTCAAAGGGGAGTTTTAGGCATAGGTTATCATCTCAACAGTCATATAACGCTCGCGATAGACAACCAAAATTACCAATTCTTAAATGCAAAGGATTATAGAAGCGGTAACCCTGCGAACACGGTTTATCAAAACGCATTCATAAAATACGGTCAATGGATGGGCGGTACCAATGCTATATTCGTTCAGGCAAGAATAGCTTTCTAAGCTTATTAAGGCTTTTTTCTCCAATACCTCTCTTACCCCGCCTTCAAAAAGCGGGGCATTTTTATTTTGGGTTTTTCCTTAATGCAGGATTAGGGTTTTTCCTTAATCCTGCATTAGAAAATATTTAGATATTTCTTTTATACGTAAATACTGGATTACCGCTTCGCTCTCGGCTTTCAGCATCTCCGGCACGCAAAGGCGGCGTGCGCCTTTCAACGCGTGCCTCCGATATGTGAAGTTTCAAAGAAACTTTCCTGCGTACGCAGGAATGACACCCTTTGGGTTAAAAGTTAAATTCCCGCATTGTCCCAACCCGCTTCAGCGGGAATCCAGAAAAATAATTTTCTATTGCAGAATTAAGGTTTTTGTCTATTGTTGCTTTTTATAATTAAATTGTAATATAATATGGCAATGCTTCGTATAAATTGAGCAGGAGGTTAATTGAATATGGATTGCGGATGAATATTTTACACAAGAAACCAGGATGGTTTTTTCTTATCACCCCTTTTGTTATCACCTGTTAACTATTTACCTGCCCGGGCTATCTTACTTCCTATATTATTTCCTGTTAATATCTGCGTTAAAAGTTTCGTTTTCCTCCAAATAAATTTTATTTCTTATATAAAAATAAAAATTGACAAATGGAGGAATACCTATGCATAGCCTAATTTATTATTTAATCGCATTTTTATGGGCTATATTTACCGGATTTATCTTTTCATCGATTGGAGCCGCAGGCGGAATACTTGCGAGTTTTGGGTTTATAACCGTTTTGCATATCCCGGTTGCAAATTCGGTAAAGGTAATGAGCCAAATTTTAATTATTATCTCGCCGTTAATCGCGCTTCCCGTTTACTTGCGGCAGGACAGGACTAAAAAAATAAAAGGTATTTTATTTTATCTCGGTTTTATCATAGCCTTCGGCGCCATAATCGGAGCTCTTTTCGGGTCGTGGTTCTCTAAGGAATATCTTTCCGAACTTAAATCCTTTAAGTACCTGTTCGGCTACCTGACATTTCTGGTGGCGGGCTTGATGATTTACAATATTTTGAAACAAGGAAAAAAAATAAAACAGAAGGATACCCCCGTTGAAGATTTAAATAAATTGCCGTCAATCGGCAGGGTTTCTTTTAAGAGAATCGACTTTGAATGTCTATCCAAAAACTACTCGGTCAGCCCGCCATTTTTGTTTTTTGCCGGGTTTATAATAGCGGTAATATCTTCCATATTCGGCGTAGGCGGCGGTTTTTTGATTGTTCCGTTTTTAACCGATATAAACGGACTGCCTGTTTTTTTAGCCGCCGGCATAAGCATATTAGTGGTTTTAATTTCGTCTATAACCAGCGTATCAAATTATATTAGAATGGGGGTTCATATTATAATTCCGGTTCTTTTAGTGACAGTTGCAGGGGTTATATTGGGTTCGGCATTAGGCCCGAAAATTTCTCAGCGTTTAAACGAAAAATGGTTAAAATATACCTTAATAGTTTTACTATTTTTTATCGGCGTGTTTTATGTATTCAAGCCGTAGCAAAAGAATAATTAATAAAAATTGTGGTATAATAATTTTAATCCGGAAAAATAATTGTAAATTGGAGTCATATTAATTATGAAAATGCTTTTTGAGCCTATCGTAATAGGCGGGATTAAGATTAAAAATCGAATAATGATGGCGCCGATGTGCATGTATTCCGCAGAAGAAGGGGTTGTTGGCGATTTTCATATGGCTCATCTTGGCGCCCGCGCCGTGGGCGGCGTCGGGCTTATTATCGTAGAAGCAACCGGCGTGAGTCCCGAGGGCAGAATTAGTCCCTATGATGCAGGTATCTGGAATGAAAAACAGGTTGAGGCTTTTAAGCCTGTAATAAATTTTTGCAAATTATGCGGGTCGGTAATGGGGATTCAGCTGGCGCATGCGGGGAGAAAGGCTTCGACAAACGCTCCTTGGCTGGGAGAAAAGCCGTTAAAACAGGAAGAAGGGGCGTGGCAGGTTCTTGCGCCAAGCACAATTCCGTTTGATACAGGTTATCCCATTCCAAAAGAAATGAATGAGGATGATATTAAAAAGGTTGTAAAAGATTTTGCAAACGGCGCAAAAAATGCCGATAAGGCGGGGTTTGATGTCATAGAAATACATGCGGCGCACGGGTATCTAATAAACGAGTTTTTATCCCCTGTTTCAAATAAAAGAAAGGATAAATATGGCGGAAGCCTTGAAAACAGGGCAAGGCTGCTATTAGAGATAATAGAAGCTATAAAAAGCGGAAACTGGCCAAAAAACAAACCTATTTTTATGAGGATTTCGGCGGTTGATTGGACAGACGGCGGCTTTGATTTAGAATCATCCGTAGCATTAGCTAAGATGCTTAAGAAAAACGGAGTCTCTCTTATCGACTGTTCTTCAGGCGGAATTTCGCCAACCGCAAAAATGAATATATATTTTGGCTATCAACTTGGTTTTGCAAAAGAGATCAGGGAAAAGGCGGGGATTGCGGTTTCGGGTGTAGGGCTTATTACAAAGCCGGAATTTGCCGATTTTATAATAAGTTCGGAAACTGCCGATATGGTCGAGATGGGCAGAGAGTTATTAAGAGACCCTTACTGGCCTTTACACGCGGCACATAAGCTCGGCATTGATATGGAATGGCCTAAGCAGTATTTGAGGGCAAAATTATAGTATTTTTAGTCAATTTTGTTTGACATGCTCCCCATGCCTCTGGTCTTTGTCGTCGATGCGATATTGTGATATCCATCCAATTCTTGTTTATTCATTCCTTTTCCGTTATCTATAACGGTTAGGATATATTTTTCGGAATCGATGATAAACCGGATATCGCTTGCGTGAGAATCGAGCGAATTTGCGACGAGTTCGGTAACTATAACTTCTTCCTGCGGAAATGGATAGGAATCCCGTATATCTTCCAATAAATGATGTAAATTTACCCTTGTTTCGCCCATTAACATTTCTTTACCGGCATTTTATTTTAACGAATTAAGATAATAAGCAACATATTTAACCTGTTTGCCGGTTAAAATTTGGGAGCAGTAAGGATCCATTCTACAGCTTCTAATAGCCTTCTCCGTTTGTTTAAGCGAAAGATGTTTGTTTCCCCATCCGGCAAGAGTTACTATATTATCGATCCTTTTTCCTTTAACGAAAGAATGGCAGCGGATGCATCCCGATTTTAGAACAATTCTTTTACCTTTTAATATGCTAAGTTCGCGTTTTGTTTTTACGGCAGATTTATGCAAAGCGAAACTATGTTTAACGAAAATAAATAAAAATCCGGTAAGGAATAAAAAGGTAGTTAATAACAATATTTTTCTAAAAGACCTAAAAGACATCGAAAACCTCCGTATAAAGTTTTAATTTTATATAACCGTTTTTATTATAACATTTTGAGTCCGGTCTTCAATTCCTGAGTTCTCTTATTAGGTCTTCTGCGCTGTCGTTATAGGTTGCTTCCCCACTTTCGGCTTCGTTTATCGATTTCATCGTTTCTTTGTTCGGGATTTCGAGTTCGAAGGGCAACTTTCTGTCCATAGCCACTTTGGAAAGGAACATATTAATTCCGTCCGATAGCGTCAAATCATATTCCCTAAAGAATTTTTTTGCAAAATCCCTGTTTTTTTTATTAAGCTTAATGCTCGTGGACACCCTTGCGTTACTCCGGCTGTCCCGGCCG
>JAJZXJ010000003.1:19215-101742 GCA_021802425.1 bacterium | reverse complement strand
TTGCTTGTTTTTTTATCCATTATTGGAATGGGCTTATATTTATTCTCCGTAAAGGCTTATGCCTATAATAATAGAGTCATAGCGGCCGTATCTCCCCAAGTGGGTTATCAATACGTTTATAACTATAACGTTCCGTCTGCTTCGTCCAAATATTTTATTGAAATATTCCCGGACGGAGCCTATTCGTCCGTGATATTTATCCCTTGCGGAAAAATAAGCAATTATATAAGAAACAGTTATTATGCGTATCCATACTACGAAAAACCCTCATATTATATTCCTGTAGGGCCGCCTCCTTATAATGTTCCCGCAGGACCAGTCGTTAAGATTAATTACAATAATAATTAACAAAGGCCGGGGACAAGCGAATTTATTAAAAACAGCATATTTTACGCTGCCATGAAAATAGACCGCTATTCGTTTGGAAAATTGGATTTAGACGGAAAATCATATGAATCCGATATTATAATTTATCCGGATAAAGTGGATTCTTCGTGGTGGCGCAAAGAAGGACATTATCTCCGCATCGAAGACGTTAAAGACGTTATTAAAGAAAAGCCCGATGTCATAATAATAGGAACAGGTTATTACGGCGCCATGACCGTGCCTAAAGAGACTATCGATTATTTGAAGAAGAATAATTTCCAAGTTTTCGTAGAAAAGACCCCCGAAGCAGTCAGGCTTTTTAACGATATAAGCGTAAAAGATGCGGATAAAGGGATAGTCGCAATGTTCCACCTGACTTGTTAAAATATGCATTTACAATATTAACATTTTATGATAACTTGAACATTAAGGTAATTTATAACCTAAATTTAACATCCTCCCAAAAAAAGTTGTTTCATGAATTAAGAATGACTAAATTAAATGCCGGCTGCTTGGGAAAATAATTAGGACAATAATATTGCTATTATGAATAATGGAATTGGGGCCGGTGCGAAGCAGGGTGCAGATTCAAATCGGCAAAGCCCGTTTTTAAGTAAAATCGGCGAAATTTTAGAAAACGCATTAGATGAATTAAAGGCTGCGAGAGATTTATCCGAGTTGGAAAATCGATTTAAATTTTTTTGCGGCAAAAAAGGCAAACTTACCGAAATACTTCATTTAATTTATTCTTTAAGCCCCGAAGAAAAAAAGAATATAGGGTCTAAAGCTAACGAAGTCAAGAAGCAGATCGAAGTATTTTATCAAAATAAAAAAAATGAATTGTTAGAAGCCGGTAAAATAGGGCTGCTTGAAAAAAAACATAAATTAGATTTAACCGTTCCCGGCGCTTATATCGAAAAATTGCATAAACATCCTATTACGGCAGTTCTTGAAGAAGCGGTTAATTTTTTTTCCTCGATGGGTTTTGAAATAGTCGAAGGCCCGGAAATAGAAACTACATATTATAATTTCGACGCCTTAAATATTCCCGCAAATCATCCGGCAAGGGATGTTTGGGACACCTTTTATCTTTTGAACGGGCTGGTTCCCCGTACTCATACATCAAGCGTCCAGGTTAGAACCATGGAAAAAAAATCTCCTCCGTTTAGAGTTATAGCGCCGGGCAGATGCTATAGGTACGAGGCTGTCGATGCAACGCATCTATTTATGTTTAATCAGATGGAAGGGCTTTTCGTCGATAAAAATGTTAGATTAACCGATTTAAAAGGTATTTTAGAAGAAACCGTTAAATATCTTTTAGGCGCAAAAAAAACCAGATTTAGACCCGCGTTTTATCCATTTGTAGAGCCGGGCCTTGATTTAGATATAGAATGCGTATTTTGCGGAGGCAGGGGATGCGGCATTTGTAAACATACGGGCTGGATAGAGGTTATTCCGTGCGGCATGGTTCACCCCAATGTCTTTAAGTATGCAGGGATAGACCCGAACGAGTACCGGGGATTTGCCTTTGGAATGGGATTCGACAGGATTGTAATGTTGAAATACAACATCAATGATTTAAGATTTCTTTATCAGGGAAACTTAGATGTATTAAGCCAGTTTTGACCTATGCTAAAAATTCGGACTTCTTACCCGAGTATGTTATAAAAACTTTCTTCTTTGCCCTTGAAACCGCTACATAAAATAGTTTAATTTCATCCTCATATGCGCTATTTCCATTAATATCGTTATTTAGAAAAAACTGAAACGGGTGGTTTAAATTTTTGCTTTTTTTATTTTTGCTATATGCCTGCGTTAAACTTTTTAAGTGGGGTATGTTGCCGTTATTTGCATTTGCAATAAATACGGTATCAAATTCCATTCCTTTGCTTTTATGGATTGTTCCGATAAACCAATTTTTAGAATTTGCATAGCCTTCGGGATTCATTTCTTTTAAAATTTTTTTAAAATTATCCTCCTCTTTTTGCGTTCTGACAAGAACCCCTACATTTTCCCCCATAGCCAGATACAAATTAAACCGGCCTATAATAAATCTTTCCTCCGAATTTTTACTTTCGAAACTTAGAATATCGACAGCATTTTCATCGGGCAGCATATTATTACCTTCGGATTGAATCATCTTTTTAGGAAATCTAAAATTTATATTATTAAGGAGGGAATTGCAAAAATTTATAATTTTTGAATTAGACCGGTAATTATATTGCATT
The DNA here is from genome assembly GCA_021802425.1 of bacterium. Classification (GTDB taxonomy): domain Bacteria; phylum SZUA-79; class SZUA-79; order Acidulodesulfobacterales; family Acidulodesulfobacteraceae; genus Acidulodesulfobacterium. The sequence goes on along the minus strand of JAJZXJ010000003.1, from coordinate 99,148 downwards.
ATAAACAATTTTCCCGAAGAATAAAATAAATCGAAGAAAAGAAGATTTGCTGAATCGCCGCCGTTAAAACCATAGATAGATTGATCGTCATCCCCCGCGTACATCGTAATGCCTCTGCCGCCGTCTATTTTTTTGATAATAATATCGCTTAAAAAATCCAGATCCTGATATTCATCGACTAAAATATATTTAAACCGGCTTGCAATATCATAAACTATATTCTTATTTTTAAATAATTTTAAGACATTTAAAATCATGTCGTCGTAAGATATAAAACCGGTTTTAATATTTTCGCAAGCCTGTTCCTTTACTAACGGCACAGACTTAAATCCAAGTTCTAAATAATATTCCCTGATGATTGAGTAAAAAAAACTATGGTATGTCGTAATATTTAATATTTTTTTTATATTAAGATTATCGCCTGTGCAAAGGCGGCCAATGCGGCTTTTTATTTCATCCGCGGCGTTATTCGTATATGTTAATACCAAAATTTCACCCGGAGACATAAAATTCATAAGATATAAGAATTTATTTACGATCAGTCTGGTTTTCCCCGAACCCGCCCCTGCTATGACAAGATGAGCTGAATTCAATTCTTTTATAGAAATGTCCTGAATTTTACTTAATTTGTCATATTTAAATTTTACAGTCTTTTTATTATTCGAAACATTTTTAATTCCCCGAATAATAAACGGGAATATCTTAATTTTATTAATTATTTCATCGGGGTTGAAATAAATATCGTTAAATGAAATATTCAGCATTATTTTAGAATCTCCTATAAATTCATCTCTTACGGCGATAATTTTTTTTAAAGGGTGGATTCTAAGCATTATCGTAAAATTATCTTTGCCCATAAATTTTAAGCAGGGATTGCCAAACGGGCTTTGCCGGTTTAAACCGTGATGGAGAAATCCAAGTTCGCTTATCTTTTTAATAATATAAGTTATAGCCGTAACAAATTCGGAGCTTCTATCGTAAATTATTCTCGTGGCCGTTAGAAGCTTGAGGCGAAGTTTAAAAATATCTATAATTAAATCTTCATAAAAATTTTTATTAAAATTATCGTATATCCTTTGTAAATCAAAATTGTCCGCAATTACGGGGCATAAAATAATTTTGTTATGCAAAACAAAATCGCATATCGCATTAAATAAAACGGCATCCGTCAGATTTTCTATAAACAAATCTTCTAAAATTATAAACTTTGAAGAGAAAAGTTCTTCGATGTATTTTAAAGGAAAACTAAGCGGACGGGAAATTTTATTTTTATTATAAAGCCGTAAAGAAGATTTCATTTTAATAAAGGATATGACATTATAATCCAATTCCAAATTTATTAGATTTTTTATAAATGATTTTTTCTTATCCTCCGAAAAAATGGCAATTCCTATAAAGTTTGATAGATTAAAATTGAAATTTTTAAAATAAAGATTTATCATAATAAAATCAGTATGCGTTTTTATTTTTAATAACCTTTACCCGAGATGCAAAGCAAAATTTTTAAAAATAGTATAAATATAGGCGGCGACGGGGAATATTTTTACATAAGAAATTATATTCCAAGAAATAAAAAAGGTACCCGTTCCTCTTTAGATGAATATTCCGAATTAATACTGCGGTACAAAAAAGGGGATTATAAAATAATATCATTTTTTGCAAGACTTTTGAGCAATATAATTTATTACTACTTTTATCCGTACGATTTAATTTTACCTGTGCCGCCAAGCAGTTCTTATCTCGACATTTATCCGAACAGCATAGTTTGTTCATATTTAAACTCGGCCGGCTTGATCGGCTACTTGAAGGATGAAGTAGTTTGCATTAAAGGGCATAAACCCAATCATATAACGGGAACAAAATACAAAAAAAGCTCTATAAGCTCTATTTTAATTAAAGACAAAAGTGAACTAAAATCAAAAAATATTATTTTATTTGACGATATTATTACCACGGGAGCAACATTTAGACAAATAAAACAAACCTTATTGAAAAAGGGGGCTAATTCGGTTACAGGTCTTTTTCTGGGAAAAACATCCGGAGGTTGCGGCAAATTGCAAGGGGATTTTAATGGATGATTTAATATGCACCCTTGCGCTAAAAAAAATTAAAGGATTAAAAAATATTCATATCTTTCTTTTACTGAAAACATTTAAAAATCCGTGCGATATTTTTGATGCAGGGAAACCGGATTTCTTAAAGGCAGGACTGAAGGATGAACAGATAGAAATTTTAAGGAATACGAGGATTGTCAGGACGGCATTTTTTGAAGCTATCAATGAAATCGAAGATGCTTCAAAAAATGGGATTAAAATTATAACATATAACTCGCCGGTTTATCCTTATAATTTAAACTTTATAAGAAACAAGCCGATAATTTTGTATTATAAGGGGGTTTTGAAGGAAAACTTAAAATTTGCGGCTGCGGTTGTCGGACAGAGAAATCCGCCTGATTATTCATTGGATCTGGCTCAAAATTTAACGGAGCAGCTTTGTTCATCCGGGTTTTCGATAATAAGCGGTCTTGCCGCCGGAATAGATACCGTTGCGCATAAAACTGCGTTAAAAAACAACTGTTATACCGTTGCGTATATCGGCTCAGGATTATTAGAATCCGTATATCCGCCTGAAAACAGGAATCTTTATCAAGAAATTATTTTGCGCAACGGAGCAATAGTTTCCGAGTTTCCCCTGCATTCAAAAATTAGCGCTAAAAATTTAATTGCGAGAGACAGGCTTCAGAGCGGTTCAAGCCTCGGGACATTCGCTATATCGTCTCCCGTAAACGGCGGAACCATGAAAACTTGCGGTTTTTCTTTAAAGCAAAAAAGGCCGGTTTTTGTTCCCGAATACGCTAAAGAACTTATGAATTCAAAAGATAACTCCGGTTTAAAATCTTTGTTGGGAAGAAACGGGGTAGCAGCGTTAAAATTAGATAAAAACGGCATACTTGATTTGGCGGAAGTTATGGATGAATTAAGAATCGTATATAATGACATTTATGAAGAAAAATCCGATACCCGCAGTTCATTATTAATGCAACCCGGCTTATTCGGTTAGTTTAATTTTTATTTTAAGGAGGATTTAAAAGAGTTGAAGGTCAGCTTAAATTGGCTTAAAGAGTTTATTGATTTCGATATGGACAGTGAAAAGATTGCAAATCTTTTTAATAATAGAACTATGGAGGTTGAAAAAATAATTCCATATTTTCTGAAAAAATCTTTCAAGAATATCGTCGTCGGGGAAATACGGTCTATTAGTGAACACCCTTCGAACGATAAGTTTGGAATTGCAGGGGTTTACGGCGGTGAAATTATCGGAATGAAAAATGTGGTTTTTACGAAGGCGGGTCTTGATATTAAGGTTGGGGAGAAACCGCTAATTGCAACAAAGGGGGCTGTTTTCGAACACGGGTTAAAGATAAGGGATAAAGCAATCTTCGGCGTTATTTCGGAGGCGGCATTTTGCTCCGAAAAGGATTTAGGCTTTCAGTTAAATATGCCCTCCATTATAAAATTTCCTTTCGAAGAAGCCGGCACAACGGCGTACGAAATCTTTAATCTTGACGATACTGTTTTAGAATTCGACCTTGAGCCTAATAGACCCGATTTATTTGGAGTATTGGGGTTTGCGTACGAGTTATCCGCCATAATTAACAAAGAAATTATTTTACCCGAAATCTATAATGATATAGAAATCATCCCGGGAAAATTTTATGGCGCCCAAAACGATAAATTAACCGTTAATGTAGAAAACAGGGATTTGATTCCTGCTTATATTGCGGTTAAAATTAGCAATATAAAGATAAAAGAATCGGGCGCAGACATTAAAAACAAACTAATAAAAAGCGGAGTTAGACCAATTAACAATGTCGTGGATTTAACAAATATCGTTATGCTTGAGACATCCCAGCCGCTTCACGCCTTCGACGAAAAAAAGCTGGGCGAAAAGCAAATAAATATTAGACCTGTCGGTGACGGGGAGTCTGTTTTTACTATAGACGGCAAGGAAAGAAAATTAATGAACGGGGATATTGTCGTAGAATGCGGGCAAAAAATAATAGCCCTTGCGGGAATCATGGGGGCTTTAAATAGTGAAATAGACGAAAATTCGAATTCTATCGTCGTTGAATCGGCAAATTTCGATATGTCGAGCATTAGGCGGACTTCAAGGATGCTTTCCCTGAGAACCGACGCATCGACAAGGTTTGAAAAGGGTTTGCACCCGTTAGTTTCCGTTTTAGGAATTAAGAGGTTTATATATTTAGTGAAAAAGTATATCCCCGATGCAAAGGTTGAATACTATGCTTATGATATTAAAGAAGTGGAAAAGCCGCAAAGTTATTCGATAAAGTTCAAGGATTTATTTGAATTTTCGGGCGAGGTAATTGAAAACGGCAAAGTATTAAATATTCTATCGAGGCTTGGATATGATGTTAGCGCGGTAAAGTCTAAAATTAACGAAAATGGAGATATATTTGAAGCCGTCCCTCCGTATTTTAGAAACGATATATCGGATAAAGTTAATATTTACGAGGATGTCCTCAGGATATACGGCTATGAAAATATTAAATCCTCAATTCCATACGGCATTTTAAATCCGCCCCCCAAAAACATAAATCATGAAACATCTACGATGCTTAGAGATTTATTAAGATATAACGGTTTTATCGAAGTAATAAACCCGTCGTTAGTCGGAGAGCTTGAGCTTAGAATATCGGGTAGTAAAAAGGATAAAATTTTGGAACTAAAAAACCCGATTTCGGCGGACTATACATATTTTAGAACAAGTTTAGTCCCTGATATCCTGAGGGTTTTATCTCAAAATTCAAAAAAATATAAAAACATAAAGATATTCGAGATTGGCAAGACTTATGTAAACGAACCTTCGGATAATTACCCTGTTTTGGAACAAAATGTCTTGTGCGGACTGTTATACGGCGGGATAAAACTTGACAAACAAGAAACGGAATTTTACGGCGGCAAAGGCATAATAGAATTTTTACTTAAAGAATTAGGTCTTAAAAAAATTGTTTATTCTAAAATAGAGGATAACCCCATATTTGATATTGATACTTCTTTGGAAGTTTTAACAGGTAAAAAGAGGATAGGTATTTTTGGTGAAATAAAGAGGAATATATTGGAAGAGTTCGGGATAGAATATAAGACATTTGTCTTTGATATCGATTTAGACTCCCTTAAAGAATTTATTTCATTAAAAAAGGCATTCGTTATACCGCCCAAATATCCGGCAATAGAGCAAGATATTTCGATTATTGCGGATTCAAATATAGAATACGGGGGTATTGAAAAGTATATAAAGGGCTTTTCGGAATTAATCAGAAATGTAAGGCTGGCGGATATTTACACGGGCAAGCAAATAGAAGAAGGCAAAGTATCCTTTCTTATAAGATATGACGCGATAGCGGGTGATAGAACTTTAACCATGGAAGAAGTAAACTTATTAAGGGATAACTTATTAAAAGAGCTGGGCAGCCTGTTCGGAATAACCTTAAGGGGTTAAAACCGGTATGATATTAGGGGACATATTTCAAATCTGTCCCCTAAGACGAAAAATAAATTGCACTTTACGGCAAAAAACAATATAATAATATCTATATTAGGGGACATATTTCAAATCTGTCCCTCAGACGATTTTAAGATGCCGGAATCGGGAGGATTATAAGTAAATTTAAAATAAAATAAATATATGATAATTAACGGAATTTTCTATGATGTAGTTGCATTTCTCATTGTTATAAGCATTATTGTTTTAATCCATGAGTTTGGACATTTTATTGTCGCAAAAAAATTAGGGGTAAAGGTAGAGAAGTTTTCTCTGGGTTTTGGTCCAAAAATATTTGGCAAAAAAGCGGGGGAAACGGAATATGTCGTTTCGGCCCTTCCGCTCGGTGGGTATGTTAAACTTCTCGGCGAAGACCCTTCCGAAGAATTACCGCCCGAAGATCAAAAGCGTTCTTATAGCAATTTGCCGCCGTATAAAAAGTTTCTTATTATCTTTTGCGGTCCCTTTTTTAATTTCATTTTAGCTTTAATAATTTTTACGATTATATTTATGGCAGGCAGGCCTGTTTTAAAATCCGTAATAGGCGGCGTAATTAAAGGGCATCCCGCCGCAAAAGCGGGGCTTAAAAAAGGCGATGTTATAACAGGGATTAACGGAACAAAGATAAAATCGTGGCAGTCTTTGTCAAAATATATTCAAAAATATGGTAAAACTACGATAACGCTTGCCATTAAAGAGGGGAAGAAAAGTTATTTTGTCAAATTAAAGCCCGTGGTTGCCGCAGGACTAAATGTTTTCGGACAAAAAACAAAAAGATATATTATAGGCATTTACCCGTCGCAAAATGCCGTTTATTATAAATACAGCAATATATTTAATTCTTTTTATTCATCGCTTAAAGAAATTTGGTTTATAATTTATATAACCATGATTAGCCTTTTTTACCTTATTGCGGGTAAACTTCCTGCAAGCGATTTAGGAGGGCCGATAATGATAGCTCAACTTTCAGGAAGAGCTGCAAGCATGGGAGTTTCGGATTTTTTTTATTTTATAGCGTTTATTAGCGTGAATATAGGGCTTATAAATCTATTTCCAATCCCTGCTCTCGATGGAGGGCATTTGTTATTCTCTATTATCGAGATGATTAAGAGAAAGCCTTTAAGCGTTAAGTTTCAGGAAACAGCCGCTAAAGTCGGTTTTGCGCTGTTAATTTTACTGTTATTATTTGTTTCTTATAATGACATTATTAGAACTATAAAGACTTAAACTATGCCTATCCTGTCTATCGATAGTTCAAGCGGGTACTCAAATATATTAATAATGGGCGATAATTTTAATGTGATTGCCGAAACAATTTCCGGATTTCATGAAAACCATTCCGTATTAATTTTTAAGCAAATAGACGCAATGTTATCGAAAACCTGCATAAAATTAAATGACTTAAACGGAATAGTAGTATCGTTAGGCCCCGGTTCTTTTACGGGAGTGAGGGTTTCTCTTACGATAGCCAAAACGCTTTCCTACGCCCTCGGCTTAAATATAATCGGGCTTGGCAGTTTATTTGTCTGCGCTTACCCCTTTTTTAAAAATAATTTAGGTTCTAAATATATCGTAGCCGTAAAAGATGCAATAAAAAATAGATACTATGCATCTGCTTTTATGTTAAAAAATGGAAATTTTACCCCATATCTTAAGATTGGGCAGTTTAATTTAGAAGAACTTAAGTCGTTTATAAGCGGGCTTGGCAGCGCGCCAATCTTAGTTTACGGATATAACCAAAAAGACAGGTATGAAAGAGTTAAAAGTGAACTTAAGGAAATTGTTTCACTGAATCCTTTTGATTTAACAAAAATACCGTATTATGCGGCTAAGCATGCGTTGGAAAGCGGAATAAAAAACGATTTAAAATATGCCGAAGGGCTTTCTCCGTATTATGTTTATAGCGAGGGGCCGTTTTAGCAGGCATTTATAACAATTATAAGTTTGCAAGTTTAACGATATTAATATTGCCTATATAAGGAGGTTTTTTTATGCAATTTTTAGATGAAACCGAAAGAATAGTAGCAGAATCCCTTCTATCATCGGATGAAAATTTTAAAAAGATATATAATGAGCATATCGAAATCGATAAGTTATTAAATAAATACAGCACTAAGCCGTTTTTAACTCCCGAAGAGCAAAAAGCCATTAAGGAGCTTAAATTAAAAAAACTTTACGGTAACGATATTATGAAAAAAATCATCGGGGAAAAGATTGCAGTTAAGTAATTTATTTATTTAAAATATATTATATCAAGATTTATTAATTTAACATTAAATATAACGGCATTTTATGAAAAGTAAAAATATTAAAGAAGGCGTTGACAGAACTCCTCACAGGTCTTTACTTTACGCAACCGGCATGACAAAAAAAGAGATGAATAAGCCGTTTATCGGCATAGCTTCAAGTTTTACCGATTTGATTCCGGGGCATGTGGGCATAAGGGACCTCGAAAGGGCTGTCGAAAACGGCATATATAGCAACGGCGGGCACCCGTTTGTTTTCGGCATTCCGGGAATTTGCGACGGTATCGCCATGGGACATTTTGGGATGCACTATTCGCTCCCGTCCCGCGAACTTATTGCCGATATGATAGAAACGATTGCAGAGGCACATTGCCTTGACGGTCTTGTTCTTTTAACGAATTGCGACAAAATTACCCCCGGAATGCTTATGGCTTCTTTGCGTTTAAATATTCCATCTATAATTGTTACTGCGGGGCCTATGCTTTCCGGTCGCTATCACGGAAAACGGCTTTCATTTGTCAGGGATACATTTGAGGCGGTGGCGAAATACAGGGTAAACGAGATAACGGAACAGGAGCTTTCCGATCTGGAAATGTGCGCTTGCCCGGGTCAAGGGTCGTGTCAGGGATTATATACGGCTAATACTATGGCCTGCTTAACGGAGGTTATGGGTATGTCTTTGCCCGGAACGGGGACGGCGCTTGCCGGTTCGGCGGTAAAAAAACGAATTGCCTTTGAAAGCGGCGCCAGGGCGGTTGACTTAGTAAAAGAAAATGTACTTCCTAGAAACATAGTAACATTAGATGCTTTAAAAAATGCCGTCATGGTCGATATGGCATTAGGCGGTTCATCTAACTCAGTTTTACATTTATTGGCTATAGCAAATGAGGCCGGAATAAAATTAGATTTAAGGCTTTTTGATGAAATTTCAAAAAAAACACCTCAGCTCACAAGTTTAAGGCCTGCGGGGGAATATTTCCTCGAAGACTTAGATTTTGCCGGCGGAATACCTGCGCTGCTCTACGAGTTAAGAACTATCGTCAATAATAATGAGGCAACCGTTAGCGGCGGCAATATAGGGCAGATAATATCCGGCGTTAATTATGTAAATAACGAAGTAATTAGAAAAATTGATAATCCATATAGAAAGGAAGGCGGTATCGCCGTTCTTTTCGGCAATTTAGCCCCAAATGGAGCAATAATTAAAGCAAGCGGCGTTAATCCCGATATAATGCAATTTACAGGCAGCGCTGTTGTTTTTGACAGCGAAGAAGCGGCCATGGAAAGTATTTCAAAAGGTAAGATTAAAGAGGGAGATGTTGTCGTCATAAGATATGAGGGACCGAAAGGCGGTCCGGGAATGAGGGAAATGCTTGCCCCGACATCCCAGATTGTCGGCATGGGTCTTGGCGATAAAGTGGCGCTAATCACGGACGGCCGTTTTTCGGGCGGGACGCGCGGTCCGTGTATCGGACATATATCCCCGGAGGCGCAGGAGGGCGGACCCATTGCTTTGATAAATAACGGGGATAAGATTGAAATAGACATACCAAAGAGGAAACTTAATGTTCTTTTATCTGCCGAAGAATTGAACATTAGAAAATCAAAATTGCATGCAAGGGGTAAAAAAATAGATTACGGCTATTTATCGAGATATGCCGATATGGTTTCTTCGGCAGATGAAGGAGCAATTGTAAATAGAGGAATAAGAAAGTGAAGCAGGGTAACGGAAAAGAGATAATGACAGGTTCAAAAATAATTCTCGAGAGTTTAATCAGGGAAGGGGTGGATACCATATTCGGTTATCCCGGCGGAGCGGTATTAAATATATATGATGAGCTTTTTAATTATAAAGATAAAATAAAGCATGTGCTTGTCAGACATGAACAGGGTGCAGCTCATGCAGCGGACGGCTATGCCAGGGCATCGGGCAAGGTGGGGGTTGTTCTTGTAACATCGGGTCCAGGCGCCACAAATACAATAACCGGCATTGCAACGGCTTATATGGATTCTGTGCCGATTGTTATATTGACAGGGCAGGTTCCGACTAATTTGATAGGAAACGATGCTTTTCAGGAGGCCGATACCGTCGGTATAACGAGACCGTGTACAAAACATAACTATCTTGTGAAAGACATAAAAGATCTTGCAAGAACTATTAAAGAGGCCTTTTATATAGCTTCCACGGGAAGACCGGGCCCTGTATTAATCGATATTCCTAAAGATATTACTTCAAGCGTATATGAATTCGATTATCCGGAAGGCGTAGAACTCAGAGGTTATAACCCTACATATTTCGGACATCATGTGCAGCTTTCCAAGGTCGTCAAAGAGCTTTTGAATGCGAAAAGACCCTTGCTTTATGTGGGCGGAGGCGTTATTAGTTCCAATGCCTCGGCGGAACTTAAAGAATTAGCGGAACTCCTTGATTTGCCGGTTACCTCGACATTAATGGGGCTCGGCGGATTTCCGTCCGAACATTCGCTATTTTTTGGAATGCTTGGAATGCACGGCACTTATGCGGCAAATATGGCGATATCCAACGCCGATTTTATTATCGCTATAGGCGCAAGATTTGATGACAGAGTTACGGGCAAGGTTGAAGAGTTCGGCAGAAACGCAAAGTTTGCCCATATCGATATCGACCCTTCGTCTATCGGCAAAAATGTAAAAATTGAGATTCCCGTCGTAGGGGATGTCAAGTCCGTATTAAATAGTCTTTTGGAAATGCTAAGCGCGAAATCTAAAGAAATTTCTTCCACCCAGTACGACAGGCTTAAATGGCTTGAAGAGATTAATATATGGAAGTATGAGCATCCGCTTTCGTATAAAATGAACGATGTAATTAAGCCCCAGTATGTTATCGAAAAAATATACGAACTTACAGGGGGTTCGGCTATCATTTCGACCGAGGTCGGTCAAAATCAAATGTGGGCGGCGCAATTTTATAAATTCAATAGCCCAAGGACATTTTTAACCTCCGGCGGCCTTGGCACTATGGGTTATGGATTTCCCGCCGCCATAGGCGCACAGATAGCATGTCCCGACAAGGTAGTTTTCGATATTGCGGGAGACGGCAGTATTCAAATGAATATTCAGGAGCTGGCCACCGCCGTTCAATATAATTTACCCGTTAAGGTTGCTATAGTCAATAATAACTTTTTGGGTATGATAAGGCAGTGGCAGGAATTATTCTATAAAAAAAGATATTCTTTTTCCGAAATGAATGTCAATCCGGATTTTGTTAAGCTTGCCGAGGCTTATGGCGCCGTGGGTTTAAGAGCAACCAAGCCAAATGAGGTGGAAGATGTTCTTAAAAAGGCGTTATCCATAAAAAAACCTGTTATAATGGATTTTGTCGTTGCCCCGGAAGAAAGCGTTTATCCCATGGTTGCCCCGGGAGCCCCGATTACGGGCATGTTATTAGTTTAAAATAAAAATTATTTTGATAAGAACAAATAAAGGATAAAATAATTATGGATAAAACCCATATTTTGTCAATACTTGTCGAGAATGAAGCAGGAGTGCTTACCCGGGTAGCGGGCCTTTTTTCGGCAAGGGGGTTTAATATCGACAGCATTTGTGTGGCAAAGACGCTTGAAAAAAACGAGTCGAAAATGATAATTACCACATCCGGAGACACTCAGATATTAGAGCAGATTACAAAGCAGCTTAACAGGCTTATAAATGTGATAAAGGTTCAAGAATTAACGGATGAAGATTCGGTAGTCAGACAAACCGTTTTGATAAAAGTAAACGCCGATGAAACTACAAAAAGCGACATTGTAAGGATCAAGGATATATTTGGCGGCCGTATTATCGATATTTCCAGAAATTCATATACGGTTGAGGCTACAGGTTCGGAAAAGAAAATAGAATCTCTAATAGATATTTTGAGACCGCTCGGCATAAAAGATATAGTTATGACAGGGGCAATAGCAATACAGCGCGCAAGAAGGCCAAGTTAATAAGCCAAGTTGATAAGATAGTTTAATAAGATAATTTTGCAAATGGGGGGTTATTGATGAACATTTATTATGAAAAAGATGCCGATTTAAGGCTGATTCAATCCAAAACGGTCGCGATCATCGGCTATGGATCGCAGGGGCATGCGCACGCCTTAAATTTAAAAGATTCAGGCGCGCGTGTTATTATCGGACTGAGGACTGACGGCGGTTCATTTGAAAAGGCTAAAAATGCGGGTTTCGAAGTTTATTCCGTGGGCGAGGCCGCAAGCAAGGCCGATGTTATTATGATACTTCTTCCGGATGAAATTCACGGAAATGTCTATAAACAGGAGATAGCATCTAATTTAAAGGCCGGGAAATATCTTGTTTTTGCCCATGGTTTTAGCATCCACTTCGGACAGATAGTCCCGCCAAAGGAAATAAATGTTTTTATGGTAGCGCCAAAAGGACCCGGCCACCTTGTAAGGCATGAATTTGAAAAAGGCGGCGGAGTCCCGGATTTAATTGCCGTCCACAATGATTATTCGGGAAATACGAAAAATATGGCCTTATCTTATGCGTCCGCGATAGGCGGGGGAAAAGCAGGTATTTTGGAATCCACATTTAAAGAAGAAACGGAAACCGATCTTTTCGGAGAGCAAGCCGTTCTTTGCGGCGGATTGTCCGCCCTCATGACTGCCGGCTTTGAAACGCTTGTAGAGGCGGGTTATCAGGAGGAAAGCGCATATTTTGAGTGTATCCATGAGATGAAGCTTATCGTGGACCTTATATATGAAGGCGGTATCGCAAACATGAGATACTCGATTAGCAATACGGCTCAATATGGGGATTTGACAAGAGGACCAAGAATTGTGAACGAAAATGTAAAATCCGAAATGAAAAGGGTGCTCGAAGAAATCAGATCAGGGAGATTTGCGACGGAATGGATGCTCGAAAATAAAGCCGATAAACCAACATTCAATGCCTTAACGAGGAATGGCGAAGAACATCAGTTGGAAAGGGTTGGAAAAAGATTAAGGTCTTTAATGCCGTGGATTACTAAAAACAAATTAGTCGATAAATCCAAAAATTAATTACATCATAAAGGGTAATCAACGGATGAAATATATAGCAAAAGAAGGGATTGGTTTTATAATAGTTTCCCTGTCCGTTTCTTTTGTTTCTTTTATTTTATATTTTTATATTGGCGATAAAACATTAAAATATGTTTTTTTATCCCTATCCCTTATATTTTTAATATTTTTTATTTTTAATATATATTTTTTTAGAGACCCCGAGCGCAAAACTACTTTAAAAGAAGATGAGATCCTGTGCCCTGCCGACGGCAGGGTTATTTCCATGCAAAGGGTCTTTGACGATAGGTTTTTGAATCGGGAGGCCGTAAAGATAAGCATTTTTATGTCGCTTTTTAATGTTCATGTAAACAGGGTGCCGATAAATGGAAAGGTTGAAAAGATCATATATAATAAGGGAAGATTCTTTTCCGCTGATCTTGATAAGGCATCTTTAGAAAATGAATTTAACGGGATTATTTTAAATTCGAATATTAGCGGCAGAAGAATTGCAAAAATCGCATTTGTCCAGATAGCGGGTCTTGTTGCAAGAAGAATAGTTTGTACAATTAAAGAAGGGGACGAAATAGCCGCGGGAGAAAGGTTTGGTTTGATTAAATATGGTTCGAGGTTAGATTTGTACCTTCCCTTAGATTTTAAAAGTTATGTCGGGATTAACGACAGGGTTTTTTCGGGGAAGACGGTCATGGGAAGATTATTATAGCAGCAAATTTGTTATATTGCGTTAATTATTAATTCTTTATGGATATAGATGCAAATAAGAAACTAAAGACAAAAAGCATAAAGGCTCCCCGTAATGCCGCTGCCGATATTTACAAAGATAGTATGACAAAAGGGGTTTTTTTGCTGCCCAATCTCTTAACAAGCCTTTCTCTTTTTTCAGGTTTTTACTCGATTATAAACTCCATTAACGGAAAATTTTATATCGCTGGATGGCTTATCGCCCTTTCGATTTTTTTAGACGGAATCGACGGGAAAGTTGCAAGGCTCACAAATTCAAGCTCTAAGTTCGGCATAGAATATGATTCCTTATCAGACTTAATAGCATTCGGGGTTGCCCCATCCATATTATTGTTTAAGTGGCAGCTTTTTATCTATGGAAGACTCGGCTGGGCATCTATTTTTGTATATCTTTTAGGTGCGGCGCTTAGACTCGCCAGGTTTAATGTTCAGGTAAATTCCGTGGAATACAATAAATTTAGCGGGCTTCCTTCCCCTGCTGCCGCAGGCATGGTTGTTTCATCGATATTTTTTATGGCGGACATTTCTCTAAATTTTGCCGTAATAAGTACGGTTATGATTGCCTTAATGATAATTACAGGTTTATTAATGATAAGTAATATTAAGTATTTTGCTATGAAAGATTTATCTGTTTTTAAAAGAAGGCCGTTCGAGATTCTGGTTTTGCTTTCCTTATTAATTATAATAATCATAGTAAAACCAATCGAGGCCTTTTTTGTAATCTTTTTCCTCTATACCTTCGTTTCGCCCCTATTGTATTTTTATATCGATAATGTTAAGATGAAGAGTAATAAAAAGATAGGATAAATAAGCTTGCGGGAACTATTTATGGATAACGGACATATTAAGAAAATAAAGATATTCGACACGACCTTGAGGGATGGGGAACAATCCCCCGGCGCAAGCATGAATACATCCGAAAAGTTAAATTTAGCGCGCCAGCTTGCCCGCCTTGGAGTTGATGTTATTGAAGCTGGATTTCCCATAGCTTCCGAGGGCGACTTCGAGGCCGTCAAAGCAATAGCTCAGGAGATAAAAGGCGTTGAAATTGCGGGTCTTGCAAGAGCTAATGAAAAAGATATTTACAGGGCTTATTCTGCCGTAAAATACTCAGAAAAACCGGTTATCCATACCTTTATCGCAACTTCCGATATACACCTTAAACATAAGCTTAAGATGACGCGCGAGGATCTGTACGAAAAAGCCGTCTCCATGGTTAAATATGCAAAATCTTTTATAGAAAACATCGAATTTTCCGCGGAAGATGCCACAAGAACCGATATGAATTTCTTATGCGAAGTAATAGAAGGGGTTATAGCCGCCGGCGCCACGACCGTGAATATTCCAGATACTGTCGGTTTTGCGACCCCTTTCGAATTCTATGATTTTATAAAAAATATACGGGAAAGGGTTAAGGGTATAGAAAATATTATATTAAGCGTTCACTGCCATAACGATCTCGGTCTCGGCGTTGCAAATTCCCTTGCCGCAATTCAAGCGGGAGTGGGTCAGGTAGAATGTACGATAAACGGCATAGGGGAGCGCGCGGGCAATGCCGCATTGGAAGAAATAGTCATGGCGCTTGATGTCAGGAAGGATATTTATAATGCCGCCACCAATATAAACACTGCGGAGATATACCGCTCTTCTCAGCTTTTAACTCATATAACGGGTATATCTGTTCAACCGAATAAGGCTATCGTCGGGAAAAACGCTTTTGCCCATGAGGCGGGTATTCATCAGGACGGCGTATTAAAGGAAAAGACGACATACGAGATAATGACTCCGGAAAGAGTGGGCAGGCAGTCGAACGATTTAGTTCTGGGCAAGCATTCGGGAAAGCATGCTTTTAAGGAAAAATTAGAATCCTTGGGATACTTATTAAACGATAAAGAAATAGAGGATGCCTTTGTTAAATTTAAAGCGCTGTCGGATAGAAAAAAAGAAATCTATGACGAAGATATCGATTCGCTTGTTGCAAAATCCCATTCATTTGAAAAGTATGAACTTAAGTATGTCAATGTTGTTTGCGGCGATACGGTTACACCCCTTTCGATGGTCAAGGTTATGGTAAACGGGGAATTGAAGCATAACTCTTCTTGCGGCAATGGTCCTGTCGATGCCGCTATTAACGCTATCGAAAAAATTGTTAATTCCAAAGCCAAAGTTATAGGGTACGAGGTTAAATCCATTAGGGGAACTACCGAAGCTCAAGGGGATGTTTCTATTACCATAGAGGAAAACGGGACCAATATAACGGGAAGAAGCGCTCATACCGATATTGTGGTCGCCAGCGCGAAGGCTTATGTAAACGCGATAAACAAACTGCATATACATAGTAGTAATTTAAAAAAAGCGGTAGAATCGGAAATTTATGAGTAAAACCTCATCTTTATTATAAATATTATTCATTTGACCTATTTTCCTGCTAATTTTATACTATTACATTATTAACTATGCATAACTATGCATGAACAAAATCTTATGACGGAGGCAATATCAGGATGGAAAGACCTCTTACCATTACCGAAAAGATAATATTAAACCATACGGATTTAGGCGAAGTTAAGCCCGGCGATATCGTCAATGCAAGGGTCGATATTGCCCTCGGCAACGATATTACGGCGCCTATCGCAATAAAGGAATTTGAAACTATTGGAATAAACGGAGTTTTTGACAGGCAGAAGATAGCTCTGGTTCCTGACCACTTTGTCCCCAACAAGGATATTTTAAGCGCAAAACAGGCAAAGATGCTCAGGGAATTTGCGAAAACCTACGATATTAAATACTATTTTGAATGCGGCGAGGCAGGGGTCGAACATGCTCTTTTGCCGGAAAAAGGGATTGTTTTACCCGGAGACCTTGTAATCGGGGCAGATTCCCATACCTGCACTTACGGGGCGTTGGGCGCTTTTGCCACAGGCGTAGGTTCAACCGATCTGGCATACGCCTTTGCCTTTGGCGAACTGTGGTTAAAAGTTCCCGAGTCGATAAAGGTGGTTTTTACGGGAAAACCCAAAAAATGGGTTTCAGGCAAGGATCTGGTGCTGTATTTAATCGGGCAGATAGGCGTCGAAGGGGCAAATTATATGGCGCTTGAATTTTCGGGAGACACATTTAAACACCTCGGTATGGCAGACAGGTTTACTATATCTAATATGGCGATAGAAGCAGGAGCTAAAAGCGGAATTTTCGAACCTGATGAAATTACCGAAGAATATGTAAAAGGAAGAGCAAATAGAGATTACACATTTTATAAAAGCGATGAAGGGGCAAAATATGCTAAGGTTTTAAATTTTAATACCGAAACGATAAATCCGCAGGTCGCGTTGCCCCATCTTCCCGAAAACAGCGTCGATATAAGCGAAGCATCAGCTAAAAATATTAAAATAGACCAGTCTGTCATTGGTTCTTGCACAAATGGAAGAATCGAGGATTTAAGAATAGCCGCTCAAATTTTAAAGGGGAAAAAGATTGCAAAATACACCAGATTAATCGTTATTCCCGCAACGGTTGAGGTTTACAGGACGGCAGAAAAAGAGGGCTTGATAGATATATTTATGGATGCGGGGGGTGTCGTAAGTACCCCCACCTGCGGACCATGCCTTGGCGGATATATGGGGATTTTAGCCGACGGTGAAAGGGCAATTTCTTCCACAAACAGGAATTTTAAGGGAAGGATGGGAGATGTAACAAGCGAGGTTTATCTTGCAAACCCTGCGGTGTGCGCCGCATCGGCAATACTCGGCAAGATAGCAAGCCCTGAAGAGGCGATGTAGTTAAACAACACAATAAAAAAATACGGGGACTCTATTTATGATATTTAAGGGAAAAGTTTTTAAGTTCGGGGACAATATAGACACAGATGCTATAATTCCGGCAAGATACTTAAATGATTCAAGCGATGAGAATTTAAAAAAACACTGCATGGAAGATGCCGACCCTGCGTTTTCCTCCAATATTTCGAAAGGCGATTTTATTGTTGCGGGAAATAATTTTGGATGCGGCTCCTCAAGAGAACATGCCCCAAGGGCTATTAAAGCCAGCGGCGTCCCGGTCGTTATAGCAAAGAGCTTTGCCAGGATTTTTTACAGAAATTCCTTTAACATCGGCCTGTTTATTTTAGAAGCAAATACCGATGATATCAATAATGGGGATACGCTCGAGGTAAACACCGATAACGGCGAGATTAAAAATTTAACTAAAAATAGCGTTATAAATGCAAAGCCCATTCCTAAGTTTATGTCCGAGCTTGTTAATGCGGGGGGATTAATGGAATATGCGAGAAAAAGGGTTAAGGAAGGAGGACTTAGATAAATGATGAAATTGGCGCTTTTTGCCGGCGACGGCATCGGCACGGAGGTTTCCTCAGAGGCTGTAAATGTTTTAAAATTTGTTTTGGATGAAAATGGAGCGGCTTATGAAATAGAAGAAGGCCTTGTCGGCGGGGCGTCTTATGACGAATATAAAAATCCTATAACCGAAAGAGCCCTTAAGCTTGCCAAAGAATCGGATGCCGTTATTTTTGGAGCGGTCGGCGGACCAAAATGGGAATCTTTGCCGATTGCCCTCAGGCCTGAAAAAGCCCTTTTAACACTGAGATACGAACTTGGGCTTTATGCAAATCTCAGACCCGCAAAAATTTATGACGAACTTATAGATGCCTCCCCCTTAAAAAAAGAAATTGTAAGCGGAACCGATATGATGATAGTCAGGGAATTAACCGGCGGGATTTATTTTGGACAGCCGAGAGGGGTTTTTGATATGGAAGACGGTCAAAAAAAGGGCGTCAATACTTTAGTTTATACAACGAATGAGATAAAAAGGATTGCAAAAATCGCATTTGAAATTGCCCGCAAAAGAAGGAAAAGGGTTTTATCGGTCGATAAGGCTAATGTTCTGGAGTCCACCGAACTGTGGAGGCAAGTTGTGGCAGCCGTTTCAAAGGATTATCCCGATGTCGGGTTAAGCAATATGTACGTGGACAACTGTTCGATGCAGCTCATAAGGCAGCCAAAATCGTTCGATGTTATTGTTACCACAAATATGTTTGGGGACATATTGAGCGACGAATCATCTATGGTGGCAGGTTCAATCGGCATGCTGCCGTCGGCCAGTTTGAACGGCAAAAAGGGGATGTATGAGCCGATTCACGGCAGCGCTCCCGATATTGCAGGACAAAACAAGGCAAACCCGCTGGCGGCAATTTTGTCCGTTGCAATGATGCTCCGTTATAGCTTTGATATGGATAATTTGGCTGTGGCGATAGAAAAAGCCGTAGAAAGGGTTATTAAAAAAGGATATAGAACCCTTGATATTTATTCTAATTCCGCAGGAACAAAACTTATCGGCACAAAAGAAATGGGCAAAGCGGTTATTTCAGAATTAAAAGATGTTGAAGCCCGGGCGTAGGCCCCTGATTCTTACAAAGGAGTTTTATGAAAAAAGATAAATATAATGTTGGCATTGTCGGCGCTACGGGATTGGTCGGGAGAGAATTTTTAGAGATATTGGAACAGAGAAATTTTCCCGTTATGGAACTTTACCTGTTTGCTTCCGAAAATTCTATGGGAGAGGCCGTAAAGTTTAAAGGCGAGGATTATATTGTCGAAGCATTAAATGAAGATTCTTTTAAAAAAAAGAAAATAGACATTGTTCTGTCAAGTCCTGGAGCATCTGCCAGTTCAAAATATTCTCCGCTTGCCGCAAAAGAAGGCGCTATCGTAATCGATAACACTTCATATTTTAGAATGGACGACGATATTCCTTTAGTTGTTCCAGAGGTTAATCCCGACGATATACGGCATTACGGCAAAAAGAACATAATAGCAAATCCCAATTGTTCCACTATTCAAATGGTTGTGCCGCTGAAACCGATTCACGATAAATATAAGATAAAAAGGGTTGTCGTTTCAACTTATCAATCAACCTCGGGGGCAGGGAAAAAAGCAATGGATGAGCTTTTTTACCAAACCACGGGGATTATAAACGCAAAAGGCGATATATTTCCCGAGAAGTTTCCCGTTCAAATCGCATTTAATTGCATACCCCAAATAGATGTTTTTAGTGAAGACGGTTACACCAAAGAAGAAATTAAGATGGTAAAAGAAACGCATAAAATAATGCATGACAAGGGGATTGGCATAACGGCGACAACCGTCCGCGTACCCGTGTTCTTCTGCCACGGCGAATCGATTAATATCGAAACCGAGAAACCTTTCGATATTAAAGATATTAAGGCTATGTTGTCCGAAACAAAGGGCATAAAGGTTGTGGATAATATATTCAGCGACGACCCTGACGAAAGATACCCTTATCAGACGCATGTTGCAGGGTTGGACGATGTTTTTGTCGGAAGAATCAGGAGAGATTTTTCCATACCGAACGGCTTAAATTTATGGGTTGTTGCGGATAACGTCAGAAAAGGGGCTGCCTTAAACGCTATTCAGATAGCCGAAATACTTATACAAAAGTATTTGTGATTAAATTTAATGGCACAATCCAAAAATCATGAGATAGTCAGGAATTTATCGGTAGTTTCGTTTTTCACTTTAATAAGCAGAATTTTAGGTTTATTAAGAGATATTTGTATTGCGTATTTTTTTGGCGCCGGCGTTGCCACCGATGCCTTTTTTGTCGCGTTCAGGATACCGAATCTTTTTAGAAGACTTTTTGGGGAAGGGGGGCTTTCGGCGTCCTTTATCCCTGTCTATTCAGAGAGCTTAGTTAAAAAGCGGGCGGAGGAATCCTCTGACCTCTTGATGACCGTTTTCACAATTCTTTTTTTTATCCTTTTATTTCTCTCATGTCTGGGCGTTTTGTTTTCTTTTATATTTGTCGCTATAACCGCCCCGGGTTTTCTAAATAAGCCCTTTGAACTTCATCTTACCGTATTTCTTACCAGAATGATGTTTCCTTACATATTTTTAATAGGGCTTACCGCTTTTTTTGCGGGGGTTTTAAATGTCCATAATTCTTATGCCCCGGGTGCAATATACCCCATAATATTAAACATTTTGTTTATAATTTCCGCTATCTTTTTAAGGCCGTTTTTTCACGAAGGCATATACGCGCTTGCTATCGGAGTTATTATCGGCGGCATTTTGCAGATTTTATCGCAAGTTTACTATATTAAACGAAAAAAAATCAAGCTGGGATTTAGATTTAATTTTAAAAATAGCGATGTAAAGACCGTTTTTAAATTACTTACCCCTTCGCTTCTCGGAATGGCCGTAATACAGCTTAATTTGCTGTTCGATACCCTTCTTGCATCGTTTTTGCCGTCCGGGAGCATATCATATCTTTACTACGGGGACAGGCTTTATCAGTTCCCTCTCGGGGTATTTGCCATAGCTATGCAAACGGCAATTTTTCCGGCGCTTTCCGCTTCCTTTGCAAGAGGAGACATAAAAGAGGTGGATAATGCGTTTAACTTCTCCGCATCCCTTATGTTTTTCATAATAATACCTTCAAGTATAGGGTTAATCTTATTAAGAAATCATCTTGTAAGATTAATCTATATGCACGGGATTTTTAATTTGATAGATGCGCAAAAAACGGCATCCGTCCTCCTTTTTTTTATTATAGGTCTATGGGCATCGGCATTGCTAAAGACCGTGGTCCCGGTTTTTTATTCGATGAAGGACACTAAGACCCCCGTTAACGCAGCCGTATATTCTTTGATAATTAACATAATCCTTGCCGTAATACTTATGCAAATAATGGGAGTTGACGGATTGGCTTTGGCCTCGAGCATTTCTTTGATTTTTAATTACTTATTCCTTTTAAGGAGGCTTTATTCAAAAAAAAGGATAGGCTTGGGAACCGGTTTTTTTAAGTCCTTCATAAGGACAATAGCGGCAAGCATCGTTATGGGAGTTTTTGTCGAGCTTATAATAATTATTTTAAACAGGTTAAACTATCGTTCTTTAATGATTGTGGTCGTTTCTCTCGTCATAGGAGTAGTATCTTACCTTTTTGCTTCATTTATATTCAAAAACGATTCGCTGCATGTTATGCGGGATGTTTTAGCCGGGAAATTTAAAAGGCGGGTTTAAACGTCCGCTCCCGTCTTGCTATAAAATAAGCGGATACGGCATTTTGACTTTTTTATTAATCATGTTATAATTGACATATAAAGTTGTAATTTATAGGATTTATCTTTAAACAACAGGCATAAGTTTTATTAACGGTATAATTCAAGGTGTATCGTCAATAAAATAATAATCCCGGTGAGAGGTCGTCAAAAACATAATTTGAGAAACTTAGGTAAAATACGGAAGGCAGCAGCTGCGGAGCGGGGAACGGCGCAGGCGGTTATGGTAAATGAGTCTGAGCCAAAAGAAAATATTTCCGCCCGTATTGAAAAGATCGAGTTAGAAGACATTGACCTTTTCAATAAGTTTTCCAGCCCATCCTCGCATATCTTAGATATTATCGGGACTGAATTTGCCGTTGATATATCGGTCAGGGGCAATGTTTTGTTAGTTAAGGGCGGTAAAGAAAATGTAAGAATTTGCAGCGAATTTATATATGACCTCATAGATTTATATAAAACAAATAAAGTTGTTGCGGATAACGATTTAATAAGACTGGCAAAGATGAAAATTGAAAGCCCCGGTCAAAATATCGGCGCCAATTTTTATAATTCTGTCTTAATAACCCCGAGAAAAAAGATTGTAGCTCCCCGAACGATAAATCAAAAAAAATATGTGGACGCCATTTATAAAAACGATATAGTTATCGGAGTCGGGCCTGCAGGGACTGGAAAAACTTATCTTGCTATGGCTTGCGCAGTGTCATTATTTCAAAAAAAGCTGTTTGACAGAATAATATTAACGCGTCCCGCCGTAGAAGCCGGTGAAAAATTGGGTTTTTTACCCGGAGACATTTCACAAAAAATCAATCCTTACTTAAGACCTTTATATGACGCTCTATACGAGATGCTCGAGTTTGATAAGGTAATGAAACTTATCGAAACGGATGTTATAGAGGTTGCGCCGATTGCGTTTATGAGGGGTAGAACGCTCAATAACTCTTTTATAATATTGGATGAAGCGCAAAATGCCACAAACGAACAGATGAAGATGATGCTTACAAGAATCGGTTCAGGTTCAAAAATTGTCGTAAACGGCGATATAACGCAAACCGATCTTCCCTTAGATAAAGAATCTGGTCTCTTAACCGCAAGCAAGATTTTAAACAATACCTCAGGGATCGAAGTAATACATTTTAACAGGACTGATGTGCTAAGGCATAAACTTGTTCAAAATATAATAAAAGCCTATGAAACGAACGAAATTTCTCGAATTCCTAAAAAATAACGCCTTAGAAGCAGGAAACCGTTATTATCCCCTTTTAGCATTACTTTTAATATCCTCAATATTTTTGACCTTTTTGCTTTACAACGGCGTGGAATTCATTAAGAACAAGTATAAAGCGGGTGAAATTGCAAAAAAGACAATAATAGCCGAGAAAAGTTTTAGGTATATTAATGTAAAGGCGACCAACAACCTGCTTAAACAAAAAATTAAAAATACCCCCGATGTTTATTTGTTTTACCCCGAAGTCAAGGTAACGCTCCTGAGAAAGATAAAGAGGGCTTTTGCCTTTGCAAGATCTTATAAGCATGCTCATCCGCAAAATAATGGAAATTTAGCCGTATCCGGGAATATATTCGCTTCAAAGCTTGGCATAAAATTAGACAAGGCCACCCTCAACGAGTTTTATTTTTTAAATTATAATAAAAATGTCGAGAATTATATTTTAAAAATAGTTGACGATATTTATAAAAAGGGTGTTTTGTCAGAGCCGCCTTCGAATGATAAAAAGATAGAAATAAGAAATGTTATAACAAACGGCTCAAGGATAATAGGCTATCCCCAGATATTTTTCACATTAAAAAAGGTTAAAGGTTTTACATATTATTATACGAGGCAGTATTTGAGCTTTTTGCCGTCTTATATGCAGAACGATATATATAAATTGGTTTACCGTGTTATTAAGCCTGATATTGTGTATTCTAAATATCTTACGCTAAAAAAAATCGAGGATATTAAAAAGGAAACCCCGCTTATCTATATACATGTGGATAAGGGTATGCTTCTGATTAATGCGGGAAAGCTTATCGCTAAATCCAAAGCTCTCGAGTTAAATACCTACGAATCGATATTTAAATTAGAAAACAATATTCCATCCCTGATCGGCCTATTTTTTGTTGTCGTAATTCTTTTGTCCCTTTCCTATATTTTTCCTTATAGATATATCAAGAAGTTCAGATTATCGCTTGATTTCAAGAATATTCTTTTTATCATTACGATTTTAATAACATCTATTTTGATAATTAAAGCGGGGATTATTTTCGCGAATGCACTGACTTTATATTTTCCGTTTATTAATCGTAACGATATTTATTATTTAATACCCTTTGCCTTCGGTCCCATGCTGATTAGAATAGTGTTGAATTCGGAGGTTTCGGTTGTTTATATAGCCCTTTTTTCGATTTTAACATCGATAATTTTCAAGAATTCCATCTTTTTTATGATTTACACATTTGGCGGGAGCTTAATCGCATCCTATGAGGTTTTTGACTTTTCTTCATGGGGCAGGATAGTGAAAGCGGGGGTGATAACCGGCGTTTTAAATGTCTGCATAGTTATCGCATTCGCTTTAATGAGGCTTAACCTGATCAATATCCAGAACATTTACAGCGTTGTTTTTGCGTTTTTATCCGGCGTTATTTCATCCATAATGGTAATCGGGCTGATACCTTTACTTGAAAGGATTTTTGGATATACGACGGATTTTAAACTGCTTGAGCTTTCAAATACCAATCACCCTTTGTTAAAACAATTATCCATTGCGGCTCCCGGCACTTATCAGCATTCGATAATGGTTGCCACACTGGCGGAATCAGCCGCATCTGCCATCGGCGCAAACCCCTTGCTGACAAGAGTCGCGAGCCTGTATCACGACATAGGAAAGATCTTAAAACCAAATTATTATATCGAAAATATATCTAATCGAGAAAACCCGCACGATAAACTTGCCCCGACGATGAGCAGTTTGATAATAGCCTCCCATGTTAAAGAGGGGCAGGAGCTTTCAAAAAAATATAGCTTGGGAAACAGAGTCGAAAATATAATTAGCGAACATCATGGAACATCCATGATTGGAGCATTTTACGAGAAGGCTTCTAAGGAGAATAAAGATGAGGGTCTTTCCAAAGACACATTTAGATACAACGGGAAAAAGCCCCAAACCAAGGAAGCCGGCATAATAATGTTAGCCGATTCTGTCGAGGCTATTTCAAGGACTATGGTTAATATTTCTCCATCCCGGTTAGAATTAATGGTTAGAAAGACGGTGAATAGAATTTATAGCGACGGACAACTCGATGAGTGCGAGTTGACATTAAAAGACCTGCATATTATAGGAGATGCATTCGTTAAAGTGTTGAATAGCGTTTTCCACCAAAGAATTCCTTACATGGGCAGATCATTAGAATATGAAGAAACGGAAGCCAAAGAAGATAGTAAATATAACGAATCTCCAAAGGAAGCAGGGAATAAATCAAAGGTTAGTCCGCTATATCGTTCATAGCGCCATCGAAAATCTTTTTTGCGGTTCTTACGAAATCGATATAATTTTTTGCTCCCCTGCTTATATACGGAAACTAAATAAAGCTTACCTGCGTAAAGATTCCGCGACCGATGTTTTATCCTTTGGAATCAATGAGTATGAGGGGGATATTTTTCATATAGGAGAAATTTATATAGCTCCGTCCGTTGCCCGGAAAAACTATTTAAAATACAGGGATTTTTGGGAAAAGGAAAAATGGATTAAAAATAGTATAAGTTCAAATAAAATTAACGGATTCAACAAAGAATTAGCCCTTTTGATAATTCACGGAATTTTACATCTTTTTGGATATGTTCATGACGAAGAGCATATTTTAGATATTAACGATGAAACTTACGATAAAGAAATGAAGGATATGCAAAAACTATTATTCGATAAGATTTAAATATTATGGAAAGCAACCATATTAAAATTAAAGACGATTATAAACATAGGGATAAAAAATATACTCCGCAAACATTGACCGAATCGTTAAATGCGGCAATAGAAGGAATAATACTTGCAACTAAGACCGAAAGGAATATGCGGATTCATTTTATAGTTGCTTTAAGCGCAATTTTGCTTGCCCTTTTTTTACGGCTGCCCAAAATCGACCTGCTCCTGATATTCATTTCCGTATTTTTTGTCTTATTTGCCGAAACCGTGAACACTTCCATAGAATATTTGTCCGATTTTATTTCTAAAGAACAGTCTCCAAAAATGGCTGCCGTAAAAAATTTGGCGGCAGGGGCGGTTCTTTTGTCGGCTTTTGGAGCTTTTATAGTAGGTTATGAAATATTTTCAAAATATCTTTATTATATGATATACTACATTGTAAATATGATAAGGACACCGGGTTCGGACATCGCAATCGTTGTTATATCGCTTGTTTTTGTCGCTATAATCATAATAAAGGCAATGTTTAACAAGGGTACGCCTCTTCGGGGCGGACTGCCGAGCGGGCATTCCGCTATTGCCTTTTCAATATGGCTGATGGTTTCGTTTTTAACATTAAATCCCGTTGTTTCGCTTCTTACATTTGTCATGGCTTTGCTTATAGCCTTTTCCCGGATAAGCAGCGGTATTCATACAAGGCTTGAGGTTTTTGTCGGTAGTTTAATAGGCGTCTTAATAACCGCTCTAATTTTTAAACTGTTTTATTTTTAAATTCCCTTTTTTTTCAAAATAAGAGGTTATATTATGATTGGTCAAAAGAATATGAAAAATTATGAAAACTATGAAAAATATTCAGGGATTCAGGGACTAATAAACATAGTCAAGAAATTGCGGTCGGAAGAGGGTTGCCCCTGGGATAGAAAACAGACCGAAGAGACATTAAAGCCCTATATTATAGAAGAAGCCTATGAGGTTGTAGATGCGATAGGTTCAGGGGAAAAGTTGGAAATAATGGAAGAGATGGGCGATTTACTGCTTCAGGTTATATTCTTATCGGACATATATGAAGAAAAGAAAGAATTTTCATTAGACGATGTTATAAAGAAGGTAATCGAAAAGTTGCTCAGAAGGCATCCGCATGTTTTTGATGCCGATTTTTCATTAAAAGAGGGGGAGTGTTTAGACGATGTTATTCTTAAAAATTGGGAAAGAATTAAGGCTGAAGAGAAAATGGAAAAACAACGAAACATCGGAGCCCCTTCAAAAACAAAAAACTCCTCCGTGTATGTATCCGAAAGCTTACCCGCTCTTCACAGGGCTAATATGATACAGGAAAAGGCTAAAAGATTAGGATTTGATTTCGACAATTTAGGCGATGCCTTTAATAAGATTTATGAAGAGCTTGCCGAGCTTAAAAATGAATTAAATGAATTAAATAAAAGTAAAGATAAACCGAAAGATGAAAATGTTTTAAACAAGATTAAAGAGGAATACGGGGATATAATATTTTCGGTTGTTAATATAGGAAGATTTATGGATATTCATCCCTGCAACGCTTTAAATAAATCATCGAATAAATTTATAGAAAGATTCGGTTATATGGAGAAGAAAGCTTCGCTTCCGTTTTCCGAACTCGGTCCTCAAAAACTTGACGACTTATGGGAAGAATCGAAAAAGGTTCTTTAGAAATCCAAACAAAGTCCAACGGAACTTATCCTTGGTAAAAATAATGTGAATATTCTGAATAAATAATATAAATTTACTTCTATAATGCCGAAAATTTCCAAAGACTTTTTGACGAAAATCGCTTTATCCATTTTATCCGGGGTGTTTATTGCCTTTTTGTTTCCGAATTTCAACCTTGAGTTTCTTGCATGGTTTGCCCTCATCCCTCTTTTATATGTAATAAAGAAATCCAAAGGCTTCAAAGATTCGTTTTTTTACGGCTTTATAGCAGGACTTGTTTCTTATATTTTTATAATGTACTGGATAGTATATACCGTCCATGTTTTTGGGAACCTTCCATATTATACGGCCGTCTTTGCCCTCCTGCTTCTTTCCGCTTATTTAAGCCTGTATATCGCTTTATTTGCAGGGTTCGGTAAAATTTTGTTAAATAATTATAAAAGATTAAGCATTATTTTAATTCCGTCATGCTGGGTTTTTTTTGAGTTTCTGAAATCAAATCTTCTGACAGGTTTTCCGTGGGAAAATTTGGGTTTTTCCCAGTATTTAAATCTTCCCTTTATTCAAATTTCCAATATAACGGGGGCGTTTGGACTTTCTTTCATCATAGTTCTTATAAATTACTCCATTTTCCACTTTATATTCTTTAAAAATGAAATATCAAAAAAACAGGCGCTCTTTGAGCTGATTTTGGTTTTACTTATCTTTATTTCGGTTATATTGTACGGCTATTATAATATTTATTCCGTAAGGGCGTCGTTAAAGAACAAAAAGCCGCTGGAAGTTGCTTTAATTCAAGGAAATATCGGGATGTTTCAAAAATGGAGGATTACAAAAAAAAGGACTACCAAAATTTATTTAAATTTAACTAAAAAATCGTTAAAATACAAACCCAAAATTGTCGTATGGCCTGAAACGGCGCTTCCATACATCATATCACTCTATCCGTACTATTGGAACAAAGTTATGGATTTTGTAAAAAAAAGCAATATCAATTTAATTTTTGGAGCCATAGGCGTCAGGTTTTTAAACGGAAAATACCACTATTATAACAGAGATTATATGTTTGACGAATCGGGAAGATATTCTTATTACGATAAAAATCATCTCGTTCCGTTTGGCGAATATATTCCGTTAAGGCATCAATTTCCTTTTTTAGCCCATATTGTAAAAGGAGCGGGAATCGGAAATTTCACGCCGGGTAAAAAGTTTAGAATTTTAAAAGACGGTAAGATTAAGGCAGGTTCCATGATCTGCTATGAAGCATATTTTAACTCATTGGTAAGAAATTTTTCAAAAGACGGCGCTAATCTTTTAATCAGTATTACGGACGATGCCTGGTACGGAAAGACATCCGCGCCGTATCAGGATATGTCTATGACCGTTTTTTCGGCTGTAGAAAACGATAGGTATGTGGCAAGGGCCGGAAATTCAGGAATTAGCGGGATAATATCTCCTAACGGTAAAATACTGGAAGAAACGGGCATTTTCAAAAGAACATTTATGATAGGATATGTAAAATTAATTAATAAAAAGACTTTTTTTGCTTTATATGGTAATATATTTACTTATATCGTTACCGCTCTTTTTTCTTTATCTTTAATATATTTAATAATATCATACCTTTTTTTAAATAAATCTTTTAAAAGGCGGAGTTAAATTTTATAATATTTAAAGGAGATCATATAGTGTCTGATTCTGCAATAAGCAATGTTTTAAATTTAAGCCTTCTGGATAGAATGGTAAAAGGTCTTGACGATAAACTTGAAAAAATAGGGAGGAGGCTTTGAAGTTGCCAGACTAAAGGACAGGCTTAAAGAAATAGACGGGATAACCGCAAAAGAGGGATTTTATAACGATATTTCTTTTTCGACATCGGTGCTAAAGGAAAAGTCGGCAATTGAAAATAGATTGAAGCCGTTTTATAAGGTCTATGGCGAATTTAAACATATAAAGGATTTATATGCTCTGTCTTTAGAGGCTAACGATGAAAATATGTTATCCGACCTTGCGGAGAGCTTAAAGCCGCTTGAAAAAGAGATTTCGGGTTTAGAAATAGATCTCACTCTTTCGGGAAAAGACGATAAGCTTAACGCTATCGTTGAAATTCATGCAGGTTCCGGTGGAACGGAGTCTATGGATTTTGCAAACATGCTTTTGAGAATGTATTTAAGATGGGCGGAACGAAAAAGATTTAAAACCGTTATAATGGAGTATAACGCCGGCGAAGAAGCCGGCGTTAAAAGCGTGACATTTGTTGTGTACGGGGAATTTGCTTACGGCTACCTTAAGGCTGAAATCGGGGTTCACAGGCTTGTCAGGATTTCCCCCTTTGATGCCAATAAAAGAAGGCATACATCCTTTGCCTCTGTTTTTGTCTATCCTGAAATAGACGATAATATCGACATCGTCATAGATGAAAAAGATTTAAGGATAGATACATATCGTTCCAGCGGGGCTGGCGGACAGCATGTCAACACTACCGATTCGGCCGTCAGAATCACTCATATTCCGACCGGGATTGTTGTGGCATGTCAAAATGAAAGGTCCCAGCATAAAAACAGGGATGTTGCATATAAGCTGTTAAGGGCAAGGCTATACGATTATTATAAAAAGAAAAAAGAGGAAGAGGAAAGCAAGCTTCAAAAAACCAAAAAAGATATATCATGGGGTTCTCAGATAAGGTCTTATACGCTCAATCCAAACCGTGTAATAAAGGATCATAGAACGGGGGTAACCGTTTATGACGACCAGAGTGTTTTTGACGGGGATATAGATGAATTTATAAGCGCATATTTGCTGGGAGTAAAGGCAAAGGAATAAAAATAGGGAGGGCTTTAGTTTGGAACAGGAGTTAAATCTTGTCGAAAAAGGGCGCATTGAAAAGCTGAAAAAATTAAAAGAAAAAGGGATAAACCCTTTTGATAATAATTTTATAAAAGAAGAAAATATTAAAGAGATTATAGGCGAATATAATTCAAAAGACAGAGAGTTTTTTGAAAAAAATACGGCAGGCGTAAAAACTGCCGGCAGAATTCTTATCATAAGGAATTTTGGCAAGGCTTCGTTTTTCAGGCTTCGGGACGGTGAAGGGGAGATACAATGTTATATCCAAAAAGGTACGGTAAAAGACGGTGATTTTGAGCTTTTTACCGAATTTATCGATGCGGGAGATATTGTCAGGGTGGAGGGACATCTTTTCAGGACAAAAACAAATGAACTGACGATAAAAGTAGAGCGTATCGGAATCCTAACCAAATCTATTTTGCCTTTACCCGAAAAATGGCACGGGCTTAAGGACATCGAGGCCCGTTTCAGAAAAAGATATATAGATTTAATAGCAAACGAGGGGGCGCGCGAGATATTTAAAAAAAGGGCGCAGACGATTAATTTTATACGCTCCTTTTTAAATTCCAACGAATTTTTAGAGGTTGAAACGCCGGTTATGCAGACTAACCCGGGCGGCGCAACGGCAAGGCCTTTTAAAACGCATCATAACGCCCTTAATTTGGAACTTTATATGCGAATAGCGCCGGAGTTGTATTTAAAAAGATTAGTCGTAGGCGGCTTTGACAGGGTGTACGAAATCGGGAGAAATTTTCGCAATGAAGGCATTTCCGTAAAACACAACCCCGAATTTACGATGTTAGAATTTTATATGGCATATGCGACGCACGAATATTTAATGAATTTTGTCGAGGAAATGCTTTCCGAACTCGCAAAACATATTTGCGGGAATCTTCAAATCGACTATGCCGCCGAAAAATTAGATTTTACCCCCCCCTTTAAAAGAATAAAATTAAAGGACAGCCTTTTCGAAATTGCGGGATTCAAACCGGAAGAGTTAGATTCCGCCTTAAAGATTTATGATATTTTAACGGCAAAAAATGTTTCTAATATAAGCAAAAATGACAGCTATGGCGAACTATTAACCCTTTTATTCGATGAAACGGTGGAGCCGAAGCTTATAAATCCTACTTTTGTGACGGATTATCCCGTCGAAAGCTCGCCTTTAGCGAGAAGGAACGATGAAGATCCCTCGGTTGCGGACAGGTTTGAGCTGTTCATAGCAGGAAGGGAAATAGGGAATGCCTTTTCAGAGCTTAATGACCCGTTCGATCAGGAAGAAAGGTTTAAGTCGCAGGTGGATGCAAAAATTAAAGAAGGACTTCCCGTGGAAATGGACGACGACTACATCGAGGCGCTGAAACAGGGGCTTCCCCCCACTGCCGGCTGCGGTATAGGCATAGACAGGATTGTTATGCTTTTAACGAATTCGTATTCCATTAGAGACGTTATATTATTTCCGTTGCTTAAACCCGTTAACAAGTAAATGACCGATGATATGAATTTTCATACAAATATTGCTCTTCGTTATTTAAAGCCGAAAAATAACTCCTTTATATCTTTGCTGAGTTTTATATCTATATCGGGCATAGCGATAGGCGTGATGGCTTTGATTGTAGTTATATCGGTAATGAGCGGTTTCGACCGTGCGCTCGAAAACAAAGTTATCGGAATCGAATCTCAAATTATTGTTTTAAATTATAGCGGCTCCATTAATCATTATGACGGCGTGATGAAAGATATATCCGCCATAAAGGGGGTTAAAAGCGTCTCACCTTTCATTTATACGGATGTTATGATTTCTTCCGCCGGCACCTCAACAGGCAGCGTCTTAAGAGGAATCGATATTAAAACGGAGGAAAAGGTAACAAATCTAAAAAAGTATTTAATTAAAGGGAGTTTAAACGGGCTTAACGGCAAAAAGTACAACGGTATAGTGCTTGGAAAGGTTCTGGCGCAAAACCTCGGGGTTTCGGTAGGTGATAAGGTGCTTATAATGTCTCCCGAAGGACAGATGACCCCGTTTGGCATTGTGCCGAAAACCGAAAAGTTCACCGTTTGCGGAATTATAAACAGCGGCATGTACAATTACGATTCCACATTTTCTTTTATCTCTATAAAAAATGCGCAGATGTTTTTGGGATTACCCCGCGGCACCGTGACGGGAATGGAGGTTAAACTTGATAAGATAGGGCTTGCAAACCTCTATGCAAAAAAGATAGATAGAATATTAAACAAAAAGCCGTCATCCTCTTTTTATGCGTTAAGCTGGGAGGAGCTTAACAAAAACCTATTTTCCGCCATAAGATTGGAAAAGCTTACTATGTTTATTATACTTTCCTTGATTGTATTAGTGGCGGCATTTAATATTATTTCTACATTGATTATGGTTGTTATGGAAAAACGCAAAGACATAGCCATATTAAAATCTATCGGCGCAAGTTCGAGGGATATAATGATTATTTTTATGGCCCAGGGCATCATAATAGGTCTTGTCGGAACTTCGCTCGGGCTTATATCCGGTTTTTTAATCGGTTACCTTGAAAAGACTTATCATATAATAAGCCTGCCGTCCTCTGTTTATTACATAACAACCCTGCCTGTAAGAATGACTCCGGGCGAGTTTATAGTTATCGGATTCAGCGCCCTTTTTTTAAGCTTTATAGCAACGCTGTACCCTTCCTATAAAGCAAGCAAAATAGATCCTGCAGAGGGCGTAAGACATGAATAAAGATCATGGAATTGAAAATCAGCGAAGCTCATTGGCAATACGCTTAAGGAAGGTAAGCAAAATATTTAAAACGGGGGACGAAACCGTCAACATTCTTGACGCAGCCGATTTAGCAATAAAATCCGGCGAGACATTTGCAATAACAGGGGAATCGGGTACAGGCAAAAGCACCCTTCTTCACATTATGGGGACGCTTTTAAAGCCGGATTCAGGAAGTGTCGGGTATTTTGAAAATGCAGATATATATGGGCTGACGGATAAAAGACTTTCCGAATTTCGCAACGAAAATATAGGTTTTGTTTTTCAGTTTCACTATCTTTTAAACGAATTCAGCTGTATTGAAAATGTTGCCATGCCGCTATATATAAGGAATGAACCAAAAGCGAAGGCGTTAAAAATTGCGCGCGATTATTTATGCGAGCTGGGGCTTGAACACAGGCTGAATTTTAAGCCGTACACGCTTTCGGGAGGGGAACAACAGAGGGCGGCAATTGCAAGGGCTCTTATAGGCTCTCCAAGGGTTGTTTTAATGGACGAACCGACGGGTAATTTAGACCCGAGGCATGCGGAAAAACTACACGAGATAATTATAAATCTAAATAAAAAATATAATAAGACGCTGATTGTCGTTACTCATGACGAAGAGTTTTCAAATATGATGAGACATAAAATTAAAATCGTAAACGGTATCATAGAACATATAAATTGACATATAATTTATTATTTGATAGGTTATTAAAATGAAATTTTTCAGATTGTCTTTATTTTTACTTTTCATTTCTTTTGTTGTTTTTTTAAATTCAACAAAAGCTTATGCCTTATTAAACAACAAGGATGTGTTTGTCGGTTTTTTCCATCAAAAAGGGACTCCGGCATTAAAAAACATCGATAAATCGTTTACCGATGTTTTCAAAACCTATCTGGATTCAAAAAAACCATACTTTGTATTAGCATACACGCCCCTTAAAAAACCGCCGTATTTTAATTTTAATATAAAGATGAACCTTGCCGGAATAAAAAGGCTTGGCATAAAATATCATTCAAATTATATTATAACAGGCAGCATCGCAAGGTTTGGATCTCATTACGAAATTCATGCCATGCTGGTAGAGGTCGCGGATATTTATAACTCCAAAACGGTAAAATATTCGGGCGCCGGTAAAAAGTCTTTGGAAAAAAGCATTTATACCTTATCCCAAAGGGTGTCCTCGTTAATTTTGAGCCGCTTAAAAGCGGAAAAAATCAAAAAGCAGGCACCTGTTTCAAAAAAGATTTATTCTATAAGGGTAAAAGGCAATATAAGGACGGGCGTTTCATTTATCGAAAGCAAGATTAAGATAAAAAAAGGCGGGTATTATTCGATTAAAAAAATCAACGAAAGTGTTAAAGACCTTTATAAAACAGGGTATTTTAAAAATATAATGGTTAATGCCCGGGCCGTACCCGAAGGGCTGGTAGTTACTTTTATAGTGTCCGAAAGACCGTACATTAAATACATTAAATATTCGGGAAACGCCTCCGTAAGCGTAAAGAAAATTAAGAAGGTAATAAATCTGAAGGTTAATTCGCCTTATAGCTCTTACAGTTTAGATAAGGCGTTAAAAATTCTTAAATTTATATATTCGGCCGAGGGATATTATAATGCGAAGATAAAAGTAAAAACGACAACCTTTCCAGGTAATTATATCGGCGTCCATTTTCTTATAAATGAAAATTCCCCCGTAATGGTTGATAAAGTCGAATTTGAAGGCAACAGCTCTTTCCCTTCGGCAAAGCTTCAATCCGTGATGGGCATAAAGACGGTTAATCTGCTGACATGGATAACGGGTGCGGGAAAGTTCAAGAAAGCAAAATTAAATAACCAGATTATTAAATTATTAGGTTTTTACTATAATCACGGTTATATAAATGTAAGGGTCAGAAAACCCGTATTCATTTTCTCTAAAAATAAGAAGTATGTAACAATTATCATAAAGATAGTCCAGGGGCCGCAGTATAGAATATCAAATGTTTACCTTGAAATAAAAAATGTTAAAAAGGATTCGGGGGAATATATTTCCGTTAAAAAACTTATAACCACAAAAGTGGGGGATATTTTTAACAGGCAATATATAGAAAAAGAGATACTGAACATTACCAAGTTCTACACGAACAAAGGGTATGCCTTTGCGAATGTCGAGCCGTCCATAAAAATTAGACAAAAAACAAATTCTGTTTTGATTAAACTAATCGTTCACAAGGGTAAGATTGCAAAATTCGGCAAAATTACGATAACCGGAAATGATGTTACATACAGCTATGTCATACTTAGAGCGCTCGCGCTTTACCCCGGCGAGGAATATAACCCAGAGCTTATAAAAATATCGAGGCAAAATTTAAAAAACTTGATGTATTTTAAGCATGTTGCCATCACCACCGAAAAGGTTCCGGGCGAAAGCATATTAGATGTCAAAGTGCATGTTAAGGAACAGAATACGGGTAAATTTACGATTGGCGGCGGGTATAGCTCTGCCACGGCTTTTATGGCAATATCGTCAATCTCCGAGTCAAATTTATTTGGAACGGGAATATCCGCCTCTTTAAATGCTCAGGTTGGCGGACCGTACCAGTCATATAGTTTTAATATTCTTCAGCCGTACCTTACTTATATTTTTGCGAAACCCTTATCGTTTAATTTATCTTTATATGACACCTTTAACGGTCTTTACTATGAATTCGCCTATCGTTCGGTCGGCGGTTCGATTACTTTAGGTTATCCGCTTTATAAAAATGTGCTTACGGAATATTTCAGGTACCTTCTGGAGGAAGATACATCGGTTATAATCCCCGGCCTTTTAAATATTTTGCCTCAAGGGAGATTGATAACGAGCGAGGTTTCTTTAACCACCGTTTATAACACATTAAATAATCCTATGGTTCCGACCGCGGGCAATTTAGACAGTTTCAGGGTCGGCTTTGCCGGTCCCCCGATCGGCGGCAATGACGATTTTGTCAAATTTGTAGCGCAGGCAAACCATTATATTCCGTTATGGTGGGGGACATCTTTTATGCAGGGGGCGCAGGCAGGTTATGTAACTGCAACTAGGTCTTCCGTTGCATTGCCGATATACCAGAGATTTTTTGTCGGCGGTATAATGAATACATACCCGCTTTTAGGATTTATGTACGATTCCGTCGGTCCCTCGCAAAACAGCTTGCTTATCGGCGGAACAAAGATGTTTACGGTTCAGGCAAAATATTCGATACCTATTCTTAAAAAGATGGGTTTCTATGGATTTTTATGGTGGAATGCGGGTAACGCATGGGGGCAGAGTGAACCGGTATTTCCATTGGACCTCGTTCAGGCGGCAGGAATCGGTTTTAACTGGTATTCCCCGTTTGGACCCATAACTATTACTTATGGTAAAATACTTGGAACGCCGATAAACGGAAATAATCCGACAAGGATTCAGTTTAGCCTGGGTCAGAGTTTTCCGGGTATTTAGCGATAAAAAAAATAAAAAATAAAACAAGGAGATTTTATGAAAAGATTAATTTTTAATTTAAGTCTTGCGGTAATTTTAACTTTATTCGCCGTGGCATTAACTTATTCAAATTCAAAAAATGTATGGGCAGCTGGTTCCTCCATTGCCGTAGTTAATATGCAAAATATTATTTCGATGTCAAATCAGGGCAAAAAAGCCAATGCGGAGCTAAAGGCTTTGTATTCCACATATACCGCCAGATTGTTAACGATGAGAAAAAAAATAGCCGCGATTCAAAATGATTTAAAGCAGAACGGCTCTATAATGTCGGCCAGCGAAAAGGCGCATAAGACAAAGGAATTTGAAACGGATATTTCAAAGTTTAGAGCCGAGGAGAAGCATGTTCAGGGTGTTATGGCAGAAAAAAGGTACACGCTTTTAAAAGGAATAGTAGATAAAGCCACTGCTATTATAACCGCAATTGCAAAGAAAAACGGCTACCTGCTTGTTATCGACAGGCCAAGCGTAGTTTACAGGGATAACGGGATTGATATTACAAATGAAGTTTTAACGCAGATGAACTCAAAATAAGATATTGTAAATACCATATAATATAAATCGTATTTTAATTTTTATGGCCATACCGCTTAACGACATTGTCTCAAAGTTATCTTTACACGGCATAGGCAAACTTCCGGCAGATATTTTTATTTCGGGAGCCGGCTCTTTGCAGGGAGCGAAAAGCGATGAGATTTCGTTTATTTCAAATTCAAAATATCTTAAATATCTTAGCGAAACAAAGGCTTGTGCGGTAATTATGGATTACGAGTCTTTAAAACGGGAACTTCCTTCGGGAATTAAATTCCTTATACTCGACTCCAAAAATCCTTATTTAGCCTTTGCAAAAGCAACGCAGTTATTTAGCGGGAAGGATAGTTTAGACAAAACGGTTTCTAAGGATTTTCTACAATATGCCAGAGTCGATAAAACTGCGTTAATAAGCGAAAACTCTATATTATACCCGGGCGTTTTTGTGGATGCAGGTTCTGTTATAGGTAAAGATTGCAATATAATGAGCAATGTTTTTATCGGAAAAAATGTTAAGATCGGAGACGGCGTCAAGATTTATCCGAATGTTACCGTTTACGACAATTCTAAAATAGGTAATAACTGCATAATTCATTCAGGTTCCGTTATAGGAAGCGACGGATTTGGGTATGCCAGAGATAAAAACGGCTATGTGAAAATTATTCATTCAGGTTATGTTATTCTGGATGACGATGTCGAATTAGGCGCAAATGTTACCGTAGATAGGGGTGTTGCCGATTTTACTAAAATAGGCAGGGGAACAAAGATAGACAATCTGTCCCAGATTGCTCATAATGTAATAATCGGCAGCAATTGCGTGATTGCCGCGCAAACCGGAATTGCCGGCAGTTCGGAGGTAGGGGATAATGTGACAATCGGCGGGCAGGTAGGCATTGCAGGGCACATCAGGGTGGGGAACGGCGTTATAATAGCGGCACAGTCGGGCGTTGCGCATAACATAAAGGATAACGACATCATATCCGGTTCCCCGGCTTTTTCTATTAAAGATTGGCGCAGTTCGGTTGTGCTATTCAAAAGACTCCCCGAACTTTTTAAAAGAATAAAAGATATCGAAAAGACAAGGGACTAAAAAATGATTAATGAAGAGTCTTCAAATTTGACGGAAATAGGTATTCGGGAGATACTAAATCTTCTTCCGCATAGATTTCCTTTTCTTATGGTGGATAAGGTTATTGCGCTCGAAAAAGGAAAATCTATTACCGCTATTAAAAATACCACAATTAATGAGCCGTTTTTCCAGGGACACTTCCCGTCTTATCCCGTTATGCCGGGAGTGCTTATTCTGGAGGCATTAGCTCAGGCAGGGGGAATTCTTGCATATAAAACGGAAGAAGACGACGATCTAAAAAATATGCTCACTTATTTTATGGGAATAGATAAGGCAAGATTTAGAAAACCGATTTTCCCGGGAAGCACTATAGTATTGAATGTCGAACTTGTTAAAAGAAAGCAGTTTATATGGATGTTTCACGGGAAAGCCTTAGTCGATGGAAAATTATGCGCAGAGGCAGACCTTATGGCTTCTTTTGTAAAACCATAAAAAATATATTTAAGGATAAAAGGGTTTATGATAGATAAAACCGCAATTATTTATGAAGGCGCCATAATAGACGACTCAACGGATGTAGGGCCATATACGGTTATTAAAGACGGCGTAAAAATCGGCAGGAATAATAAAATAGCTTCCCATGTCGTTATAGAAGGGAATACTACGATAGGGGATAACAATAAAATATTTCAATTTGCTTCTATAGGTTCAATTCCGCAGGACCTTAAATACAGAGGGGAAGATACAAAACTTATCATAGGCAATAATAACATCATACGGGAATATGCGACATTTAATACCGGAACCGTAACGGGAAACGGTATTACCGCGGTCGGTGATTCTAACCTGTTTATGATGC
This sequence comes from bacterium, assembly GCA_021802425.1. Taxonomy (GTDB): domain Bacteria; phylum SZUA-79; class SZUA-79; order Acidulodesulfobacterales; family Acidulodesulfobacteraceae; genus Acidulodesulfobacterium. The sequence goes on along the minus strand of JAJZXJ010000003.1, from coordinate 60,296 downwards.
ATGTTCATGTGGCGCATGATTGTATTATCGGTAATCATGTAATTCTCGCAAATAATGCGACATTAGCGGGCCATATCGAGATTCACGATTATGCCATATTGGGAGGTATTTGCGCCGTTCATCAGTTTGTCAGAGTCGGCGAATCGGCTCTGGTTGCCGGCGGTTCAATGGTTGTTCAGGATATTCCGCCGTATCTTATTGCATCGGGAGACAGGGCAAGGATATACGGGATAAATAGAATAGGCTTGGAAAGGAGGGGTTTTTCAAAAGAAGAAATAGACAAAATAAAAAATGCCTTTAAAATTATATATAAATCAAAAGTTACCACCAAAGCCGCATTAGAAAAAATAAAACTGGAGTTAAACGGTTCGGATAAAATAGAAAAGTTTACTAATTTTATCGAAAAATCCAAAAGGGGCATAACAAGGTAACTTTTATTTATGGAAGATAAAAATATTGGAATAATTGCCGGTTACGGAGAGTTTCCTTTAATATACATAAATGAACTAAAATCCAAAGGGTATTCCGTGCATGTGTGCGCGATAGAGGAAGAAGCCGACAAGGGTTTAATGGATCATGCCGATTCAATTGTTTATATAAGTGTCGGCCAGCTCGGGAAATTGGTAAAATTTTTTAATTCCGTTGGGGTTAGAGATGTAATTATGGCAGGCAAGGTAAAAAAAACCCTTATGTTTAAAAAGGTCAAACCGGATTTAAAGGCTATCACGCTTTTTTTATCGCTTAAAGATAAAAGGGATGATACTATCTTGAACGCAATTTGCAATTTCTTTGAAAAAGAAGGCATAACCGTAGTTCCGCAAACTAAGTATATAACCTCGATTTTCTTGCCAAAGGGCGTTGCTTCTAAACGGGTTCCCACTAAAAAAGAAATGGATGATATCGACTTTGGACTTTCTGCTGCAAGATTGATTGCCGCCGCCGATATCGGACAGACCGCCGTTATAAAGGATAAATCAGTTATGGCGTTAGAAGCGATAGAGGGAACGGATGAAGCAATTCTAAGAGGAGGAAAACTTGCAAGCGGCGGGGCTGTCGTCGTAAAAGTCAACAAGCCGAACCAGGATTTAAGATTTGATGTTCCTGCCGTCGGCGAAAAAACAATAGATTCGCTTATAGCGGTTAGTGCTACCTGTTTAGCCTTCGAAGCCAACACTATTGTTCTAAACAAAGAAGAGTTTATTAAAAAGGCGGACGAATCATCCATTTCCATATATGTAATGTAAATTTATGTTAAACTATTAAAGCCCGACGAAAATTGGCAAAGGTACTTATTATCGCAGGAGAACTTTCAGGGGATATATTTGCTTCCGGCTTAATTAATTACGTTAAAAAAATTAAACCCGGGGCAATGTATTACGCGATGGGAGGAGAAAATCTAAAATCGGAAGGGGCAGAACTGATTGCCGGCATCGATGAATTAGCCGTTATGGGTTTTACGGAGGTTATATGCAAGATAAAAACAATCAAAAGGGTTTTAAAAAACGTTTCAAGCTGGATAAGGCTTAATAAACCGGATGTTGTCATATTGGTCGATTTCCCCTCTTTTAATTTTAAAATAGCAAAATTATCGCATAAGTTAAAAATTCCCGTAGTTTATTTTATTCCTCCGAAAATATGGGCATCAAGATATAAAAGGATTAATTTTATAAAAAGGTATATTAAATTTGTGATTACTATTTTTCCATTCGAGCTTGAAATTTATAAAAAAGCAGGTATCGAAGCGTACTATTTTGGGAATCCATTGTATGAGTTAGAATATAGGCAGGAAGCGCAAGCTAAAGAAATGAGCAGTAATTATCCCGTAATTTCATTTTTACCCGGTTCAAGAAAAACCGAACTTAAATATCACGCAAATCGAATTGTCAAGTCTTTACAGCTTATAAAGTCTGCTTATAAAGACGCCTTTTTTATCTTCCCGTTTAGAAAAGGAATAGATTCATCCTATTTCGCACAGGCGTTGAAAAAGGAAAATATATCTCAAGATTGGTATATTATTACAGATTCCGTTAAAGATGCTTTAGCTTCAAGCGACATAATCGTAGCTGCAAGCGGAACAGCCTCTTTAGAAGCAGGATTTTATAAAAAACCGGTAATAATCGTGTATTATTTAAATTTTTTAACTTATTTGATAGCCAAGGTTTTAGTCAGAATTAAGTATATCGGACTTATAAATATAATGGCAAATAAATTGATAGTTCCGGAGCTCATAGAATCGAAATTCACCCCTCAAAATGTCTTTGCGGAAATAGACAAAATTTTAAGAGACGATTTCTATAAAAACTCTATGACAGATGAAATTTCAAATGTAATTTCCACCTTGAAAACCGGCGTTAATCCGCTTGAAGCATCCGCTAATTTGATATATGATAAAACATTAAAAAATGTTTAATTTTTAACCTTTAACCCCCAAGGCAAGTCAAAAATTGCTATGAAAAAGGACTTTAATATCCTAAAAAGGTTGGTTCCTTATATACTTCCTTATAAAAAAAGATTGATATTAGCTATGATAAGTATGGCTATAGTTTCTGTTTTAACGGGACTTCTTGCTTATGTCGTCAAACCCCTCATAAACAACATATTTATAACAAAAAGCTACGAAGATCTCCTATTGATCCCGATTCTCGTGATGGCTATTTTTGTGGTGAAAAACATTTTCTATTATGCGGAGTTTTATTATATAGGTAATGTCGGGCAGAACATAATAAGAACATTAAGAGACGAGGTCTATTCCGCTATCGTAAAATTTCCCGTCCCAAAATTAAACAAGATTCCGACAGGTGTTTTAATTGCAAGAATAACCTACGATATAAATATTATCCAAAGAACGGTTTCAGATTCGGTAAGCGCGGTTATGAAGGATATATTGACAATACTCGTGCTTATCGTTGTCGTATTTTATATGGACTTTTATCTGGCGGTAGTCGTTTTTGTATTATTTCCAGTGGTTATAATTCCTGTTACGCTGCTCGGGAAAAAAGCGAGAAAAACAAGCACGGATACGCAGACAGAAATGGGTAATATTACCAAGTTTTTAGATGAAACCATTTCAAGTTTAAGGACGGTAAAGGCTTATAATATGGAAGAACTTGAGATTAGCCGTTTTAAAAAATTGTCGGACAATCTCTATAGATTCTTAATGAGAATGACAAAGATAAGGGGATTAACCGTACCGTTTGTTGAATTAATAGGCGGCGTTTCCGTTTCCCTCATCATATTTGTAGGGGGGTTGCAGGTAATAAAATTCGGCTATACCCCCGGCAATTTCTTTTCTTTTTTAACCGCAATTCTCTTGCTTTACGAGCCGGTTAAAAGTCTGTCACGGCTAAACAATAGCTTGCAGGAAGGTATTGCGGCTGGAACGCGGATTTTTGAGATAATAGACGGCGAGTCTGAAAAAATGGGCGCTCATCAACGCTCATTGCCGGAGGAAATAAGTAGTTTAGAGATAAGAAATCTTTATTTTAGTTATGATAAGAGCAAGGGTTACGACTTAAAAAACATAAATATTAAAGCGTTAAAGGGTAAAACGATTGCTATCGTGGGTTATTCAGGGGCGGGTAAAAGCACTATTTCGATGTTAATACCCCGTTTTTACGATCCCGACAGCGGGGAAATATTAATTAACGGAATAAATACCCGTGAATTTAATTTAAAGGATTTAAGAAATAGTATTTCTTATGTATCGCAGCAGGTAATTTTATTTAATGAATCAATCAGGTTTAATATCGCTTACGGCAGTTTTTCCAAAGACATGAAGGATATAATAAAGGCTTCTGAATTTGCTTTTGCCCATGATTTCATTATGAAACTTCCAAACGGTTATGACACGATTGTCGATGAAGCAGGATTAAGGCTTTCAGGAGGGGAAAAACAAAGGATACTCATTGCCAGGGCTTTTTTGAAAAATGCCCCTATAATTGTACTCGACGAAGCTACCTCTTCTTTGGACAGCGAGTCCGAAAAAGAGATTCAGGGCGCCCTGTTTGGAACGGATGAAAACCCCTACGGCCTGTGCCAAAATAAAATTGCGATAATCATTGCCCACAGGCTGTCCACGGTAAAAAGAGCCGATACCATATATGTTTTGGACAATGGCGAGATAGTTGAAAGCGGAAACCATGAAGAGTTAATCCTGGTTAACGGTATTTATAAAAATCTTCTTATCAAGCAAATGGGTAATTAACCTGCAAGTGTTCTAATAAGTTTTTATTATGAAAATGCCATTATTTATTTTATATAATCTTTTATTAATAATAATCCTGCCGTTTTTCTTTATATGGATGCTATTTCTTTATTTTATAAGGGATAAAAGAGGGACGGGTTTTTTAAATAAACTTTTTCCATTCATAAACAAAGGCATAAGGGAATTGAATTTTGAAAACGGGGTTTGGGTGCATGCCGTATCTTTGGGCGAGGTTAAAGCATCCGCAAATTTTACCCTTATGCTGATAAAAGAAATTCAAAAACCCGTTTATCTTTCCGTGGTCACCAAAACCGGTTATGATTATGCAAAAACATATTACGAAAAAGCCGGAAATCATATTTATATTTTTTACTTTCCTTACGACTTTTATTTTTCCATTAAATCCGTTCTTGGTATGATAAAGCCTGCATTATTTATATCCGTTGAAACCGAAATATGGCCGAATTTATTTAATATGTTAAAAAAAAGAAAAATTCCGGTTTCCATTATAAACGCCAGGTTATCCAATAAATCATATAAAAATTATTTAGCCCTTGATTTTTTTTTAAAATATGTTTTTGAAAGCATCAGCTTAGTTCTCTGCGCATCCGGCGGGTATTACGATAAATTTTTCAAACTTGGCGTAAAGAAGGAAAACATCCACATAACCGGAAATATGAAATTTGATTCAAACCTTGCAAATTTTACGGAAGAAATTTCTAAAAAAATGGAAAATTTAAAAAATATATTTAAAGACGGCAGGGTAATAGTTGCAGGCAGCACTCATAAAGAAGAAGAGAGGCTGATTTTAGACGCCTTTGTAAAATTAGATAAAAAAGATGAAAATTTTTTCCTTTTTATAGCGCCAAGACACCCCGAAAGATTTGAATATGTTGACAGCCTTATAAGCGGCTACAATTTGCAATATTACAGGCTTTCCTCTATTTATTCGTCAAATTATAAACTTGCCCTTCCGCTTAACAATGACTTTAAAAAGACGGGTTCCGCCGGTCTAAAGGTTGTTATTTTAGTGGATATGATTGGAGAATTGATATCAATATATAGCTTATGCGATGTCGCTTTCACAGGGGGGAGTATGGTGCATGCCGGAGGACATAATTTATTAGAGCCGTTATTTTTTGGAAAGCCTGTAATTTTCGGTAAATATGTGGAAAATTTCGCGGAGATCGCAGATAAAATTATTGAAATCAGGGCAGGCAAAAAGGTAGCGTCTCCTGAAGAATTATATAATGCGTTATTATATTACTTATACGATGAGAAAGCAATAAAAGATGCAAGGGAAAGCGGTTTAAATCTTATATCGCAAAATAAAGGGTCATCATTAAAAAATTTGGAATATATAGCCGGATTATTAAAAAAATAAAGATGATAATCGTTACTTCACATGCTCATTGATTCATTAGATTTAAGAAATCGGCATTTGATTTTGTATTTTTAATTTTATCGATTAAGAATTCCATTGCTTCGGCCGTATCCATATTAGATAAAACCTTTCTTAAAACCCAAATCTTTTTAAGATGGTCTTTGTCAACAAGAAGTTCTTCTTTTCTTGTACCGGATTTATTTATATCGAAGGCGGGGAATACCCTTTTTTCCGCAAGTTTTCTGTCTAAATTTACCTCCATATTTCCCGTTCCTTTAAACTCTTCAAAAATTACCTCATCCATTCTGGAACCCGTATCTATTAAGGCAGTTGCTATTATGGTAAGACTTCCTCCTTCCTCGATATTTCTTGCCGCTCCGAAAAATCTTTTTGGCTTATGGAGGGCATTTGAATCAACCCCGCCCGATAAAACCTTTCCCGAGGATGGAATGGTTACATTGTAAGCTCTGGCAAGCCTTGTAATAGAGTCCAGCAGGATAACGACATCTTTTCCGGTTTCAACGATTCTTTTTGCCTTTTCTATAACTATTTCGGCAATCTGGATGTGTCTTTGAGGCGGTTCGTCAAATGTGGAACTGATTACTTCCCCATTTACGGACCTTTGCATATCGGTAACTTCCTCCGGTCTTTCGTCGATTAAAAGAACCATCAGAAAAATTTCTTTATGGTTAGTATTTATAGCATGGGCTATGTCTTTTAAAAGCATGGTTTTTCCGGTTCTTGGAGGCGCCACGATTAAGCCCCTTTGTCCCTTTCCTATAGGAATAAGTAAATCCATCAGTCTTGTAGATAAATTTTTTGGGTCGAATTCAAGTTTTATCCTGTTTTCAGGATATAGGGGGGTCAGGTTGTCAAATAGTATTTTTTCTTTGGCAACTTCAGGGTCTTCAAAATTAACGCTTTCTACTTTAAGGAGCGCATAAAACCTTTCGCTGTCTTTCGGCGGCCTGATTACCCCGCGGATGGTGTCGCCGGTTCTGAGCCCGAATTTTCTAATCTGGGACGGCGATACATAAATGTCGTCAGGTCCGTGAAGATAATTTGCCTCAAGCGATCTTAAAAATCCGTACTGGTCAGGCAAAATTTCAAGTACGCCTTCGCCCGAAAGCAAACCGTTTTTTTCGGCCTGCTGGTTTTTTTCAGTTTCTGCCTGAAGCAGGGCATATATTAAATCTTGCTTTCGCATTCCCGATGCCCCTTCTATGCTATAATTCTTTGCTATCTGCAATAACTCGGAAATTTTTTTTGCGGATAATTCTTTAATATTCATAACTACCTCTTAAGTTTAAAATTTTATTTTGGTTATTTTTATTATATTATAATTATACTATGGACCATTTACTCTTCCTTCTGGCATCTATGCGATGACCTTCGGCTAAATCTAAAACCGTTCGTTCATTATTGCCGTCCGCCGGGAATGACGAAACACCTGCATTTAATGATAATATGTCCTGGTTTTCATTCTTAAAGTTTGCCTCAACCTCCGAAAAAATAGTTTTTAAAATATCTTTGACAGGGTTCTTATCCATACCTGGAAACAGTATAATAAATTTATTGCCGTATCTGGCGGCTATATCGAATATTCGTATATGTTTTTTAATAATATTCGCGATTAGCCCTATGTTTTTGTCTCCCGCACCGTGGCCAAATATTGAGTTTAGTTTATTTAATTGATTTATTGAAATTAAAGCAAGGGATAATATTCCTTTTTCATTGGCAATTTTTTGCATCTCTTGAAAAAGTTTTTCATGGAAATATTTAAAATTGTTGAGCCCCGATACATAATCGATCTGGGAACAATCCCTCATAGTCTGAACGCATTTGTTTGAGTTTAAGATGTACGCAAGAACGGAAAGGATTGTATTGAATACGCCGGTTTTTTCATTTCCGCAGTTCTTAAATCCCGGGACTGAGTACATTATTACAAAATATGAGTCCGTATATGCGGTTTTTAATGCATAGCCGTAAAACTCGGCTACATTATCGTGCTCAAATAAAAAACTATATTCGGAATACTTTTCGTGTTCTTTTTTGAAATCTATATATAAGCCGCCCCGGGCAGATTTTATTTCTTTTAATATAGATAACGGAGGATTTTCATTAAATTTTTTAACATATTCATGAGAGATTCCTCTTGAAATTTCTATTTTTTCTTCCAGATTATATTTTTTGTATATAAACATTATTGCCGTTGCCCCAAATGTATATTCAAAACCGACATTAACGAAATGAAATATTTCCTCTACCTGTTTTCTTTGATTGGCAAATTCTAAAAGTTCATTTATAAATGTATAGCCTAAATCTTCACATTTGCGATATTCTTCCATAGATATATCCCCCCTTTATTTGAATTAAATCCGGGAATCGGGAAATTTTAATCCTTTGAGGTTCTATTTTTCAAGTACGATAAATGTTGTTTAGAAAGTTTATTAATAGCTGAATTTGAGGAATTAAAAATTTAAATCCGTAATTATTGTTGATTATAAAATCAGATTTTTTAATTTTTTCTGCCTGATTTAGTTGATTTTTATCCCTTTTTGCAAAATCATCAAAAGTAAATTTTTTATATGATCTTTTAATCCTTCTTGAGAAATCACAGGTAACAAGGATAGTTTTGTCTAACTTCCGGTAATATCCTGATTCGATAATAACCGCGCCTTCAATTATTGCTGTGGGTTGTTTACTTCTTTCAAGTATATTATTGATATTTGTTCTTAAAGTTGGATAGATTATATTTTCTAAAGCCTTTTTTTTAGAGGGGTCTGAAAAAATGACCTCTGCCAGAATTTTCTTATTAATCTCATTATCTTTATTTAAAATGTTTTTACCAAAAAAAGCAACAATTTTTTTATATTCTATCGTATTTTTTTTAAGCAGCTTTTTGGCCTCGAAGTCAAGATTCAAAGTTAAGAATCCATAATCCTTCAATAAATTAAGAACCGTAGTTTTTCCGGAACCTATAGAACCCGTCAGACCTATTTTTATCATTTTTTAATCTTAAAATAAATCTCAATCAATTTATCGCGATAAAAGAAACCTGCCTTTTGTCCGTTTTATTGCGCCTGTAGCTATAAAAACTTTTATCCTCAAAATTGCATTTATTTAAATCATAGATATTTTTACTATTAAATCCGGATAAATTAAGTTCGTTTTTTAAGAAACCCTTCAAATCGAAAAACAGATTGTTTTTATCCGTACTTATGTTAAAAAATTTTTGATTTAGTATATCTTTAGATATAAATTTATTCAAAAAATCTTCTTTGACCTCGTAGCAATTTTTACAGATAGAAGGACCTATTATAATAATTACATCGTCTAAATTTGAATGGAAATGATCCGTTAATATATTTCCGGCATTTGTTATTATGCCTTCCCAAGTCCCCTTCCAGCCGCAGTGGACGGCGCCTATAACCTTTTTAACACGGTCGTAAAAAAGAACGGGTACACAGTCGGCAGTCCTTACGCAAAGCATTATACCAGTTTTTTGGGTAAATGCTCCGTCAGCCTCGGCTAAATTTAAACCGTAATAATCATCCCCATCCTTTATTCGAAAATCTTTGTTTAAAACTGCGATGTTATTGCCGTGGACCTGCTTAACTTCATAAATATATATATCTTTTTTATTGAAACCCGCAGGAATATATCCTGAAAGTTCTTTTCTTGCACCCTTGTTTTCCAATTTAAAATCAAGCGCATTGTCTATAAATCCATATACTATGCGGCTATTATTTAAGTCTAAATCTTTAACGGCGTAAATCATATTTTATCGCCGGAATCAAAAGCCCATAGCATATCGCAGGGGACTTCCGCCTTTAAGGCCATTTTTTCTCCGGTTTTTGGATGAAAAAATTCCAGCATATATGCGTGAAGCATCTGTCTTTTTACAAAGTTTAAGCTCTTATATCTGCCAGAAGCATCTTTCCTTTTATAGACTTTATCCCCTACTATCGGATGGCCCGTTTCAAAAAGGGATACCCTTATTTGATGGGTTCTTCCGGTATGCGGCATTACCTTAAGCAATGTTGCTATACCCTTTATCTGCCTTATAGTTTCGAATCGGGTGAGGCAATATTTCCCGGTTTCCTTGGTTATTTGCATTCTAATCCTGTTTTTTACATCCCTTTTTATAAATCCCTCGATACAGCCGTCTTTTTGCGGAAAAAGGCCGTAACATATAGCGAGATATGTTTTTTTTATTTCCCTGTTTTTAAAACTCGAAATAAGAGCGTTATGGGAAAAATCGTTTTTAGCAATTAACATTATTCCCGAAGTATCTTTGTCCAATCTATGAACTATTCCGGGTCTTTCAACGCCGCCGATGCCCGAGAGGTTAGATATTTTTCCAATCAAAATATTAACGAGGGTGTTGTCATAATTTCCTTTTCCGGGATGAACGGTAATGCCCGCAGGTTTATTTATTACGGCGATGCAGTCGTCTTCATAAATTATTTCAAGATTATAATCTACGGGGGATAGCTCTGTTTTTTTTATTTCCAGTTCTTTTACGGTTAATGCCGAACCTTCTTTTAATTTATATGCAGGTTTTTTAACGATTAACCCGTTAACCGTCACATTGCCGCTTAATATAAGTTTTTGAATGTATGCCCTCGTATTATTAAGTAATCGGGTTTTTAAAAATAAATCCAATCTTATATTGCCATAAGGGCAAACAAATGAAACTATTCCCATAAAACTCGTCCGGTCATCTCCTCCGGTATATTTAAGCCCAGTAATTTAAGAATTGTCGGGGCTATGTCGGCAAGCCTTCCCGGTTTTAATATCGGAATTTCCTTCGGATAATTAGAAATTATAGCAAACGGCACAGGATTAAGAGTGTGATTGGTCATAGGCATCCCGTTTTCGTCCAACATTGCTTCGGCATTTCCATGGTCCGCCGTTATAATGCAGGCATGCTTCTGATTCAAAATTACGGGGACTATCTCGCTAAGGACTGAATTTACAGCCTTAACTGCCTTAACGGCGGCATTATAATTTCCGGTGTGACCCACCATATCGCAGTTTGCGAAATTGCAGACTATTAACTTGTATTTATTAAGTTTAATCCTTTCTATTAAGGCATCCTTAATCTTAAAAGCGCTCATTTCCGGTATCATATCGTAAGTTTTATATTTTCTCGGGGACGGTATCAACAATCTATCCTCGTTTTTAAAGGGTTCTTCTCTACCGCAGTTGAAAAAATATGTTACATGGGCATATTTTTCGGTTTCGGCTATCCTTAACTGATTAAAATCAAGGTTAGAGATAACCTGTCCTAAAATATTGTCATAATTTTCAGGTTCTATAATGTAGCCGTTTTTAAACGAGTCGTCATATTTGGTCATCGATATAAAATTTTTAACGGGTTTAAATCCATCCCTGTAAAAATTATTAAAATCTTTAAATGTGAGAGCCATTGTTAATTGTTTAGCCCTGTCCGCCCTGAAGTTGAAAAATAAAACACCGTCGTCCCGGCCTATTGAACCGTTCTTCCCTTCCTTGTTGTTAATTACGACGGGGTGTACAAACTCATCCGTTATTCCGTCGTCATAGAACTTTTTTATGGCAAGGGCTGGGTCGTCAAACCTTTCCCCGTTTAATCCCGTAAGCAGATCGAAAGCCCTGTTTGTCCTATCCCATCTTGTATCCCTGTCCATGGCATAAAATCTGCCGCATATCGTAGATAAGAAAACAAAAGGTTTTAACTTTCTAACTTCTTCCATTAATTTTTTTAAGAAAATTTCTGCGCTTTTTGGCGGAGAATCCCTTCCGTCTAAAAATGCATGAATATAAATCTCCTTTACCCCGTTAGTCCTGAAAAAACGGATTAAGTATAATAAGTGGGATAATTCGGAATGGACCCCGCTTTCGGATAAGAGACCCATAAGATGGACCCGTGAATTTCCGTTTTTGATTTTTTCTAAAAATAAAGATAATGTTTTATTATTTTTTAAGGTATCATTTTCAATTTGCATATCTATTTTTGTCAAATCCTGCATAGTAATCCTGCCGGCGCCGATATTAGAATGCCCCACTTCCGAGTTTCCCATCGTGTTTTCAGGCAAACCGACATCTTTGCCGTGAGTGATTAGAGTCGTAAACGGATAACTTTTAAAGATGGAATTTATGAACTCGGGATTCGCATTTATTATAGCGTTGCCTTTCACGGAAGGCGACAAGCCGAAACCGTCCAAAATAATCAAAGCTAACCCGTCATATTTTTTCATTTGCTTGGCCTGTTTACTCCGAAATCAATGACGAAATATTTTTAATATCATCTTTTTGTCCGCTTTCATAAAGCGTTCCGGAGGTTTTTATGTTAAATGTGTTCCACAGGTTGCAGGATGGGCAGATCGAAGAATAATTGTAAGAGACAAACCCGCAATTTGAACAGGTAAAAGGTAACTTGACCGGATATTGGCCTTTAAGAGCCTTTCTAAAATTTACGGCGGAATCGTTATATTTTCCTCTTTTAAAGTAACATTCCGCTAAAAGAAGGCTGAGGGAATTGTCTTTAAAAATTGAAGCAGGGATTTCATGAAGGCTTGAAAGCGCATCGTCAACCATTTCTAATCTCATATATAGTTTCCCCAAAAATAGCCTGTATTCCCACTTTTCAGGATTATCGTAAATAAGTTCTTGATAGAATTTAATAATATTTTCGGGATGATTCGTTTTTATCGCTATATCCTCGATTTTGATTAGAATAGCGAAGTTACCGGTTTTTAAAAATGCCTTTTCCCATAAATCGAATACTTCGGGATATTTCCCTTTTTTAATATAAATGTCTCCCAGAGATATGTACGCCGGGACAAAGTTTTTATTTTGGGTTAACACCTGGTTAAATCTTTTAGCGGATCTCACGGTATCATTTTCCGTTTCTAAAAGATACTTTCCGAATTCATATTTAAGCCCGAGCATGACTAATTCTTCTTTTTTATTAATCTCTTTATCTTTTGATTCAGCGAGAAAGAGTTTAGACATCCTGTATGCATTTTTCCATTCGCCCTTTTTTATATAAATATCTTTTAACTGCGTTATTGCATATAGATTATCGTTTGAGGATTCTAACGCCTTATTGTAATAAACTATTGCTTTATCATAATCTTTGTTTAATTTATATAGATTTCCGGCCTCATTAAGAGCATTAATATTATCTTTTTCTATTTCCAGCGCTTTATTTAAGTTAAATTCGCTATCTTTTATTTTTCCTTTATGTTTGTAAATTTTCGCCAGAAGTAAATAACCGCTTATGCTGTTTTCATAGGCGGATAAGTATTTTTTTATTAAGTCTATTGCCTTGTCGTATTGTCCTTTAATATAGAAATCGTAAGCTTTGTTAACGGAATTATCTATTTCCGTTTTTATAAACTGCTTTCTTTTAAAGAAAAGATTTTTTATCTGAGAAATTAAATCCTTTAAAATATTTATAGACAGGACAAGAACAATTCCAACCAAAAATGCCGAAAAAATATAAATTATAAGATATTCATTAATTATGTGCTGTGAGCCCGGGGCGTAATGCAGCGGAATCTTCACGGGGTTAAGCATGTAAAGATACTCAAAGAAAGCTATCAGCACCAGAATGGCGATTATTAATGTAATGATATACATAATTAATTTTTGTCCGTCATTCCTGCATATCTTCCGCCTGCGCTTACAGGCGCACGCCGCCTTTACAGGCAAAGATGGCAGGAATCTACTCTTAATTTTCCACAATTAACTCTTTGGCATCGGGCCATAATCCTTCAAGGTTATAATACGGCCTTAGGTCGTCGTGAATTATGTGTATTATGACATCTCCATAGTCAATTACGACCCACCTCGAACCGGAAAGCCCCTCCACTCCGAAGGGACGCTTTTTTATGGAATCTATTAAATTGTTGGCTACCCTTGATATTTGACGATCGGATGAACCGCCCGCAATAATAACAAAATCGGTCATTGCGGAAATCCTTCTAATATCGAGCACGACAACATCGTGAGCCTTTTTCTCTAAAAGGGAGTCTATGATAGACCTTATAGTTTTATTTGTTCTTTTTAGTTTTTTTCTTTCTATTTTTGCGTTAATTATTTTAAATCACCTTGCTTAGCTGCTGCAATTATAAATTATAAAAGTTAAATATACATCTTTTTATTAATTATATAATTAATAACATCCTTTGGCAATAGATATAGGTTAGAAATGTTTTTTTTAAAGTTATTCCTGATTATTGTAGATGAAATGTCCATTCTTGTTATTTTAAGGAAATTTATATATCTATTTTTAGATGTGATAAATCTTTTGTTTTTATGGTCTAGATCGATTTGCCCTTTTATCCCGTCAGGCAAAAAAGATGTCAGCTTTATCAAGTTTTTGGGATTAAATCTTATGTTGTTTCTGTTAATAACGATAAAATTAATCATGTCAAAGAGGAGTTCGCCGTTTTTCCAATTTTTTAAATCAAAATACGCATCCATTCCTATAATAAAATATAAATCGTCATCCGGGTATAATTTCTTAAACTGAATAACGGTGTCATATGAGTAAGAAATTCCGCCTCTTTTAATTTCGATATCCGAAACTGTGAATTTTTTATGATCGTTTATTGCGATTTTTGTCATTTCAAGTCTTTCTTGCGGACTTGAAGGTACTTTTTCTTTATTAGAAGTTATGTTTGTCGGGACAAATATAACTTTTTCTAAAAAGTTTTGCGTAATTTCTTCCGCCGCCCTTAAATGTCCGTAATGAATCGGATCAAATGTTCCGCCGAAAATGCCGATATTCATGTCCTTGTCTGATAGCTGCCGAAAACGATAAATTTAGTCGTGGTAAGTTCCCTTGCGCCCATCGGTCCAAATGCATGAATTTTTGAAGTGGATATGCCTATTTCCGCCCCGAGCCCAAGCTCAAAACCATCGTTAAATCTGGTAGAAGCGTTGATAAGAACGCAGGAAGAGTTTACCCTTTTTATGAACTCAAGAGCGTTGGCGTAATTTTCGGTAAGTATTGCTTCGGTATGATTGGAACCGTGTTTTTTAATATGTTCTATGGCGGCGTCTATATCGGGGACCGATTTCACTGCCAGTGTAAGATTTAAATATTCGGTATCCCAATCGTCCTGTTCTGCCGCTACAAGAAAATTAAATTTATTTTTGTAAATATTTAAAATTTCATCGTCAACTCTCGCTTCCACGCCGTTTTTTTTAAGTTCGCCGAGCATTTCAGGCATAAACCTGTCAAGTATGGAGGAATGGACTAAAAGCGTTTCTAATGCATTGCAAACCGACGGTCTTTGAACTTTTGCATTAATAATGACATTAAGCGACTTCTTAATATCGGCATATTCATCGACATATATGTGGCAGAGGCCTTTATCATGTTTTATCACGGGAATTTTAGAGTTTTCGGTAACATAGGATATAAGCCCTTCTCCGCCCCTCGGTATTATTAAATCTATATATTTTTTTTGAGAAATTAATTCTTTAATAGCAGATCTATCGGTATAAGGAACCATTGAAACTATTTGAGGCGGAAGGCCGTTAAGATTTAAACTTTTCGAGATTATTGAAGCCAGTATCATATTGGAATTAAAAGCCTCCGACCCGCCCCTTAAAATTACGGCATTTCCAGATAACAGGCAAAGTATGGATGCATCTATTGTAACGGTCGGTCTCGATTCATAAATAATGCCTATGACGCCGAGCGGTATCCGCATCTTTCCGACCATAAGCCCGTTTGGCCTAACCGTAATATCTTCTATTTCTCCGACAGGGTCTTTAATTTTCCCCACATCTTCTATCGACTTAATCATTGAATTGAATGTCTTTTCGGAAATCGTCAGCCTGTCAACCATCGGAACGCTAAGCCCGCGGGACTGTGCATTTTCCACATCCTTTCTATTTTCAAGGATTATATTATTTTTGTTTTCGATTAAAAGGCTTTTAATCGTATTAAGTATATTTAGTTTTGTGCTTATCCCGGCGCTTGCGATAAAACTGCTTGCGGCGCACGCCTTTCTTGCAATTTCTTCGACGGGTTCTATTTCAGGTTCCATACGCATTTACCTTAGAATAAATATTGTTAAATTTTATTATCATGCTCTTAATATATTTAAGCGGTAACGGCCAATTTGTCTTTGTGTATAACTAAAGCCGAAAGGCTGCCTTCGCCAAATTTTGTTTTTATTTCATGGGATTTAAGTCCCTTAATTCTTTTTATATCCTTTGAATCAAAATTGGATATGCCGATAGAAAAAATTTTACCTTCTTCGTTAACGATATAAACTCCCTCCCCTTTTTTAAATTCGCCGTTTACTGCAAGAATACCGCTTGCAAGAAGGCTTTTATTTTTGTTGATAATTGCGTCGACGGCCCCCTTATCGATTACTATTTGCCCCTTTTTTTCCATGCCGAATAAAAGCCAGTGTTTTTTCTTGTTAATGTTGTTTTTTAAAGACGGAATAAATGTTCCCGTCAGTATGCCTCCGGCGAACGAATCAAGGCTTTTTCCGTCCTTGCCCGAGATAATAATAGTGTCTGTCCCCGCGCCGGCGGCGATAAACGAGGCATAAAGTTTTGATTTCATTCCGCCTGTGCCTTGCAAACTTTTAGATGTTTCTTTAAAATCTTTCATGAAATCCTTTATGTTATCTATCGTTTTAATAAGTTTCGCATCTTTATGCAATACAGGATTTTTGTCGTAAACGCCCTGGACATTGGAAAGAATTATTAATAAGTCGGCGCATACGAGGTTTGAAACGAGAGCCGACAAATGGTCATTGTCGGAAAATTTTATCTCTTCGTAAGAAATAGTGTCATTTTCATTTATAATCGGCACAACCTTATTCTTTAACAGCTCGTATATCGTGTTTCTTGCATTGACGAACCTTTTTCTGGAGGATATGTCGTCTTTCGTTAAAAGGATTTGCGCTGTTTTTATTCCGTATTGTTTAAAACAAGAGCCGTAATTTTTCATTAATATCGCCTGTCCGCAAGCGGCAAAAGCCTGCTTTTCCGGCATGCTGAAATTATTTGAAAAATTATTTGAAGGGGGCGGGGTATTTAATACATCTTTTCCGGCGGCTATCGCTCCCGATGAAACTAATATTACTTCTTTTTGCTGCCGTATTAACGAATGCGAAAAACTGCAAATCCTTTTAAAGGCGGATAAAGAAAGTTTATCTTTATCGCTTAAGAGTACCTGCGTGCCGATTTTTAAAACTATTCTTTTTTTGGAATTCAAATATTTTCTAAAATCGTTTAATGCATTATATTCTTTATTATTCATTTATTATACTTTTTGTTATTTTCGGAAGAATTTATATATCACATTTTTATAATTATTATAACAAATCAACCAATCAATTTGTTTAAATTATTTTTCAATTCGTCTATACCCATATTTTCGGATGCGGAAATGAAAAGCGGTTTAATACCCTTTTTATCGAAAAATTTATTAATTTCATCCTTTATTTTATTAAGTTCTTTTAAACCTTCTATTAAATCGATTTTATTTATGACGACTATCCTGTTTTTTTTAAGGATTTCTTTGTTGAATTTATTTATTTCGTTTATGACCGTTTCGTACCGATTTTCGACTTCGGCAATATTGCCTATTTCGATTAAATGCAGAAGTATGTTCGATCTTTCTATGTGTTTTAGAAATCTTAAACCCAAGCCTGTGCCTTCGGCCGCGCCGGAGATAATGCCCGGTATATCGACTATCGTAAATGTTTTATCGGAATCTTCGTAGCGGCAGACGCCGAGACTCGGCGTTTTTGTCGTAAAGGGATACGGCGCTATTTCGGGATGAGCTCCGGACAATTTAGAAATCAGGGTGGATTTTCCGGCATTTGGAAGACCGATTATGCCTACATCTCCCAGACTTTTAAGAACAAGGCGGATTTTTTTTGTTTCCCCCTGCGTCCCGGGTTGCGAAAACCGCGGCATTCTATTAACGGAGGATTTAAAAAAGGTATTTCCTTTCCCGCCCCTGCCGCCCTGCAAAACTATAAATTTTTCCCCGTCTTTTGTCAAGTCGGCTATTATTTCGTCAGAGTCATAATCTATTATCGCCGTTCCCACTGGAACATTTAGAATAATATCTTTTCCGTCCCGTCCCTTTTTATTGTTGCCCTGTCCATTCCCGCCGTTTTCGGCGGCGAACTTTGGCTTATATCTGAAATCCAGCAGGCTTGTTATATTGTGGGATGCTTTAAAAATGACATCTCCGCCGTCTCCGCCGTCTCCGCCGTCGGGTCCCCCTTTAGGAATGAATTTTTCTCTCCTGAAGCTCACTGCACCTTTGCCCCCGTTGCCGGAGGCTATAGTTATCACGGCATTATCGACAAATTTCATCTTAAATTTAAATTATGGTTCTATAGTAATTGATTTTATGTAATGAGGAATTTTGAGGTAAAACAAAGCCGCCTGAAATGTCGTTCCGTCCGGTAGCCCGCCTTTGCGGCGTATTTGGGCTTAGAGGCGGCGGATGCATAGGTTGAATCGTTGAATCCGGAAGCGCGGTGATTATTTCTCTAAGGGGATAATGCTGACAAATTTTCTATTGTTCTTTCCTGCGTGAAATTTAACAAAGCCGCCCATTATAGAGTAAAGAGTATAATCCTTTCCTTCTTTGACATATTTTCCGGGATGGAAAGATGAACCAACCTGACGAACAATGATTTCGCCCGGCTTTACTAATTCCCCGCCGAATCTTTTCACTCCCCTTCTTTGACCTTGACTGTCCCGCCCGTTTCTGGAACTGCCGCCTGCTTTTTTGTGAGCCATAATTACACCTTTGCCTTATTCGGTAAAATATTATTTATTTTTTTATTATTCGCGTATTTAAAATTTTAAATTTTTGCCCTGAAGGTTATTTATGGAATGTCGGTTATCTTGACTTCAGTAAAATTTTGCCTGTGTCCTCTTTTTTTTCTTTCGTCTTTACGGCGTTTCATCTTAAACACGATTATCTTTTTTGCTCTTCCGTTTCTGACCACGATACCTTTGACATTTACATCTTTTAAAGCCTGTTCCCCAAAAAGAATATTGTCGTTATTTTTCAGCATGCTCGGCTTAAAAAATATTTCATCCCCCTTGTTTTTACCTATATTTTCAATTCTTATCAGGTCTCCGGCAGATACCTTGTATTGCTTTGAGCCTGAATTTATGATAGCGTAATCATTCATAAGATAATCCTCTTTGCTTAAAAATAAATTTATAAACATAAAAGCTAATATTAATAGATTTTTGAAATATTGTCAATAGGTTGAAGTAAAATTTTTCAATTAATTCTATTCCGGGTTTATAATTGTGTTATAATAATTGAGGATATTAACCAAAAATGTTTATATTAACAAACCTTTAACAAAATTTTCTATCGATATTTAATTCATTAATTTATTTATGGGATTATTTATGGAAAATAGGGAAAAACAGGTTTTAGCTTTTAGTTCGGACGATATATTAGATAACATAAATGACGGGGTTATCGTTATCGATGAAAATTACAAAATAGTTTATGCAAACAGGCGTTTTTTAAATGATGCCGGCCTGCCCGTTTCGGATGTTATAGGAGGCTATTGTTATAAGATAAGCCATTTCAGGGACGAGCCGTGCGACCCCTTATTAGAATCGTGTTCGGTGGAAGAGGTTATTAAAAAAGGGAAGACGGTTAAGGTTATACACGGTCATTACGGGTCGGAAAAAAAAGAAATTGCCGTCGAAATAAACTCATCCCCTTTTTATGATAATTCAACGGGCAAAAGGTATGCGGTTGAGGTTTTAAGGTATCTGGGAAGCGGTTCCGATGCCCAGCTTAAATTTAACTTATCTCAAAGGCTTTCCGAAGTCGGCCTCTTAGCCGAGGGCGTGGCGCATGAAATAAATAATCCGCTTAACAATATATTGGCTTCCGTAGATATGATGAGGATGTGCATCGGAAACAATGAACTCATTCAAAGCAATCTTCAAGGCGGTTTCAAAGAAGGCAGCTGCGATATTAAAAAATATTTTGAGTTAATAAGAACGGAGATAGAGAGGTGCAAAGATATTACAAAAAAGCTTCTCCTCTTATCCAGACCCGTATCGGTTAAGGCAGATATAGTAAATGTCAATAAGTCGGTGGATGAGAGCCTTTCTTTGCTTTCCTTCCTGGCAAATAAGAAAAATGTTATGATAAAGAAGAACTTTGCCGGACATCCTCCTCTGATTAGTTTCTCGGAAGCGGGGTTAAGGCAGGTCGTGCTTAATATAGGGCTTAACGCAATACAGGCCGTTCAGGAAGAGTCGGGAGTCGTGTATTTTATAACCAGGATAATAAAGGATTATATTTATATATTGATTATAGATAACGGACATGGTATTGCGCCGGCCGATATCAAAAAGATTTTTGACCCCTTTTTCTCGAAAAATAAGGGTACGGGAAGCACAGGGCTCGGGCTTTCCATATCTTTGAGCATAATTAAATCTCTAGGGGGTTCGATCGAGGTCAGGTCTAAACAGGATTTGGGAACAAAATTCGTAATAAAAATACCGGTTAAAAGCAACTTCAGGGAAAATAACGATAAAGAAAAATAAAAGTCATGGATAACAATTTAATTTCTATACTTATTGTTGACGACGATATAAATTATAGAAATATACTTACGGACTATTTAAGCAGCGAGGGTTACGACGTTCAATCCGCTCCTTCGGCCGAAGAAGCAATAGAAAAATTAGAAAAAGGCTATTTCAACATTATAATATCCGACCTAAAATTACCCCGAAAGTCCGGCATAGAACTATTAAAAATTGTAAAATCAAAAACGAACGATATAGAGATAATTATCTTAACTGCTTTCGGCACCGTCGATTCAGCCGTGGCTGCCTTAAAAATCGGCGCCTGCGATTACCTTGTTAAGCCGCTAAGTCTCGAAGAACTCAGCATAACCATAAAAAAACTAATCGAAAATATTAACTTAAAAAATTATGCCGCCTATTTTAAAAGAGAGATTTTTAAGCGGTTTTTTATAGGAAAATCTAAAGCGGCATCGAAGGTGATAGAAGATATTTCCGCCGCCGCCAAATCGGATTTAAATGTTTTGATTACGGGAGAATCAGGCACAGGCAAAGAATTAAGCGCGAATATGCTCCACAAGCTGTCGGTCAGAAAAGATAACCCCCTTATCATTGTCGATTCCTGTAATTTATCCGAAAATTTATTCGAATCTGAGTTGTTCGGTCATGAAAGGGGTTCGTTTACAGGAGCGGATGCCCTTAAAAAAGGGCTTCTGGAATATGCGGACAAGGGAACGCTTTTTATCGATGAAATTGGCGAGGTTAGCGCTATTATACAGGCGAAGCTTCTAAGAATATTAGATACGAAAAGCTTCAGAAGGGTAGGTTCATCCAAAAACCTCTTTATCGACACAAGAATAATAACCGCAACAAATAAAAATCTAAAAAAGATGGTCGAAGAAGGTCATTTTAGAGGTGATTTATTTTACAGGATAAACGGTTTTACGATAGAGCTTCCGCCTTTAAGAGAGAGAAAAGAAGATATTTCTCATTTAGCCCATTTTTTTATGACGAAAGAAAATAAAATTAAATTTTCAAAGCACCTTTCCGCATCCGCCGAAAATAAACTTTTAAACTATGACTGGCCCGGCAATGTCAGGGAATTAAAAAATGTTATCGAAAGAGCAATGGTTTTATCCGACGGCAAAGAAGAAATACCGCCGGAAGCTATTCAGCTTGAAGTTTCATATGATAATGACAGGGATGCGGTTAGCGGAAAGACGCTCTTTGATAAAAATCCGACTTTAAGGGAAATAGAAGAAGAATATATCAAATACCTTTTTTCTAAAAAGTTGAGCAAATCCGAAATTGCGGGTATTATCGGGGTAAGCGAAAGAAATCTTTACAGAAAGCTTTCGATGTTAAAGCAAGGGCAGAACCCGCATTAGTGCCTGGTTTTATAAGTAAAGCCCGTTAGGGATGAGATGTTTTTAACTTTATTATAAATAATTATGATATTATTTAGTCTTGCCGGTTTGAACCCCATCAGCATTTAGTTTCGATGCCTTAAATAAATTTAAATTTATTTAAATATTTACTTTTTTGTTTTATTATATTTATTATATTTGATATTATTATAAAGATTTTTATTATTTATTTTAATGCAGGCAGGGGGGGGGATAAATAAGGTGGATTTAAATTTAATTAAAAAGGTCTCTATTAAGACCAAACTGCTTTTCCTAATCACTTTCGTTTTTATTTTAATTTTATCATTTTTAACTTATTACTCTGTTTCCAGCCAGAACAAAATGTCCGTTAAAATGACATCAAGCGATGCCGTCGTTACTGCCAAAACGATGCTTTCCAGTTTAAACGCCATGATGCTTAACGGAACTATTTCTAAGAAGTCCGATAGAAGGCAGCTTTTCGGGATATTTAAAAAAATTCAGGGCATTAAAGATATTAAAGTTATAAGGGGCGAAGCCGTTAATAAAGAGTTCGGTCCCGGGCTTAAACAGGAAAATCCGACAACGAGGTTTGACAAAGAAATATTGGGGTCAAATAAGGAAATTATCAGTATATTCAATAAAAACGGACATGAATATCTAAAAGTCGGCGTTCCGTTTGTCGCAAAAAAGATGTCCAGGGGTATAAACTGCCTTATGTGCCATACGGTTAAAGACGGGACGACGCTTGGCGGGGTTAAGCTTATTTATTCCATGAAAAATGCCGTAAGCTCATCCGATATTTTTATGAGAAACATTATTATCGTTTCCTTTATCTTTCTTGTTCTATCGATTTTAGCCATATATGGTTTATTAAAATCTATCTTTATAAAGCCGACAAAAAATCTTTACGATAAGCTGAACGATATTGTAAGAGGAGACGGAGATTTAAGCAAGCTTATTCCTATGGACTGTTATAATAAGACAACTATTATGATGAAGAAAAGCAAGAATTGCATGCTTAAAGAAGATGAACTGGAGCCGAGATGCTGGGATAAGCAGCAAGACCGGTATGGAGATACGGGCGGGCAGATTTGCATAAAATGCGATGTTTATAAAAATTCCGTATATGATGAAATTACATCCGTCGCTAACAAATTTAACAAATTTATTATAGATATAAGAGAAATCGTAAAATCTATAACCGAAGAGGCCATGACCATCGTCGATGTAAACACATCGATAGAAACCCATGTCGATGAAATAAGCGGTAAGGCTAAAGAACAGGCTTTGCTTTCTACGCATGTGGCAGCGGCCTCGGAAGAAATGAGTCAGACGATTAAAGAGATATCCAAAAATACGCAAAATTTAAGCAGCGTCGCAAAAGAGGCTTCCGGCAGTGCAAAAGAAGGCTTTGACATAGTCGAAAGGGCGATAAACGGTATTAAAAATGTGGCCGTTCTTACGGAAGAACTTGGAAGCCTAATAAACGGGCTCGAAAAGGGTTCTTACGAGATTGGAGAAATAATCTCGGTTATCAACGATATAGCCGATCAGACAAACCTGCTGGCGCTTAACGCCGCAATAGAGGCCGCGCGCGCCGGAGAGTCGGGAAGGGGATTTGCCGTTGTGGCGGATGAGGTAAGAAAACTTGCGGAAAGAACGGTTAAGGCAACAAAAGAGATAGTATCGAAGGTTCAAACCATACAGCAAAGCACCCAAAATACAAAATCTTCGATGGATTCCACAATGAAAGAAGTCAGCTTATCGGTGGAATATGCTTCAAAGGCGGGAGAATCGCTTAATAGCATAGAAAGAAACATAGTAGGCCTGGCAGACCAGGTTAATTCCATAGCCGCGGCATCAGAGGAGCAAACGGCGGCGACAAACGAGATTTCCCAAAATATCGAAATGGTATCGAATCTTGCCGCATCAAATTCGGAGCAGTCTTCAAGCACTGCCAAAGAAGCGGCTTCCGTTTACGGGGAACTGGAAAAGCTTATCGGGATAATAAAAAGGTTTAAGTATTAAAAATAAGTATTAAAACATAGAAAAATAATACGGGGGATATTAAATTGGAATTTAAAGTTATTGATTCTACCTTCAAAATTTTAAAAGAGAAAGAAGCAAAGCAAAAGGGAGTTCAGCGGAGTTCATTTGAGCGTATTTTTATATTCGGGGTCTTTGAAGGGGATGAGGGCAGCTTTTTAAAAAATAAAACTCTCAAAGAATTTGATTTTATATATAAAAGGTTAAAACAACTTAATTTCAAGGCAAAAAAGGGGAAGAATGTAATGATCGAATCCCCTATTCTTTCATTAGTGCACGGCATAGGTAAAAAAGATAAGTTTAATTACGATTCCATAAGATATTTTGTTTCGAACTCATTAAGAATTGCCAGAACAAATCGGATTAAAGAAGCAATCTTTATAATTCCCGAATTGTCCGAAGAGTATTATCTGAAAAATGGATTATTTTATATGTCGTCGGCCGTTGTCGAGGGAGCATTATTAGGTTTATACGAATTTAAAAAATATAAGACAAAAGATGACGATAAAAATAATAACAAAGCGGGGGATTTTAATCTTATCGGGGTTTATTTCGATTCGCTTAAAATCGATAAGAACAAAGAAGAAAATTTTAAAGAAGGAGTAAGCTTCGGAAAAATAACCTCGCAGGCTGCTAATTTTGCCAGGGACATAGTTAACGAGCCGGGAAATATTGCTACACCCGAGTATCTCGCAAATATTGCGAAGGATTTGTCCGCGCAAGAGGGCATAGAATGTGAAATATTCAACGAGAAAGAGATAGTTAAAAAGGGTATGCTTTCCTTTTACGGCGTTGCGCAGGGTTCAAAAAATCCTCCCAGATTTATCCATCTGATTTATAAGCCGAAAAATAAAACAAAAAAAGTTAAACTTAAAAAGATTGCAATAGTAGGAAAGGGTATAACCTTCGATAGCGGCGGACTTTCTTTGAAACCTGCCGATTTTATGACGACTATGAAGTCGGATAAGTCTGGAGCATGCGCCGTTCTGGGAATAATGAAATATATTTCCAAACTGGATTTGAATGCGGAGGTTCACGGCATTATAGCCGCCTGCGAAAATATGCCGGACGGCGGCGCCCAGAGGCCGGATGATATAGTTAAAGCACTTAACGGCAAAACTATCGAAATAGAAAATACCGATGCGGAGGGTCGTTTAACGCTTGCGGACGCTTTGACCTTTGCGGAGAATCAGGGGGCGGAAGAAATAATAGACATGGCCACCCTGACCGGAGCCTGCGTTGTCGCTTTAGGCGAATATACCTCCGGGGTCATGGGAAACGACAAAGGCTTAATAGACAACATTATCAAGACAAGCGAGATTTCCGGCGAAAGAATGTGGGAGCTGCCGTTTGACGATAATATGCAGGAAAAACTCTTAAGTCCGGTTGCCGATGTCAAAAATGTGGGAAATAAATATGGCGGAGCCATAACGGCAGGGATGTTTCTGGAGGAATTCGTTTCAGGGAAAGTCAAATGGTGCCACATAGACATAGCCGGTCCTGCCTTTACGAAAACAGGTTTTACTTATAATCCAAAGGGTGCGACGGGAGTCGGCGTCAGAACAATACTATACTATTTAAAACAGCATAAAGATTAAGTTGTTTTTTTTATTGATTTTGAATATATTATATGATACATTCTATACGATATATCCAACCGCATATTTATAATTAATTTATTTTAGTGTAACATTATGAATAATATGAATGGAGATAGTTTGAATTCTTTTCTACCTATCCTTATAATGCTTGTAATAGCCATATTATTTGCCGTTTTTACAATTATAGCCTCAAATTTTATTGGAAAAAAAACACACGAAATCGGGAAATTAAAACCTTATGAGTGCGGGGTTGAACCGACAGGCGATGCCCACTTCAGATTTGATGTTAAATTTTATCTTGTTGCCATTTTTTTTCTTCTTTTTGATATCGAAGCGCTTTTTTTATTTCCTTGGGCCGTTGTTTTTTCAGAGCTGGGGCTTTTCGGATTTATAGAAATGTTTATGTTTATCATAATATTAGTCATAGGTCTTTTGTATGTGTGGAAAAAGGGGGCGCTTAGATGGGAATAGAAGAACATCTGGGTGATAACATTGTAACGACATCGTTGGATAAGCTTGTTTCATGGGGCAGAAAATGGTCGATTTGGCCTGCGACATTTGGTTTGGCCTGTTGTGCTATCGAAATGATGACTGTTGCCTCTTCCCGGTATGACTTCGATAGATTAGGTTTAATTTTCAGGTCAAGTCCCAGACAATCCGATTTAATTATCGTATCAGGAAGGGTTTCATATAAAATGGCTCCCATGGTTAAAAGAATTTATGATCAGATGCCAAATCCGAAATGGGTTATTGCAATGGGTGATTGCGCCTGTTCAGGGGGGCTTTTTAATGTTTATAGCATAGTTCAGGGCGTTGACAGAATTATTCCCGTCGATGTTTATATCCCCGGTTGTCCGCCCAGACCGGAAGCCCTCATATACGGTATAGTAAAACTTCAAGAAAAGATAGAAAAAGGGACTATAAAAAGCGGGGAACCGCCTAAGGTTTTAAAATAAACCCGAACTAAAGCTTTTAATTTTAAATTATCTTAAGATAATATAAATTTAATATAAACATGAGCCTTAAAGAGATGGATGTCTTATTTGCGCTTAGCGTCATAAAGGAATCTATGCCAAAATTAGTTTCTTCGGTTGAAACCTCTAATGGCGACATGCATATATTCACGGGCAAAGAAAATATTATAGATTTTGCAAAATTCTTAAAAGATGACTCCAGGCTGCAATTCGATATGTTATCCGACTTGTTTGCCGTTGATTATCCAAAAAAGCCCGAAAGAATAGAAGTAATTTATAATTTTTATTCTACAAAAAATAATTTCAGAATATTTGTAAAGAGCAGAAGCAAAATAAACGAGCCTGATTACCCCAGCTTAACGCCGTTTTACAATTCGGCAAATTGGTTTGAAAGGGAAGTTTACGATATGTTTGGGTTAAAATTTAAGGGGCATCCCGATTTGAAAAGAATATTGAATCCCGATGACTGGGAAGGGCATCCTCTTCTTAAAGATTACCCATTAAGGCAAAGGCCGCCGGTCGAAACGATAAATTTTGATACCCCGGGATATGTCGAAATGGATGAAATAACCCAAAAACCATAAATCGCCAAATTATTAATAAGAAATTTAACAATGTTTGAATACAAAGATTTCTTAATAGAGACAGATAAATTTCCATTGAATGTGGGCCCCTCTCATCCCGCCACTCACGGCGTTCTCAGGGTTTTGGTTCAATTAGACGGAGAGGTTGTAGTTAATGCGGAACCTATTATAGGTTATTTGCATACAAGTATGGAAAAATATGCCGAATCCCGAACCTACCATCAGGCCGAGACTATTACGGACAGAATGGACTACGTTTCCGCCGCTTCAAATAATTTGGGTTATATTCTTGCCGTCGAAAAGCTTTGCGGCGTAAAAGCCCCTAAAAGAGCTGAATATGTCAGGGTTATCCTTGCAGAGTTTACAAGAATCAGTTCCCATCTTGTATGGCTGGGTACGCATGCCGTTGATATAGGCGCTTTAACCGAGTTTCTATACTGTTTTCGCGAAAGAGAGTTAATATTAGATATCATAGAGGCGGTTACCGGCGCCAGGATGACCCCTTCCTTTTATCGGGTCGGCGGTTTAGCAATGGATATACACAAAGATTTTATAGATAAAACGCGGAATTTTATAAAAATTTTTCCCGAAAAAGTCAGCGAGTATGAAGCGTTACTCACAAAGAACAAAATTTGGTTAGAAAGAACCAAAAATTTAGGTATAATTTCCGCCGAAGATGCGGTTAATTTCGCATTGACCGGGCCTTCCCTCAGAGGCAGCGGATTAAAATATGATGTCAGGAAGACAAACCCTTATTCAAGCTATGAAGATTTTGATTTCGAAATCCCACTTGGAGATACGGGAGATGTTTACGATAGATATTTCGTAAGAATAGAAGAGATGAGGCAAAGCCTTAAAATAATAAATCAGGCGATCGAAAATATTCCTGCGGGCGAATACTTAAGCTATGACGAATATCCCCGCTATGTCATCCCCCCTAAAAAAAGGGCGTTGACTACAATGGAAGGCATGATATCGCTCTTTAAATACGGTATGGAGGGTATAAAGCCGCCAAGGGGCGAGGCATACCTCCCCGTAGAAAATCCGAGAGGGGAACTGGGTTTTTATCTGGTGTCGGACGGTTCGGCTTTTCCTTACCGCATGCGGGTGAGACCGCCGTCGTTTTGTAATATTAGCGCTTTGTGTAAAATGACGAAGGGGCATTTGTTAGCCGACTTAGTTGCGATTATGGGCAGTGTGGATATATTGCTGGGAGAAGTGGACAGGTAAAAGATAAAATCATAAATTAAATTTAGACTATATGAAGATTATAGATAAAATTGGTTCAAAATTAGATATTTCATTCTTTAAAAGAACGGGCCATGCCGAAATATCTTCCATACTTAATTGGAACGGCATAGCTTTGCTTGACGACGGGGATAATAAAGTTGATCTGGCACGGTGTTATATGCAAGAACTTCAAAAGATTTCTTGCGGCGTTTGTACCCCGTGCATGATTGGAACTTCGGTTGCTTCCGATATTCTCGAACATATATGTAACGGTCGTGCTATTTTAGAAGATTTGGATAGATTAAGGAATCAATGCGAATGGATTTTATCGTCTTCTAAGTGCACCGTGGGAACCATGGGACCGTTAGCCGTTACCGAATTAATCGATAATTTCAGGGAAGATTTTGAAAACGCCATAAAAAATAAAGAAACTATACCCAAAGGGGATTATATAACCAAGGTAACCGCCCCTTGCATTAACGGCTGCCCATCCAAACTCGATATCCCAAACTGGATAGAAAGAGTCAGGGACGGCAGATTCGAAGACGCGCTCGAATCCGCAAGAAGAAATACCCCGTTAGCAGGGATTTTGGGAAGAACCTGTTTTCATCCATGCCAGGACAATTGCCGCAGGGCTAATGTCGATGAGCCTATTCAGATATGTTTAATAAGAAGATTTGCCGCCGATAACGAATTTTATTCCGATATCAAGCCGAAGTTTGTAATCAAAGATAACGGAATTAAGATAGCAATCGTGGGTTCAGGCCCCGCGGGTTTAAGCTGCGCGTATTATTTGCGTTTAATGGGCTATAAGCCCGCGATATTTGAAGCATTGCCTGTATTGGGCGGGATGATGAATGTCGGCATCCCGAAATACAGGTTGCCGAAAGAATTCTTAGATAAAGAAATTGATTATATCCTTTCTACCGGAATTGATTATAAATTAAATCAAAGACTCGGAACTGATTTCACGATACAGGATCTTTTTGGGCAAGATTTTAAAGCCGTTTTCCTTGCGGTCGGCGCCCATAAAGGACAAAATATAGGGTTGCCCGGAGAACAGGACAATCTTAAAGGTTTTTATGAAGGGGTTAAATTTTTAAGGGATGTCTCTCTCGGGAATAAAATTGAAACGGGCAGGAAGGTTATCATAGAAGGGGGCGGCAATGTAGCTATAGATTGTTGCAGGACAGCAATCAGGTTAGGGTTCGAAGAAGTTATCGTTGTATATAGAAGAGCGAGAGAGCAGATGCCTGCAGCTCCTTACGAAATCGATACCGCCATTCAAGAAGGCGTTAAATTTGAATTTTTGACTAACCCCGTGAGTATTATTCAAGAAAACGGAGCAGTTAAAGGCGTAAAGTGCAGAAAAATGAAACTCGGAGATCCCGATGAAAGCGGCAGAAGAAGCCCCGTGGAAGTTCCGGGTTCCGATTTTGACATAGAATGTGATTCGTTTATTATGGCAGTCGGGCAGGTTCCGGATTTTGATTTTTTGAAAGATACGCCGCAGATTAAAACAGGTAAAGGCAAAATAATAATAGCGGACGAGTTTACGCATATGACCGATATGCCTGGAGTATTCGCCGGCGGCGACGCATTTACCGGGCCCATCAGTATAGTCGATTCGAATCGTGACGGTAAAAATGCCGCAAGAAGGATAGACCAGTACATAAGAACGGGTTCATTTGAAGCAACGGACGATTGCCTTTTTGAATATCTATTAGAAAAGATTGGTGTTTATGACAAAAAAGAGATAATAGATTATACCGATTTTCCGAAAGGAAATCCTGCAGCTAAACAGGTGGAAGAAGATGTTGAGATGCGCATAAGTAATTTTATGGAAGTTGACAAGGGTTTAACCAGCGATGATGTTATTTATGAAGCCACAAGGTGTATGAGATGTTATTTTCTTATGCTTGTAAAGTTTAAATAAAATTTCAAAGCAAACACATTAAAAGAGTTAGATTCGAGATGTACGATACAAAGGAAGTTTTATTTTAAAAGCCATATATTTGTACATGTTTACAGGATTAAATTAAATGGATATCGAAATTACGATAAACGGCAAAAAAATGATGACTAAGTCGGGTCTTACCGTTCTTGAGGCGGCCGCCCAAAACGGCATAAAAATACCAACGCTTTGCTATCTTAAGAGGCTAAGGCCTATCGGCTCATGCAGAATTTGCGTGGTCGAGGTTAAGGGAGTTAAAAACCCTCTTCCGTCTTGCGTCGCAAAAGTAAAAGAAGGGTATGAAATTTTAACCGATACCGAAAAACTATGGAAGGTGAGGAAAGAAGTAATATCGCATCTTCTATTAGATCACCCTCTCGATTGCCCCGTTTGCGATAAATCCGGCGAATGCAGCTTGCAGGATCTTTCGTTTGAATTTGGCATCACAACGCAGAAAAATGAAAAGGTTTTTCCTGACAGGACTAAAATTTTTAAAAGCGATATAATTGAATACCATGCCACGAGGTGCGTGCTGTGCTCAAGATGCATTAGGGTATGCACAGATATGTACGGAAATCCGTTTTATCAAATCAAAGACAAAGGATATAACGGCTACATCGGTTTAAAACAAGACGATAAATTACAAATGGGTTCGGTTCCAGTTTCTGAGAACTGCGGTTTTATGGAAATTACGCCGGAGGTGGATTATTTAAATTGTTATTATTGCGGGAATTGCGTCGAAGTCTGCCCTGTCGGCGCGTTAATTTCAAAGCCCTCGAAATTCAAAGAAAGATACTGGCAGCTATCGCCCTTTTCGTCCGTCTGCGATAAATGTTCCGCCGCATGCAGGATTGAATATTACAGGTATGATAAAGAAGAATCTTTGGTCAGAACGGCTTCTTTATTCGGCGGATATTTGTGCCGGTACGGGTTTTTTTACGAGGGTATCGGAAAATCGGACGGCTATTATATCCAAGCCCCCATTATTAAAAAGAAATCTATGCCGAAAGAAACAGGCATTGAAGATGCAATAAATGAGTTTGCCTTAAGAATTAAAAATATTTCCGGAAAAAACGGCATGGAAAATACCGCAGTTTTAGTATCTCCAGGTATTTCCACAAATGACGGGTTCGTAATTTCTAATTTTGTGAAATATATTTTAAAACCCGCCTATTTCGATATAGCCGAACCGGAATTTTACAGGGAGAACTTTAATAAATTTAAAACCGTTTTTAAAAACGAAGAAAACTTTGAGATTAAAGCCATACAAAATTCCGATGTAATATTGTATATCGGTTCTATAGAGGATGAAATTCCGTATGTTTCATATAACATTATGAAAACACACAGGGAACACGGAGGAAAACTTTTACTTGTAAATATTAAAAAACAAGTAAATCCTGTTTTAACAAGATTTGAGGATATTGCACATATCAGGGAGGATATAGAGTTATCCGAAATACGCGATTTCTTAAATAGTCTGAGATTAAATCTTTACGATTACGGCTTTAAAAAAGATGATGAAATGGACAGTCAGCTAAGCAGGGTATCCAAAAATATTCTTAAGTCAAATTCTATTTCCATTATAATCGGCGACTTTCCAATGTCGGCTTATAATATGGGTAAAGACTTTCTTGCTATTAAAGAAATGGTCGAATTTTTGAGGGATGAACAAAAAATAGTATATGTTTATCCTCTTATGAAGCCTTTTAATTATAGAGGACTTGAAAGCGCGGGGGTAAACCCCTCCAATCTTTCAGGTTTTAATTCTATATATTCGGGATTTGATGCGGGGAAAATAAAAAATCTCATTTATATAGGCGACCCCGTAAGCAATTATGCTACTAAAGAATTGACTAAATATATAACGGATTTAGAGTTTTTAGCCGTTTTTTCTTCTAAGGCGAGCATATTATCTACTATGGCGGATGTTGTTATACCGGTGTACGATTTTCTTGAATCAAAAGATGCGTTCTATGAAAATTTTGAGGGTAAAAAGATACATTTGGATAACGAATTTGATTTGGGCGCATATAGAAGCGATATTTTAGATTTTTTAACCTTAATATCAAACAAATTAGGATATTCGTTTAATTATATAAAGAATGAATTGTCCGAGTTCGTTAAATCGTTAAAGTTAGAGAATGCAACATATTACAATAAGATTAAAACTAAAAGTAAATTTTATTATAACGATAAAACTAAGTTATATTATTAATTAAAAATAGTTGTCGTGGTATTATGTAAATACTATAACAATTCTAAATTTATTTTAATAAGCAAAGATTATGATATTTTGGCTTATAGCAGAGATTATAAAAATATTAATCGTTTTCGCGGGTTTGCTTGCGGCGGCGGCTTATCTGACACTTTTAGAGCGTAAGGTAGCGGCGAAAATCCAAAACAGAATGGGTCCTATGGAAGCGGGATTTCATGGGTTATTGCAGCCGATAGCGGACGGAATAAAACTTTTTTTTAAGGAGGATATTATACCCGCGGATGCCGATAAGATTTTGTTTCTTTTAGCCCCTATAATAGTGGTTATTCCTGCGCTGACTACATTTGCGGTTATACCGTTCGGCGCGCCCGTTAAGATTCTGGGGCATACCGTTCCGCTTCAGATTACGGATGTAAATATCGGAATACTTTTTATTTTAGCATTGTCATCGCTCGGGATTTACGGAGTGGTTTTGGGGGGATGGGCTTCCAACAGCAAATATTCATTGCTTGGAGGAATACGTACGGCGGCTCAAATGATCAGCTATGAAATTCCCCTTGTCCTTTCGATTATTGGAGTAATAATGATCGCGGGGGATTTGAGTTTATCCAAAATAGTTTCCGAGCAGTCGCATATCTGGTTTATAGTTTATCAGCCTGTAGGCTTTATAATTTATTTGATTGCTTCCACGGCTGAAATGAACAGAGTTCCTTTCGATTTAGGGGAGGCGGAGGGAGAGCTTGTCGCCGGGTTTCACACAGAATATTCAAGTATGGAGTTTGCGTTCTATTTTATCGGCGAGTATGCCCAAATAGTAGTTAATAGCGCGATAATAGTTACTTTGTTTTTAGGAGGATGGCAGGGTCCTTTCCTTCCTTCGGTTTTATGGTTTTTAATAAAGCTTTTTTTTGTCGTACTTATTTATTTATGGTTAAGATGGACATATCCAAGGTTAAGGTATGACGAACTCATGGATTTCGGATGGAAGTTTTTATTGCCGCTGGCATTGGCTAATATTATAGTTACCGGTTTTATAATGATATTAATAAACAAATAAAATAATATGGATACTAAGAAACAGGAAAATTCTATTATAGAAATTTCTAAAAATTTATTGATCGGGTTAAAGACTACGATAAAGACCTTTTTTAATAAACCCGTAACCATTCAATACCCGAGAGAAAGGCTTGAAATAGCCGAAAGATTCAGAGCCTTTCCCAAACTTAATGTAAATAAAGACGGGTCGTTAAGGTGCGTTGCATGTTTTTTATGCCAGACCGTATGTCCGTCGGAGGCCATTAAAATAAAATCAGGATATGTAGATTACGGCGACGATCACGAACTTACGGAGAGGCAAAAGCATAACCATAGTTTAGACAAGCTTGCGCATAATACATTTAATGACGGAAGAAGGCATCCGTCGTCTTTTGATATCGATTTATTAAGATGTATCTGCTGCGGCTATTGCGAAGAGATTTGCCCTGAAGAAGCAATAAGCATGGGAAGTAATTATGAAGTGGCTTTTTATACGCGGGACGAAGGAATTTACGGGGTAGAAAAGTTAATAGAATCAAGATAAATATTAATAATTTATTAAGAGGATAATTTTGGAAGCGCTTTTTTATATTTTTTCAATTATAGCTGTTTTTTCGGCGTTAATGGTTATATCGATGAAAAACCCTTTAACCTCCGCCTTATATTTAGTGCTTTGCTTTTTTGCCCTTGCCGGTTTTTATGTCCTGTTAGATATGCAGTTTCTTGCTGCCATGCAAATCCTTGTTTACGCAGGGGCCATTATGGTGCTGGTAGTGCTGGTCATCATGCTTCTCAATCTTTCAAAAATAAAAAAAATCAAAATGGATTTGCATCAGGCATTCATAGCGGGGGTAATTTTTATAATTTTATTGGCGGAAATAACCATTTATATTATTAACGGTTACCCCAAAAAACCGACGGGCATTTATACTCATGCTTTAATTAATAAAATTGGAAATACGCAGATATTAGGCGAATTTTTATTTACAAAGTATATATTTCCGTTCGAAGTTGCATCTGTTCTTTTATTGGTCGCCATAATCGGCGCCTATCTATTTGCCAAAAAGAAATCTTAATTGAATTACTAAATTTAAATAATTTTAATTTATAATAAAAATGTCGATAAACGGTTATTTAATAGTTGCGGGAATAATTTTTTGCATCGGGATGCTCGGTGTTTTAATGCGCAAAAACTTAATAGTAATATTTATGAGTTTGGAGTTAATGTTTAATGCCGCTAATTTGGGATTCGTTGCCGTTTCAAACTACCTTAATCTTATAGACGGGGACATTTTCGTTATTTTTGTGATGGTCGTGGCCGCCGCCGAAGCCGCAATAGCCCTCGGCATTGCCGTTGCGTTTTACAGGGAAAAGGGAACGGTCGATATAGATAAGGCAAATGAATTAAAATTATAAAGGATATTTTAATGGACGCAAAATTTATAATTACATGGCTGATACCGTTATTTCCCTTTGCGGGTTGGTTTCTCTGGGGACTATTTGGAAAATATTTCAAGGGATATTCCGGTTATATAGCAAGTTCTTTTGTAGTAATATCCTTTATTCTTTCTTCTGTTTTGTTTTTTATCGTTTCATATACGCATGGATTTACGACTACGCTTTATCCCTGGATTCATGCGGCAAACTTTAAGGCAGGGGTATCTGCGGTCATAGACAGGCTTTCCGTCGTGATGCTCGTTATGGTTACGGGTGTAAGCGCCCTCGTGCATATATATTCGATAGGATATATGAGGGATGATAAGGGTTTTGCGAGATATTTTTCGTTCTTAAATCTTTTTGTTTTCTCCATGATAATGCTCGTAATTTCCAATAATCTTTTGCTTTTATATGTATTCTGGGAAGCTGTCGGGTTTTGTTCGTATATCTTGATCGGGTTCTGGTATGAGAAGAAATCCGCTTCGGATGCGGGGAAAAAAGCCTTTATAGTTAATAGAGTGGGAGACTTCGGGTTTGCGGTCGGCATTTTTTTGTTATTTGTCACTACGGGAACCCTCAATTATGAAACTATATTCAAAATGATTCCGTCCATTCCGTCCATTACCGTTACGATTATCGCTTTGCTGCTATTCGCGGGAGCCGTCGGAAAATCGGCGCAATTTCCTCTGCATGTGTGGCTGCCTGATGCGATGGAGGGACCTACCCCGGTCAGCGCATTAATTCATGCGGCTACCATGGTTACCGCCGGCGTTTATATGATTGCAAGATTTCATGTAATCTTCTCATATTCGCAATTTGCATCCGAAGTTGTTTTAACGATTGGGACGCTTACCGCATTTTTGGCCGCATTTATAGCTTTGACGCAGTTCGATATTAAAAGGATTATAGCGTATTCAACCATAAGCCAATTGGGATATATGTTCATGGCCGTGGGCATTGGTTCTTATACGGCAGGAATATTTCATCTTATCTCGCATGCGGTTTTTAAAGGGTTGCTATTTTTAACCGCGGGCAGTGTAATGCATGGACTTGCAGGCGAGTTAGACTTAAGAAAGATGGGCGGGCTATATTCAAAGATGAAAACTACCGCTATTACATTCATAGTCGGCGGCCTTGCCCTTTCCGGCATACCCCCTTTTTCCGGATTTTTTAGTAAAGACGCAATATTGGCGGATGTTTACAATAAGGGTTTTTATTTTGCATGGGTAATTGGAGAAATTACCGCTTTAATGACCGCTTTTTATATTTTTAGATTAATATTCACGGCTTTTTTTGGAGAATCTAATCTAGATCCAAAGGTGCATGTCCATGAATCCCCGAAAATTATGACTATTCCCATGATAATACTGGCGTCGCTTGCCTTAATAATCGGGTTTCTGGGTATTCCCCCATTTAATAATTCCATATTTTATAGTTTTTTACATGTTGACTTCAAAAACTCATATAACTTTGCCCCATTCGTCAACAATACTCCGTGGTACATTTTAAGCCTCATATCGGTTTTGGCCGGACTTCTTGGAATATTTATAGCCTATCTTTTATATATCAAAAAGGCTATTGACCCTGAAAAGATTAAAAATATTTTTAAGCCTATATACGCATTGTCCTATAACAAGGTTTATATCGATGAGATATATAATGCAATAATTGTCAAGCCGGCTCTGGGCTTTGCCAATTTTTTATGGAAGGTTGTAGATGTTTTAATTATTGACGGAGCTGTTAACGGTATTGCATCAGGTTTTGCATTTTTTGGGGTTAAAGCAAAAAGAATTCAAAACGGCATGTTAATGAGTTATATTTTAACTCTGACTATCGGGGTTGCCGCATTGCTTTTTTATTTTTTTATCAGGTGATTTAAGCATATATTAATTTAATAACGGTTTAACGAAGGTTAACGAATATGGATTTCTTTATAAAATATCTTTTGTCTATATTGATTTTTTTTCCATTGGCTTCGGTTATTTTATTGATTTTTATTAATAAAAAAAATGAAGGATTATTAAGAAATCTTGCCTCAATTTTATCCCTTGTAGAATTTATTTTTTCGGTTTATCTTTTTGTTTATTTTAAACCGGATACATATAAATTCCAATTTGTCGAAAAATTAAACTGGATAAGCACATTCGGCGCGTCATATTTTTTGGGAATAGACGGCGTAAGCCTGTTCTTAATTTTATTAACGACCCTTTTAACATTTGTTTCCCTCATTTCAAGCTATAGATATATAAAAGACCATGTAAAGGAATTTGTCATATTGATGCTGATACTCGAAACATTTATGATCGGAACATTTGCATCGTTAGATGTTCTTTTATTTTATTTATTCTGGGAATTCATGCTGATTCCTATGTATTTTATTATCGGAATGTGGGGAACGGGCAGAAGGGTGTATTCGGCCGTCAAATTTGTCCTGTACACATTGTCGGGGTCGCTTATAATGTTATTCGGGTTAATTTATATCTTTATACTTCATTACGAGCAGACGGGAAATTTTACATTTAATATCTTGAGATTATATAATACCCATATACCGATTAATCTTCAAATATTGCTATTTATCGCTTTATTTTTGGGTTTTGCGATTAAGATACCGGTTTTTCCATTTCACACATGGCTTCCGGATGCCCATACCGAAGCCCCTACAGCTGGCAGCGTCATACTTGCGGGTGTTCTTTTAAAATTTGGGGTTTATGGATTTTTCAGGTTTGCGATGCCTCTTTTGCCCGGCGCAACTTTAATGCTTGCGCCGATAGTTATTATTATCGGAGTTATAGGGGTTCTATACGGGGCATTAGTTTCCATGGTTCAAAAGGATTTAAAGAGATTGGTGGCATTTTCAAGTGTTTCGCATATGGGTTTTATAATGCTGGGCTTATTTGCAATGTCCGCAATTAGCGTGGATGGTTCTATCCTTCAACTTTTAAACCATGGGATTACCACCGGAGCGCTATTTCTTTTCGTGGGAATGCTTTACGAGAGGGCACATACGAGGCAAATTGCGGATTTTGGCGGTATTGCAAAAAAAGCCCCGATACTTACTACGCTTTTTATGATTTCCGTTCTGGCGTCCATCGGACTACCCGGTTTAAACGGTTTTGTGGGGGAATTTTTAATATTGATCGGGTCTTTTAATCATTATATGCTTTTAACGATAATTGCCACAAGCGGAATAATTTTTGCAGCGGTTTACCTGTTATGGATGTTCCAGCGGATTATGTTTCAAGGCATCACAAACCCTCAAATAGAAAGTTTTCAGGACATGGATTTAAGGGAAATTATTACGGTTTTACCGTTAATATTACTGATGTTTCTTATAGGATTTTATCCCGCGCCGTTTTTAGAAAGAATTGATCCTACGGTGGTACATTTTCTCGGCATGATAAGCCGTCATGGATATATTCACAATTTAATTAAATTAAAGATGGGGTTGTCCAATGCTTGATGTATCGCAAGTATATAATATTAATTTTTTGGAAGAAGGCATGCTAAGCGTAATACCTGAGGCTATTATTATAATTTTTGCCTTTATAGTTCTTTTTCTTACTTTTTTTGAAAAACTTTCAAAAAGTGATAATCCATATTATCTTTCCCTTATAAGCATTGGTTTTTCCATGCTTTATATTTTAATGTTGTCGGGGAGGACAATAGACGGTTTTTATGGCTCTATTGTTTTCAACAAGTTCTCCGTATTTATATTTATCGGCATCCTTTTTTCAGGTTTTTTAACAATCTTGATGTCAAACAATTATATAAATAATTTTGAAGTACCGCTTCCCGAATATTATAGCCTTATTTTATTCGGGGTAGCCTCGATGATGCTTTTGGTGTCATCGAATAATCTTATTATGGTGTTTTTGTCTATCGAATTTATGTCTATTACCGCATATATTCTCACAGGCTATTTAAAGGGAAACGCAAGAAGCACCGAAGCTGCATTAAAATATTTTGTGCTCGGGACTTTTGCATCCGCGTTTTTAATTTTTGGATCAGTATTTATTTATGCCGCTACCGGCCATCTAAATTTGTATAATATCCATTTTTTTATCGTTAATATTGCAAGCAAAGGATTGGTAAATTTTGACAATATAAAGATTTATCTTGCTATAGGACTGATTTTATTCTTAGTGGGGCTTGCATTTAAAATGTCGCTTTTTCCGTTTCATGCATGGACGCCGGATGCTTATGACGGAGCTCCCACGCCGGTTACTAATTTTATGGCAACAGGTGTTAAAATAGCGGCTTTCGCAATTTTTTTAAGAATATTTTCCCTTATTTATAATTTTAATATAATGAACTTTAATAATATATTATGGCTGCTTGCTATACTTTCGATGTCATTTGGAAATATTGCGGCTCTTATGTCCTCAAATATTAAAAGGCTGCTGGCATATTCGTCCATAGCGCAGGCAGGCTATATACTCGTGGGGATTATAGGCGGCGGATATTACGGATATTCCGGAACCCTTTTTTATTTATTGGCGTATGTTTTTATGACAGCCGGGGCATTCGCGGTTGTCATTATATTTGAAAATTTTGATTTAATGTCTTTAGAC
This sequence comes from bacterium, assembly GCA_021802425.1. Classification (GTDB taxonomy): domain Bacteria; phylum SZUA-79; class SZUA-79; order Acidulodesulfobacterales; family Acidulodesulfobacteraceae; genus Acidulodesulfobacterium. The sequence goes on along the minus strand of JAJZXJ010000003.1, from coordinate 21,108 downwards.
ATTAAAAAATATTCGGGCATCGGATATAAGTACCCTATCGTTGCAGCCGCCATGACATTTTTTCTTTTATCTTTGGCTGGAATCCCTGTCACTTCAGGCTTTATGGGAAAATTTTACGTGTTTTCGGCGGCAATTAAATCAAGATATAACCTGCTGGTCTTAATAGCCTTTATTAACAGCGCTTTTGCCGCATTTTACTACATAAAGATAATAGTACAGATGTACATGCCGGAGAAGGAAGAATTAATTGCATCATCAAACGGGGCACAGAGAGGCGGCATGTCCGGCGGAGCCGGCTCAGGTAAGCCCTCCGGCGATTTCGGCATTGTTAACGGTAAAATAAACGAAGGATTAATGATAGTAATTTTTATCTGCCTATTTTTTACATTGCTAATGGGTATTTATCCGCAATTATTTATAAATTTTGCGCATAATTCCATAAGTTCGTTATGGAACATCTGAACCGTTATTTTAAGGATTACGAAAAGCTAACCCCGCCTGATTCAACAAGTTTCTGCTATCATGCCCCCGCCAAAGTTAATTTTTCATTAAAGATAGGCGAAAAGGGGTCTAATAATCTTCATAAAATTCAATCTTTAATGCGTAAAATTGGAATTTTTGATAAAATTTCCTTTAAATTTACGGATGGTTGCTATGAAATTTCCGTTATCCCGGGCAGGATATTAAAGAAAGATATTTTTAAATCCGAATTAGAATCCATTGCAAACCTGGACAACATAATTATAAAAGCGGCTAAAATTTATTTTAAAAGATTACATATTAAAGATAAGGGTATCGATGTTTTAGTAGAAAAAAATATCCCTCTTAAAGCGGGATTAGGCGGCGGATCAAGCGACGGCGCGGGGATGATGCTAAAATTAAATGAAATATTCGGGGGGGCACTTAGTCTCCGTGAATTGCAAGAATTAGCCTTTGAATTGGGGTCGGATGCCCCCTTTTTTTTAACTAAAGGCGATGCAATTATAACGGGGTTTGGGGAAAATATTTATGAAATTCCCGAGGCGGCTTTGCCAAAATACTTTATTGTAATCATAATTCCTGATTTTGGAATAGGCACAAAAGAGGCATATAATTATTTTGACGATTTTTTATTGACAAATAACCTGAATTATTATAATATTCAATACTTAGATTTTAAAAATATAAAATTCGAAAACGATTTCGAGGCCGTAATATTTAGAAAGTATCCGATGCTCAAGGAAATTAAGGATTCTATGATGCGGCGGGGCGCCGAAGTATCCCTTTTATCGGGAAGCGGTTCCACTGTTTTTGGCGCATTTAAAAGCAAAGAAAAGGCGGTAGCATATCTGGCTAATTTAGAGTCAGCTCCTTTTAATAGAAGGATAGTATCAGGTTCTTTGGCAACAACTTTATAAATTATTTACGCAACTTATCTTATTTGGAGGTTTGCTATGCAAGTTACTGAAGTTAATGTGTTTCCTGTTGATGAAGAAAAATTAAAAGCCTATGTTACTATCACCTTTGATAACTGTTTTGTTGTCAGGGACCTTAAAATAATAAACGGCAAGGAAGGTTTGTTTGTTGCAATGCCGAGCAAAAAAAGAAAGGACGGAACATTTAAAGATACGGCTCATCCGTTAAATAATGAAACAAGAGATATGATAGAATCGGTTGTGCTTAGCGCGTATGAAGCCGCTATAAATAGCCAGGATTAGCATTAAAATCCCAAAATCCTCTTTAATTTTATTTAAAATTGGGGCGTCGACAAGCGGCAAGTCACAGGATTTTGATTCCTGCATTCGGAGGTTCGAATCCTCCCGCCCCAGCCAAGCAGTATGTAAGACGAAAGCAGTAAAATAAAATAATGATGCTGGTCGGCAGACGATCACGACCGAAGGGAGTCATCCTCCC
>JAJZXJ010000003.1:9960-19115 GCA_021802425.1 bacterium | reverse complement strand
ATCCTCCCGCCCCAGCCAAGCAGTATGTAAGACGAAAGCAGTAAAATAAAATAATGATGCTGGTCGGCAGACGATCACGACCGAAGGGAGTCATCCTCCCAGCCCAAAAGGAAAAATTATGCTCGATAGATTAAAACTGTTCGCGGGTAATTCAAATATAGATTTGGCGAAAAAAATGGCCGAATATCTTTGTATATCTCTTGGAGATGCCGAGGTTTATAATTTTAGCGATGGTGAAACATTTATAAACATAAGCGAAAATGTCCGCGGGTATGATGTTTTTTTAGTCCAATCGACATCAAACCCTGTCGATAAAAATCTTATGGAGCTTTTAATAATGATTGATGCTATGAAAAGGGCATCGGCAAAAAGGGTGACAGCCGTTATTCCTTATTACGGGTATGCAAGACAGGATAGAAAGACAGCCTCTAGAGTGCCGATTACGGCTAAGTTAGTGGCGGACATTATAACTACCGCAGGCGCGGACAGGGTTTTATCAATGGATTTGCATGCGGGGCAGATCCAGGGTTTTTTTAATATTCCGGTTGACCATTTATATGCCGTTCCTGTTTTGATGAAATATATAAGCGAAAAAAATTTGGATCCTGCCGATATGGTAGTCGTTTCTCCAGATGCGGGGGCGGTGGAAAGGGCAAGAGCATTTGCAAAGCATTTAGGCTCAAACCTTGCTATTATCGATAAAAGAAGAGTAAAGGCAAATGTTGCCGAAATAATGAATGTTATCGGGGATGTTAAAAATAAAACCGCCATTATGCTGGACGATATGATAGATACCGCAGGCACGATTACTCAGGGAGCGGCTGCGCTTTCCGAGAACGGGGCAAGCGAGATAATTGCAATGGCGACGCACGGCGTTCTTTCGGGCGAAGCAATGAATAAAATAGATAATTCGCCGATAAAAGAACTAATAATTACCGATACTATAAACCAAAAGAACAGGCGGGAATTATCAAATAAAATTAAAGTTTTAAGTGTTGCAAATCTTTTAGCTGAAGCGGTTAAAAGGATTTATGACGAGGATTCTGTCAGTTCGCTTTTTATTTAGAATAATGTTTATAAAACGAAAATATAAGATAAAAGGAGATATTCATTGGAAATAATTAATTTAAATGTGGATACAAGAAACGAAAAGGACAATGTTAAATCCCTGAGAAACCAGGGGCTTATTCCCGCCGTGATATACGGAAGAAATTTAGATTCTTTAAGGATTTTATTAAACTACAAAGATTTTATTAAAACTTTTGCAAATCATTCCATCTCATCTTTTATTAATATGGCAAGCAAGGAAGATAAGGTTAACGGGAAAACCGCGGTGATCAAGGAGATTCAAAAGGATCCGGTAACGGATAATATTATCCATATCGACTTTCATGAAGTATCTATGGATGAGAAGATCGAGATTGAAGCGGCTATTCACTTTATAGGCAAGCCGGAAGGCGTGAAACTCGGAGGTATTCTAGAGCCGCTTATGAGGCATATCGCAATTAAGGGTTATCCTAAAGATATAATCGATACTATAAATATCGATGTGGCATCCCTTCAGATTGGAGATATTATTCATGTCAAGGACTTAAAGCTAAGCGAGGGTATCGAGATAATGGCTGATGAGGATGCGCCTATTGTTACGGTTGCAGAGCCTGCGGTAGAAGAGGTTATTGTGCAACCCGGAGTTCAGGAGGAAGCGCCTGCCCAAACCACGCAAACTCAACCAAAGGCTTAATATAATATAGCCAATGAAAAATGACCTCTGATGTATTTATATTCGGTCTCGGAAATCCCGGGCAGGAATACTCTTTTTCCCGGCATAATTTTGGATTTATTGCCTTAGATAGCTTTTCTAAAGAATGCGATTTCCCTGCTTTCAGTCATAAAAAAAATTATCTGATTTCAAATAAGGCCGTATCGGATAAAAATGTTTATTTAATCAAGCCGCTTACATATATGAATTTAAGCGGAAAAGCCGTGAAAGAAGCGCTAAATAAGCATGGCATTTTTAAAATATCGGATAATAACGGCGCTTCAACCATTATTTTAATTCACGACGACCTTGACCTCGGTTTTGGAAGCTATAAAATTAAGTTCGGGGGCAGCGGCGGTTCGCATAATGGCGTTAATTCGGTAATAAATTCGCTTCAGAGCAAAAATTTTATTCGCGTAAAATTGGGCATTAACTCGCCGGACAGAGCCAAATTTGATTCCGGGGCAGATTATGTCCTGTCGAATTTTTCGAAAGAAGAAATTAAAAAAATTCCGGATATTTTAAAAATCATAAATGAAATTTTGTCAGTTATTATATCGGACGGGCTTACAAAGGCGATGAATACTTTTTCCCGTAAATAAAAAATCAAGCGATAATAATATTACCTTAAATCACCGTTAGAAATTTATTTTTCTGGATTACCGCTTCGCCATTTTCGCCCGCGTTTTCGACATGCAAAAACAATCGTGCGGGCGAAAATATGTGGCTGGCGACACTCGTGAAGTTTCTTTAAAACTTTCCCGCTGAAGCGGGTTGGGACAATGCCGGAATTTAACTTTTCACCCAAAGGGTGTCATTCCCGCGTACGCGGGAATCCAGTATTTTTATTTTATGTTGAAACAATTTCAATAGTTTCTAACGGTGATTTAAGGTATTATTTATTATTAGTATTCTACAAGATGCAATTTGAAACGAGGTTGATGATATGGGACTTAAATGCGGCATAGTAGGACTTCCGAATGTCGGAAAGTCAACTATATTTAATGCTATTACCTCCGGATGCGCCGAAGCCAGCAACTACCCCTTTTGCACGATAGAACCTAATGTCGGCATAAAACCGATTAACGATAAAAGGCTTTATAAGCTTAAGGAAATGGTTAACCCTGAAAAGGTTACGCCGACTTATGTCGAATTTGTAGATATTGCGGGGCTGACAAAAGGAGCTTCGGCAGGCGAAGGACTCGGGAATAAGTTTCTTTCGCATATCAGAAATGTCGATTTGATTATACAGGTAATAAGGGTTTTTAAAGAAAGTTCGGTCGTGCATGTGGAAGGGGCAATTAATCCTGTCAGGGATCTTGAGATTATTAATACCGAGCTTGCTTTAAGCGATATAGAGATTCTTTCTAAACATATTCAAAAACTTGAAAAAATGGCCAAAAGCGGGGATAAAACCGCGTTGTCCAGCCTTGATTTTTTAAAAAATATTAATAAGCAGCTTTCCGAAACGGGCAATATAATTAATAAAGAATTTGGCGAAACCGAAAAAAGCCTTTTAAAATCTTTAGGTATTATATCGGCGAAACCTGTTATATATGTTCTTAATGTCGATGAACAAATGCTGTCCAAAGATTTTTCCAATAATGAGATAGAGGGAATATTAAATATTGCCAAACCGGAAAATATACCCGTAATAAGGTTGTGCGCAAAATTAGAAGAGGAGTTGTCAACTTTAAGCCTTGAGGATAAAGACGCTTTTTTAAAAGATTACGGCCTCGAATCGTCGGCTTTGGACATCGTTGCCTCTATCAGCTTCAGGCTTTTAGGCCTGATTTCATTTTTTACCGCCGGAAAGCAGGAGGTCAGGGCATGGGAGATAAAAAACGGCTGGAAGGCGCCGCAAGCGGCAGGAACTATTCATTCCGATTTCGAAAAGGGGTTTATAAGGGCGGAAGTTATATCTTACGATGATTTTATAAGGGCGGGGTCGGAATCTAATGCGGCAAGAATGGGTCTTTTAAGGCTTGAGGGCAAGGATTATGTCGTTAAGGACGGCGATATAATGCACTTCAGGTTTAATGTTTAACGCAACGGATGCGCAATATTTTTTATGTAAATCGATATGGTATTAATAATTCCCACCCGCATCATCATAACGGCGTAGGCCGCAAGTAAAAGCGCCGCTAACTTTCCGGCTGCGTTAGAACCAGTTTTTCCAAGGTATTTTAAAATTATTCTTGTATTTTTTAAAACAACATAAACGATTAAAAGATTAATAATAAATGAAATCGTGATTACAAAATAGCCATAAATGCCGGTCAGAATTAAAAGCGTGGTTAAAACCCCCGGTCCGACAATCAAAGGAACGCCTATGGGAACAACCCCTAAATCTGCCTTTTCGGCAGAGGCAAATAGTTTAGGTTTTTCGGAAATCAGGTTATTTATGGATATTATCAGTAAAAGTATGCCTCCCGCTATTTCAAAATCGTAAATAGATATGCCCATAACGGCGAAGAGGGATTTTCCCAGCAAAAGAAACCCGATACCTACGCTGAAGGCTGTGATTAGCGAGTTTTTTCTAATATTTTTTTCTTCATCCAGACTTGTATCTTTTACGAAATCTAAATAAATAGGCAGGACGCCGAAGATGTCTATCGCGACAAATAGAGGTATTAAGGCAAGCAATACATCTTTAGAAAAAATTAGAATAATGTTTGACATATATTTGCTATAAGCTATATTATTAATGAACCGTTTAAATAATTATAATACAATTTTTACAACAATTATATTTTTATATTTATAATGGATAAAAAAGCCAAATTTAATATACTTCATATAGACAGCTTTCAAAATTACGGCGGAGCGCAAAACGATATTGTAATCCTCCTCGAATTCCTAAAACTTTACTACGATAAAAGTTTTAATATTTATGTTATACATAATAACAATAAACGATTAAAAGGAGAATTAGATAAAATAGGCATCAATAATTTATCTATTGAAATGAAGAATTTTCTCGATATTTATGCCGTATTTAAAATAAGGAATTTTTTAACAAAGCATGATATAGATTTGATAAATTTTCACTCCTCGAGGGACCATTTTCTGGGCGGAATTGCCTCGCTTTTAATTTTTAAAAAAAAGATTAGTAAGGTTTTAACAAGGCATGTTGCTTACAGGATAAGCTTTTTAAAGGGATTCTTAATCTACAGGTTTTTAACGGACGGGTTTATCGCTATATCGGATTACATTAAAAACATTTTGATTAAAGATGTTAAGATTAATCCAAAAAAGATTGAAACGATTTATAGTCCAAGGATTTACGATGAAGACGGATTGCAGAAAGAAATGTTTGTTTATGAGCTTGAAAGGCAAAATGTTAGAAGCGAACTCGGGATTAAGCCGGACGAAAAAATGATTTCTCTTATCGGGAGGCTGTCTAAAGAAAAGGGGCATGAGGTATTAATAAAAGCGGCAGAATTAATAATAAAGACGCGAAACGATATAAAATTTGTTATTATCGGGGAGGGTGTATTATATAAGCATATAACGGATTTTATTAACAAAAAAGGGCTTAAAGAATATTTTATCGTAAGCGGTTTTAAAAAAGACATAAAAAAATTTATCGTTGCAAGCGATTTAATAATCGTTCCGTCGGGTCTCGAAGGAATGGGAAGCATTATCATAGAATCATGCGCATTTAAAAAGGCGGTTATTGCTTCCAATGCGGGAGGGATACCGGAGATAATAAGAAACAACGAAACAGGGCTTTTATTTGGGGCGGGGGATTACGCCCAGCTTGCGGGTAAGATTATTTCATTAGTCGATAACCGTGGGTTAATTGAAAAATTGGGATTAAATTGCTATAATGAAGTCGTTAAAAAGTTCGACGCTAAAGAAATCGCATCAAAAACGGTTCTATTTTATTTAAAATTATTGACAAATTTGTCTTAATATAAATTATTGAAATAATAGCCTTATGGAAATTTCTATTCGCAAGCTTGCGAAAGCCTTCGTTGTACCTGTATTCATAATATTTTTGGCTTATTTTATATTTTTTTCTTTTAGCCGCGTAGTATCGCCTTCACATAGTCTAAAATTAAAACTTGCGTCTTTCTTAAGATATTCTTCCGTAAAACCGGAATTTATAAAATTTATCGATTTAAACTTTAATACGCTTTTTTCGGATTACTTTTGGGTACTTTTTGTCCAGGAGGCTTCCTCGTTCAGGTTCGCAAAAATGCATTATCCCTATATGTATAAAATATCGGTTATTACCGTTAGCCTTAATCCCCGGTTTAATTACGCGTATCAGGCGGGAGGGACTCTTCTTGGCTTGAGCGGCAAGCCGAAAAGGGCTATAAAATTATTAAAAATGGGAATGGAACATCTTAAAGGCAACTGGAATATACCGTTTTTGATAGCATTTAACTATTTTTATAGCCTTAATAACTTCAAAAAAGCCGCCTATTATCTTAAATATGCAATCGGCATGAAAAACAGCCCGAAATATTTGGAGTTTTTATATATGAAACTTCTTAATAAGTCGGGAAATCTTAAAGGAGCTTTGAGTTTTCTTGAAGAGATGTATAAAAACAACGATAACCCATATATAAGGCAAATCTTAAAGTACAGGATTAATGCGGTTAAAAAAGAGATAATATTTAAAAAAGAACATAAAAAATATAAAGTACCATATTCATTAAAACTATTTTTACCGCAAAAAAATTTATGATTAAATTAAAAAATACAACAAAATATTTTCGAGTCGGGTTTTTCGGAATTAAAAAATATGCCGCCTACGATCTTTCTTTAACCATCGAGGAGGGCAAGGTTACGGGGTTTTTCGGTCCAAACGGCGCAGGAAAATCTACAACGATCAAGATGATCGTAGGACTGATTCATCCATCAAACGGAATTATTAAGATAAACGGTTACGATTCAACGGATTATAGGGCGCGGCTTAATTTGGGTTATTTGCCCGAAAACCCAAGTTTTCCCCGGGGACTTAAGGGGATTGAGATTATTAATTATTATTCTAAGTTATTGAATAAAAAAATAGATAAAAACGAAATTTATGATGTGCTAAAATTAGCAGGTATTTTTTACGCAAAAGACATTCATGCCCACAAATATTCAAAGGGGATGACCCAGAGGTTAGCTCTGGCTATTTCTATTTTGGGGGATCCGGAGATTTTAATTTTTGACGAACCGTTATCGGGACTTGATCCTATCGGGAGAAAAGAATTTAAGGATATAATATTTAAATTAAAACAAAGAAAAAAAACCATATTTTTTTCATCGCATGTGCTTGCGGATAGCAAGGAACTGTGCGATAAAATTGCGGTTCTGACAGGCGGCAGGCTAATCAAGAATGAAGGCATTGCCGCAATTGAAAAAGAGGCGGAAGGTTATACGGCGGCAAAATTAAATCCTTCCAAGAATCACGAGCGTATGCCGGGTACGGCTAAACCGGAACAAGATAAAGATTACCTTTTAATAGCAGAATACAGTACGCCGTTAGAGGTATATCTTTACGATTTAATGCGTAAAAACAAGAAAAATTAGCAGGTATTCCAATGAAAAAAATTTTATATTCAACGATGTATTCTTTTAAAGAGATAAAAAATTCCAAGATTTTTTACTCGTTTTTAATATTTGCCTTAATTCTTATTTCGGGAAGCTACTTTGTCTCTCAAACAAGTTTTATAAGCCAGGGCAGGATTATGGTAGATTTTTCCATTTTTGCCATAACGATTTTTAATATTTTTATCGGTATTTTTATCGGTTCATCTATAATATATGACGATATAGAGAAAAAAAGCATATATTTAAGCATTACAAGGCCTGTTAAAAGAGCGGAATACTTAATAGGCAGGTTTTTAGGGTTAACGGTCGCCATAATATTTTCGACAATTATAATGATGCTTATTTTTTACTTTGTTCTTTTGATTATGCACAAATATGTCATACCTTTTAAACCGTTTGCGGGGCAATCTAAGCCGGCCGTCTCTCATTTAAAAAGCATTCATGGCAATTCCGTTAAAGAAAGCAAAAATGCGCCAAATAAATCCATAATCCAAAAGACTAAGGCAAAGCCTTTTACCGTTTATTCTTTGCCTCAGCCTTTGATAATTCAAGCGATTTTTATTATAATAGAATCGGTATTTATTGCGGCTGTGGCATTACTTTTTTCTTTAATAACATCAAAGGCGTTAGCCTCTATATTTACCGTACTTATTTTTTTCATAGGCAATGTCTCAAGTAAAATGAACGACCTTGTAAGACCCGTTAAAAAAATTATAGGCGGAAAGACGGTAATTGTTCATCAGGCAAACCATCTGCTTACTAATATTGTCCATATCATCTATACCGTTTTGCCGAATTTTTCCATATTCAATATAAGCTCGGAAGCGGCATATAAAATATTTATTTCGGCGGGGACAGTTTTTTACAGAATTGTTTATGGTCTGAGCTATATGGTTTTATTAGTTATTATATCGTCTTTAATATTTGCAAGGAAGGATATAAGCTAAGTATTAGAAAAGAGAGCTATTAGATTAATTAATAGCTCTCTTTTGATAGTAATGGTTACGCCGGAAGAACGGTTTTTTCCGCCGCTCCGTTAATTAATACGGCTATAGCTGTATAAAGTGCACATAAACCTGCAACTATGCCGACTATTCCTACCACGGGCAGAAGACCGGCTAACGACCCTGTAAAGAGACCTATAGCCTGTATTAAAAGAAAAACGCTTGTTAAAAAAAGGGCAATTTGCAGCATTACCCATTTTTTTAATACATTAGCTCCGAAAAACGTTGCAAAGCCAAAGATAGCCCACAACAAGTGAAACCAGCCGCCGAACATGGGCGCAGGACCGGCCGCGGCTTTTGTGATAACCGTTGCGATAAAAAAAACCGAAACGGTTAGGAATAACAAGCCCCATCCAGTAAATGCAACTCCCCCGAAAGCGCTGCCGCGCATAAAATCATAAACACCGGCTAAAACTAATCCGACTCCTCCGGTAAAGATAATCGTGCCTAAAATCAGCCCGTTAAACGGACCTGCGAAACCGCCAATTACTGTAGCCAAAAGCGTAAGAGCTATGCCGTAAGCAAATAAACCCAACGCCGTTGGGTCGCCAACTTTTTTTTCATCTGACATAAAGATTTCCTCCTTAGTTAAATGTTTTAGTTTTAGTTGCGAGAACACACTCCTCTCTTTTTGTGCCCCATATTTATGGGTACAGTATAACTGTCCTCCTTAGTTAAATGTTTTTGATATTAAAATGCTGCCTTAGGCACAATATTATCATAAAAATAAAGTTTGTCAATTATTTTATTTAATAATAATTATAAATAATAAGTTAATTTAATTATAAATGTTTCATTATATATAAATAATTAATTATAAGTAATAAAAAGAAAAAAAA
>JAJZXJ010000003.1:0-9860 GCA_021802425.1 bacterium | reverse complement strand
TTTTAACTGGCGGAGAGAGAGGGATTCGAACCCCCGGATGTTTTGCCATCAACGGTTTTCAAGACCGCCGCCTTAAACCGCTCGGCCATCTCTCCGTAAAATCGGAATTACAACTATAAATATAAATATTATTATAGATATTGGCCGGTTATATTGCAATACAAAAGTATCAAACCATAATGCGCGCAAATATTTCCGAAGATAAAAGCATGCCTTTTACCGTCAACAGGATATTTCCGTTGCAATTTCTCATAAGCCCTCCTTCGATAAAACTATTTACAATAGAGGACTTAACAAATTTAAGCAGCTTTTTTGCACTAAGACCCGAATTTGTCCTTAAAGATAGGAATATTTCCTCGTTGATTTTATCTTTTTCGGTCAGGATTTCGAGCAAACCGGCCTCATATTCATTACCGGTTTTTTGTAAGATATTACCTGCGTATTTATCAAAATCCGGTACATTGGTTTTCCTGATTTCTTTTCCGTCTTCCGTTTTCAAAAAAGACGAAGCCGAAGGTCCTAATCCTAAATATTGGCCCCTTTTCCAGTAGTTTAAATTATGCCTGCTTTCATGCCCGTTTTTTGCAAAATTTGATATTTCGTAGTGAATATAACCATTTTCGACCAATAATTTGCATAATATTTCGTAATATTTAGCCGTATTTTCTTCCGATATGAATGTCAGCCTATTTTTTTCATTTTTTTCATTGCAGGTTTTATAAAATTTCGTATTCTTTTCGACGCTGAGCATATAAGCCGAAATATGCCCAGGTTCCATATCTAATGTTTGCCTTATGTCATTATAAAAAATAGTTTCGGTTTGCCCCGGAAGCCCGGTTATTAAATCAAGTGATATGTTTTTAAAGCCTATTTTTTTTGCATTATTTATCACATTAAAAATATCTTTTTTATTATGGATTCTGCCGGCCGTTTTTAGTACATCGTCGTTAAAGCTTTGTGCTCCGATGGATAGACGATTTATCCCAAGCGATTTTAAGGCTGAGAGCTTTTCAAAATTTCCGCTTTCGGGGTTTATCTCCACTGTTATTTCGGCATCATTTGAAATTTTAAAGCTTTTATTTAGAAATCCTAACGCATTTTGAAAAAAAATAACCGGCATAATCGAAGGGGTTCCGCCTCCAAAATATATACTGTTTATAAAAGAACCGCCAAGGTTAAATCTCTCAGACATAGTTTCCATCTCCGATTTAAGCATATCAGGATAATCATTCGGATTATTACCATTTAGGCTATAATTCAACTCTTGATTATTCCCACATATATTGTCGTTGTGCTTTAAGACGCCAAAAATATTATCAGCCTCGGGCAAGGGTATGGAATAAAAGCTGCAATAATTACATTTGCTTTTACAGAAAGGGGTATGTATATAAATGCTTAACCGGCTTATTTTCTTACCATTTATTTTATTTTTGCTCATATTCGCTTATATTTCATTATATTATATGATATAATATTTTAAAACATCGATAAACGATATATATAAAAAATTTGTTGTTTAATTTACAGCAAATCCTTAAACTTAAATAGGAGGTTTAAGCTAATGGATAATGATAACGGTCTTTCTCAAAAAGCCTTAACTATAAAGGACGGCGTATTTTATACCGGCGCATTCGACCCCGATTTAAGGATATTCGATATAGTAATTCCCACTGAAAACGGAACCACATACAATTCTTATTTTATTCAAGGCGCTCAGAAATCGGCTTTGATAGATACGGTAAAACTCAATACAAAGGATCAGTTAATAAATAAATTAAGCGGATTAACCGACATATCAAAAATAGATTACATAATTATAAACCATACTGAACCCGACCATTCCGGAGCGCTTCATTTAATAAAAGACATAGCAAAAGACGCGACATTAGTTTATTCGAAAAATGCGCATCACTTTGTTAAACATATTATCAAAAAGGATTATAATAATATTACCGTCGGCGATGGGGATTCGATTGATTTGGGCGGCAAAACATTACAGTTTGTGAGTGCTCCTTTCCTGCACTGGCCCGATACTATGTTTACATATCTAAAAGAGGATAAAATCCTGTTTCCCTGCGATTTTTTTGGAGCGCATTATTGCGATACAAATGTTTTTAATGACTTATTAGCCGATAAAGATGCCGCATTCGAGGCATTCAAATACTATTTTATCCACATAATGAGGCCGTTTAAAAATTATGCCTTAAACGCTTTAGAAAAACTTAAAAATTATGAAATCGACATAATTGCGCCGTCGCACGGCCCGATTTTAAGAAAAGATTTAAAAAAATATACCGATTGGTATATCGGCGCAAGTAAAACGCCCGATGCAAACGAGGCTGTAAAGAAAATAGCGGTTGTTTATGCATCGGCTTACGGCAATACCGAAGAAATGGCGAAACATATCGCGAAGGGCGCTAGTGTAGAAGGTTTAACGGATGTAACTTTGGTAAATTTGGTTGATACCGGCATTGAAAATGTTGTGGATACAATCGAAGATTCCGATGCCGTTATCGTAGGTTCCCCCACCCTTAACGCAAAACCGCCCAAGCCGATATTCGATATGATATCGTCTTTAGTCATGCTGAATGTTAAAAATAAAAAGGCGGCTGTTTTCGGCTGCTACGGCTGGAGCGGCGAGGCCGTTCAAATGGTGCAGGACATTCTTAAAAGCCTGAGGTTTGTTGTCGTGCAGGACGGCTTAAAGATTCAAATGACGCCGTTTGAAGAGGATTTGCTAAACTGCGAAAAATTCGGAATGGATTTTGCTTATAAAATAACCCAGAGTTCATAAATTTCTTATATTTTAAGGACGGAGCATAGCTATATAATGAGTTTTAACGGCAAAAGAGGCGGCAAACTAAACTTGGGAGGTGCGGGAGGCGGTTTAAGCAATGAATCCCCCGGCAAATCTTTGGTTTGGGAGGATAACGATTTTAACTTTTTTACCTTGATTGACGGAAAAGAGGTTTTTATCGGAAGGGGCAAGGATGTGCCGTATCCGCTCGAAGAGGGAGACTGCTGGTCTTTGCCGAACGGTAAAACGTTTGTTTACAGAAACGGCGCCGTCAAATCTATAACCCCGCAAAGTCAGGAAAAAAAATTAAAAGAGTGCCTTGAGGATTTATATGAAAAATTTGAGGAATCTTATTTATATTCCGACCCGTTAGGGTTTGTGCATAAATTTGAAGATATTAAAGATATAGAAGTTGCAGGGTTTATAGCCGCAGGGTTTGCATTCGGCAATGTCAGTCAAATTATTAAAATCTTAGATAAAATAGACCGGATAGTAAATCATAAATTTTATGAATTTACGGTTAATTTTAATGCGGCTGACGGCTTCAAATTGTTTAACGGCTTATATTACAGATTTATTAAAGAAAGGGATATCGTCGCCCTTTTTTTAATTTTAAGCGAAATGCTTAAAAAACACGGTTCAATCGAAAATTTTTTCCTTAAAGACTATAACCCCTCGGATTTAAATTTAAAAAACGCCGTAACCGGTTTTTCAAAAAGGGCGCTTGAACTTATAGATTTTTCATCTGTTTATAACTCGGCTGTTCCGCCCGAAGATTCGATGGTGCGTTTCTTTTTCACATCGCCGGTTGACAATAGTCCGTGCAAAAGAATAAATTTATTCTTGAGATGGATGGTAAGAAATTCCGATAATCTTGACTTTGGAATTTGGCGGGATATAAATCCGTCCCAGTTAATAATGCCGGTAGATACCCATATAGGCAGAATCAGCCAATATATCGGCTTAACGACTTATAAAAATCCTTCCTTTAAAATGGCGGAAGAGATAACCGAGAACCTTAAAAAACTTGACTGTTTTGATCCGGTAAAGTATGATTTTGCCATTACAAGACTGGGAATACTGGATCTTTGCCCTAAAAACAAGAATGAAGATAATTGCGGGAAATGTTCCATTTTTAATATATGCAAATTAAGTTAAGGCTACACCAAGGCTATTCGGGCTGTGAATTTTAAAAATTAAATTTACTTTATGTTATAAGTTAATATTAATATTATAAGTTTAAATTTTAGTAAGGGGCTAAAGTATGAGGACATTAAAATTATCACTGTTTTTGGTTCTTTTTTTAATTATTATTAGCAGTTTGAATCTTATAAATCCTGTAAGTTCTTTTGCTCTTGATACTGTCGGCCAAAATAAAACGAATAAGCCCAATGAGGAATTTAAATATAAAAAATTTGGGGCTGAATTGCTTAAAAAAAATGTCATTCTTAAACTAAATAAAAATTATCAAGCCAAAATTTATGTCAGCGAATCCATAAAAATATTGTCGCAAAGAGGGATAAATAGATTTTCGGAAGTCATTATTCCGTTTTCTACTAAATATCAAAAGGTTAAGCTGTTATATGCCTATACGCTTCTTAAGGGAATGTTCAAGATTCCGGTAGGAAAGCATGCCGTTAATGTCGTTTCGCCAGGCATTGCCATAAAATATCCGATATATTCAAGTATAAAATACTTAACATTATCGATGCCTGCCGCCGAAGACGGTTCGATAATAAACTTTTCTTACGAACTTTATAATTTTAAGCCGCTTATTAAAAACGGAGCATTTTATTCGGACTATTTTACCCGCACCATTCCCGTTAAAGATACAGGCTTTACTTTAATTTATCCTGCCGGCTTAAATATTAATTTATATCTGCATAATATAGTTAATAAGTCTTCGGTCGTAAAACAAGCCATAAATATAAAAAACAAAAAATATATAAAACTTTATTTGCGCATTAAGAATATTCCGGCTATAAAAAAAGAATCCTATATGCCCCCTTTAAAAAATTATAGAAAGTATATTTCTGTTTCCACTTATACCTCGTGGAACAGATTGCTAAATCATATAAATAAGCTGTTCATAAAGTCCGAAAAAGCCGATAAAAAAATTAAAAGATTTGTCAAAAAAAGTATGGGCGGCGTTAAGAATAAAAATAATGCGCAAAAAGAAAAAATAATTTCAATTTATAACGATTTCGTTAAATCTTTTAGATATGTCGGGATAGGCTACGGCATAAACGGCTATAATCCTGAGCCCGCATCCTTCACTCTTTCCAACGGTTACGGCGATTCAAAGTCTTTAGCCTCGCTTTTAATAACAATGTTAAAAATTAAGGGCATCGATGCATTTCCTGTTCTCGTAACATCATTGAATACATCAAATTTAAATATCAAATCCGTCTCCCCAAAACAGTTTGATTCCGTAATTGTCGGGACAAAAATTAACGGTAAGCGGTTTTATTTATATCCGGATTCATCTTCATATAAGGCTTTTAGCCTTCCGTTTAGCATATCCGGCAGAAAAGGAGTTGAGTTGTTATCCGGCCGCAGGTACAAATTTATAACCCTTCCCGCTCAAAAAGCGGGCATGAATGAAAAAGTGTTTAAATTCAGAGGAAAAATAGACAAAAATGGGCAGTTGAGCGGGAGAATTATAGTTATTTATAAAGGGGTTTATTCAAATTTTAAAAGATCGTCTTTGAAAGATGCAAGCGGGTACCAAAAAAAGATGCAAGCGGCGGGTTTCTTATATAATTTTGCTCCTGGAGCTAATACTCTGCATTTAAGATATAAAAATATTAATAATATTAATAAAAATATTATGTTAAAAATAAAATTTTCAGATAAGCGCTATGGGCAGGCAAGAGGCGATAAGGTAATATTTCATCAGATAATGCCCGAAGACACAGGGCTTCTTCATACCGTCTTAAAGTCCCGCAGGATTTACCCGATGGTAATGGGCTATCCATTTAAACATATCGCAAAAATAACTATTAAACTTCCCAAAAAATCTAATATTTATTATTTGCCGGCGGTTTTAAAGTTAAGTAATAATGCCGGAACGGCTTCCGGCGAATGTTCTTACTCAAAAAATAAAAATGCGTTAAATTGTCTTTATGCGTTTGAATCCAAAACTCCTCTAATTTCGGTAAAGAACTATGAAAAATACAGGCAGCTTATAAGAACATATCTTGAATATTTAAAAAATTATTATATAGCCCTATCCAGTATATACTTTTATTAATTTATTCATATTTGAGGCATTTTTATGATATAATGCCCTATAAATAATAATTATTATTGTTTACTATTGAATAATAATAAACAACCGTTTATGGAGGAATTAAAAATGAGAAAGATGACGGAAGACGATTTAAAAGCCGCTTTTGCAGGTGAAAGCCAGGCACATGTCAAATATATGATATTTTCGGAAGAGGCTAAAAATGAAGGCAAGCCTAAACTGGCAAATGTTTTTAAGGCTATTGCCCGCGCCGAGCTTGTCCACGCCAAAAATCATTTAAAGGCTTTGGGCGGCATTAAGAAATCGAGCGAAAATATAAGCGCCGCATTCAACGGGGAGGATTACGAGATAGAGGAGATGTATCCCGTTTTTTACGAGGTTGCAAAATTTCAAAATGAAAAAGAAGCCGTGCGCTCCACTCATTATGCATTAGAGGCTGAAAAAATACACAGGGATATTTATAAAAAGGCAAAAGAACTGATAGATTCGGGAAAAGATTTTGACGGGGGAACCGTCTATATTTGCCCTGTTTGCGGCCATACCCATGTCGGGGCCGAAGCGCCCGATAAATGCCCTGTCTGTGGCTGTCCAAAAGATAAGTATGTTAAATTTAGCGCTTAAAAATAAAATTTTGAATGCCTTTTACATTGAAATTGAAATTTGACAATATATTTTTTTGTGATATTTTAAAAATATAGGGTTATTCTTATCTAACGATTGCTAAAAAGGGGGTGAGAGTTATTATGGTTCAAGGAGTTGGAAACAGCCTTAACAATGAGCTTGCGCTGAACTCCGTTTCAGGCGGCAAAAATCTGTTTCAAACAAATCAAGCAAATGCCGACAAGGGTAATTATCAAAATATCGCCGGTCCAAACGATGTCTATAATAAGACTGCCGCTCTGACATTAAATACCGTTGACACATTGAATCAGGGATTGATTAATGCTCTAAATGAATCTGTTGCGAACCTTAACCAAAATACGGCAGCCAATAATAGCAACGCCAACGCTAACGGCAATGCTCAATATAACGGCAATGGGCAGGCTGCCGCCTACGTTACCCAAACGGGGAACATCTTGAATAAAATAGTATAGCGTTATTTTACCATGAAAGGAATAGCAGACTTCATTAAAATGAAGTTAGATAAAGAAAAAATCGTGATGGTTACCGCCTACGATTATATATCGGCGGGCATTTCGAAAGAAGCGGGCGTCGATATAGTGTTGGTGGGAGATTCTCTTGCAACCACCGTTCAGGGAAAGGATAATACTATTGGCGTTACTTTGGAAGAAATGATTTACCACGCCAAAATCGTTAAGGGTGCCTTAACGGATGTTTTTGTCGCTTGCGATATGCCGTTTATGTCGTATCAGGTTAGTCCCGAGCAGGCTTTGATTAATGCGGGCAGGATTTTAAAAGAAAGCGGCGCAAACGGAGTTAAGATAGAAGGCGGAGAGACGGCAGGCATGACCATAAAAAAATTGGCCGAAAATGGCATTCCCGTTATAGCGCATATAGGATTAATGCCGCAATTTATAAATGTTTTAGGCAGCTATAAGGTTCAGGGAAGAATCGAATCCCAGATAGAAAGGCTTGTCAATGATGCCGTGGCGCTTGAAAAGGCAGGCGCATTTATGATAGTTCTGGAAGCTATGCCCGAAGAGGCTGCGTTAAGCGTCCAGAATAAAGTTTCTATACCGACAATAGGAATAGGAGCAGGCAGATGTACGGACGGGCAGGTTCTTGTTTTTTATGATGCCGTCGGAATGCTGGATAAAAAACCTCCAAAATTTGTTAAGAAATTTGCCGATTCAAGAACATTAATCGTTAATGCGCTAAAAAGCTATAAAGAAGAGGTAAAAAACGGCTCATTCCCTGCGGAAGAAAATATTTATAAATAAAATAAATAATAAATAAAGACCGGCATATTAAAATATATAAACTTTGGCAATTTAAATTTATTAAGTTGCCGCCGGTTTTTTATAAAATAGCAACTTCACAGCCTCGCTCGCCATCTGAACGTCCTCATCGGTATGAACGGCAAAAACGGGAATTTTCCCGATGCCTATTGACTTTATCGATTTTCTTATTTTGATTTTTCCATGGCAATCAAATTTATTGAAATATTCCGAAGCCTCCTTGTTTTTCAGGCCATCTATTTTTATGCCAAGGTAAGCCAGGTTTTTACATACCTCTTTTCTTAGGAGGGAAGAATTTTCGCCTATCCCCCCTGTGAAAACCAGAGCGTCTATTCCGTTCAGGGCGGCACAATACCCCCCGATAAATTTAGTTATTCTATATATATACATTTTAAAGGCAAGTTTTGAGTTTTCATCGCTATAAGTCGATAGCTCTTTAAAATCGTAAGTTTTTTGGGATATGCCGAGAAGCCCGCTTTTTTTATTTAGAATGTCGTATAATTCTTCGCATGAAACATTAAGTTTTTCTTTAAGAATAAACGGTATGGACGGGTCTATATCGCCGCATCTCGTTCCCATCATAAGGCCTTCTAAAGGGGTATAACCCATCGATGTGTCAACGGAAACACCGTTTTTTACGGCGCAAATACTTGCCCCGTTGCCCAGATGACAGATAATCAATTTTTTTATATCCTTTTTATTCAAACTTAATAAATTATTTATATAAGAATATGAAATTCCATGAAATCCGTATCTTTTTACCTTATATCTATTGTAATAATCGAGCGGTATGGGATACATTCTTGCATACAAGGGAACGGTATGGTGAAAAGCGGTGTCAAAAACGCAAACCTGTTTTGCGTGTGGCAGGTATCTCGACGCAATCTCAAGCCCTTTTAAGTTGGAAGGATTGTGAAGAGGGGCAAGTTCGTTTAATCTGCTTAGTTTAACGATATTTTCCCGGGAGGCTATTACAGGTTTTCTAAATTCATCTCCTCCATGAACAAACCTGTGAACCACAATGCTAATATTTAAATTAGCAATATTAAATCCTAATTTAAATTTATGAATCATAAAATTTATTGCTTCGGAATGATCCTTAAAATTTAATTTTCCAAAATCTTTTTTGCCTTTTGTTTTAAAATGAAATTCGCCAAATTTAGTCCCGATTTCTTCTATTATCCCCGAAAAAATTCTTCCTGCGTTTAACAATGGATTTTTTTTATCCAAAGAACCTGATATTTCGAAAATTGAAAATTTTACGGAAGAACTTCCGCAATTAATTGATAAAATATGGATTTGACCGGTTTTCTTAATCATCGTGAATACCTTTTTTATTTTTTTCTATTAAGGATAATATAATGCAAAGGTATTGCAAAAGCAAAAATTTTTCTTTAAATATATTTTTTTTATTATATAATATTAACAATTATAAAAATAACAATTAAAAACCTGATAAGGAGGCATCAATGAATTACATTTCGTATTTTAAACTTAAAGGTACATTTAAGAACGACTCAAAATATCCCGCACTTTCCCTTATCGCCTTCATTCTTAAAATTATCGCCTTAATTTACCTTGTTGCCGGTTTAATCGGCACCCTTATTATGTCGTTTGTATGGGCCGATGAGGCAGGGAAAATGGCCGCGCTATACGGCTCTTCCGGATTCAATTTCGGTTCGGCGATATCTTCATTTTTCTTTTCGCTGATCGGAGGGGTTATTGTATCAATCTTAATATTCTTATTGATATGGGCGTATGCAGAGCTTATTTTAGTCCTTATGGATATTGAAAGCAATACTTCCAAATAATAAAGGCGGTTTTAAAGAATATGATTGTTTTTAACTGGTGCCCCCGACCGGAATCGAACCGATGACCAAAGGTTTAGGAAACC